>CAJTVL010000012.1 GCA_910579425.1 uncultured Lachnospiraceae bacterium | reverse complement strand
CACTCGGCTGTTAACCGAGTTGTTGTAGGTTCGAGCCCTACTCGGGGAGCTGGGAAAAGCCCGTAAACACTAGTGTTTACGGGCTTTTCCCAGTTCCTTGGGGTATTGAATTCAAGTCTTAGCGTTCGGCTGAAAGATTTTACCCTGAAAGAAAAAATGATAACCGGAAGCAATGCCCTTTTGGTTGAGGGCAGGATTTTTTACCTTTTCTGAACAGACCGGGCGGGAAAGATCATCTTCAATGGCTCAATAGCACTCAATGCGCTTGTCATTGTGAACCTTGTGTTCATGGGCAGCATAAATTGTATGGGAACTGTGCCCGGATATGATAGGGCAAAACGGATGCCCAAACAATTGAAAATTATAAAGAAGAAATAGGAGACAGGCCATGACAGAAGAGGTAAAAAAAACAGAATTGTATGTAGGGGATATATCCCAATATAATACAATCCAGCAATATACCCTTTTGAAAGAACATTTTGATGGGGTAGTAGTAAGGGTTGGATACCGCGGTTACAGCGCCGGTACGATCAAGGAAGATGCGCTGTTTGCCAAACACATGCAAGGGCTTATAGAAAATAGGATACCTTATGGGTTTTATTTTATGGGGCAGGCGGTCACGGAGCAGGAAGCGATCTCAGAAGCCGAGTATTGTCATGAAATGACGAAAAGTTACAGCCCGGCATTGCCCGTCTATTATGACAGCGAGTTGTCCAATCCCAAGGGGGACGGCAGGGCGGATCATCTGTCCCGACGCATGCGGACAGACATCACAAAGGCATTCTGCGAAAAGATATTACAGCTTGGGATGCGGGCGGGAGTTTACGCATCAAAGAGCTGGCTTGAGACAAACCTGTATGCAGAGGAGCTGGCAGAGTACAGCATCTGGGTCGCACGCTACAATGTCTCTTTGGGTTATCACGAGACAGATTATGATATGTGGCAGTATACCAGCGATTACAGTATACCGGGCCTTAACACAAGGCTTGACAGATCATACTGCTACAGGGCATTTGACCAGGACGGCATAAGCAATGCAAAACCGGAGGAGGAACCTGTACTGGAGGTCAGGGAAGGAGTATACGGTTACAGCCTGGAAGAGTCAGGCCAGAAGAGGCTTGTGCTGCATGGCATGAAGACAAAATTCCTTCTGCGTGAATTTAGATGCAGGGATGGCAGCGATGAAGTATTGCTGGATTCCGGACTTCTGGAGATATTGCAGAGAGTAAGGGATCATTTTGGGAAAGCAGTGTCTATTACAAGCGCATACCGGACAGACGAATATAATAAGGGCGTTAATGAGGCGGAATCATCCTATCACCTGAAAGGGCAGGCGGCGGATTTCACTGTGACGGGGACATCCAACCGAGATGTGGCAAAATTTTTACAGGGCATTGGAGTAAAGGGAATCGGGCTCTATGACTATACCGGTGGCTTTATCCATGTGGATACCAGGGAAAAAAGTTATTACTGGCAGCAGGATCGCCGTGACGGCAAATGTTATGGGGTGAGCAGCTTTGGGAAGACAGAAGTATATCTGGTCAAAGGGCAGACAGTCACAACGGTGCGCTATAATGATCGGAATGAATATGTCAGGCTGCTGCAGGGGGAACTCGGCGTGGAGACAGATGGCATCTTTGGGGCAGAAACGGAAGCGGCAGTAAGGCAGTTCCAGCGTACTCATGGGCTTACCGTGGACGGGGTGGCAGGCATTAAAACATGGGATGCGCTGCTCTGACCAGGTATACCTTTATAATGAATGGTATTTTGATGCGCTGTAGTTTTCCGCAGTTCGACAAAATGTGGCAAATTTCCAGGAAAAGCATAATATATTTAGTGAAAAAGGTATTTTTCAGTCATATTTTTCCAAAAAGGAAGTGTTTTTATGGATCAAAATAATTCATGTTATTGCAATCATAATGAGGACTATCTTTCGTGCGGCCTCCGCGGTCCTATGGGGCCCAAAGGAGACCAGGGGCCGGCAGGTCCCCAGGGTATCAAAGGGGATACCGGTTGTCCTGGCCCTAAGGGGGACAGAGGGGAACAGGGGCCGATTGGCCCTCAGGGTATTCCAGGCTCTCCCGGTGCAAGGGGACCAAGAGGAAATACAGGTCCGGTAGGCCCTACCGGGAATACAGGACCAGGAGGCTGTGACGGACCGAGAGGTTACGCAGGCCCCCAGGGTATTCAGGGGGTTCGTGGGGAAATGGGACCGAAAGGCGACCCCGGCTGTGAAGGTCCGAAAGGAGACATAGGCCCTGCGGGGCCTGCCGGTCCTATTGGGCCTGCGGGTCCTACCGGGCCACAGGGAGATGCCGGCCCCCAGGGCCCCAGAGGGATTCCCGGTCCCACAGGGCCCACCGGCCCAATAGGAGCCATGGGACCCCAGGGCGTAACCGGCCCGCAGGGTATCCAGGGTGAAGCAGGCCCGGTTGGAGCTCAGGGACCTAAAGGGTGTCAGGGGGATGAAGGCCCGACCGGAGCGACGGGCCCGGCGGGAGCAAATGGAGCCACTGGAGCGACAGGCCCGGCGGGGGCAAATGGAGCCACTGGGGCAACGGGAGCGACGGGCCCGGCGGGAGCAAATGGAGCTACCGGGGCGACGGGAGCGACAGGCCCGGCGGGAGCAAATGGAGCTACCGGGGCCACCGGTCCGACAGGCGCTACCGGGGCTACCGGAGCCACAGGTGCTCCCGGCCCTGCCAGTACAGCATCAGAAGAAAAAGTGTTGTTTTTTTATTCAAGAGGTTCGGCTTTAATGTCAACCGTTCAGAATGGTCTCCCAGGCACGCCGGCTTTTGTCGGTTTTGGCGCTTGCGGGCAGGGATTCTCGCCGTTTACCTCCCCGTTAAATGTGGATAATATAATAGGAAATGTTACCGGTATTTATTTTTTGGTTCCATTCACAATGGAGATCAATGGCCTGATCGCTTTTTTCAACCCCTTTCTACTGCCGGCTGATACCCCTGCTATTACGATAAAAGCACAACTTTACGAGGCAGATGAGATGGGCAATATCTTTTCACCCATTGAGGAAACTTTGGTTACCCTGTCGCCCTCCCTTACTAATGCAACGCCCTATGGGAGTTTAGTGAGAGGGGAGGTCAGGAAGAACAGAGTGGTAGAGAAGGATACAAAGCTGATGCTGATATTTTCAGCAACGTCAGACGGGCCGGATCCGGTTGACAGTATCATAGGATATGCAAGCGCCAGCCTGATTTACACCTGATATTTTAAGATATAAGTCAACAAAAGCGATACAATGTATCCCGGAGGTTGCGGTTAACGGAACCTTCGGGATGTTTTTTAAAAGTTAATAATACCTTGATTGAGAGGAGTATTTAAAATCCCTTCGGGAAGGGATGGCTCTGGAACTGCTGTTGTTGGATATTGAATTTGGTGGGGGCATGGATGGAGTGAAGGTAGGAGAAATGCTCCGTGCAGACCTGGCAAACGAAGCCGCACAGATCGTACATGTGTCGGCTGAGCTATGCCATTCGGCTTTTTAAAAACCGCCCCCTGGACTTTTTACCTAAGCCTGTGAAACGACAGGATATAGAAAGAGTCATGAATGAATATATCCGCGTGTTTGAGAAAAGGAGGGCCGCTGTTTTTGAATATGGAATTGGGCGCACGAGATTCCGGGTGGCGGAGGAAGAGATCGTGTATTTCTAATGTGCGGGTAGAAAAGTGGGGATCGTTACAAGGAAGGGAGAGAATGCAGAATTCTATGGCAGCATGGACGAGGTAGAAAAGCAGTTGGACGGGGGCAGGCATAAGCCTTACGAGCTTGTCTTTTTGGCTGTGCTTTATGACTCTAGCCGTTTTCCTGTATGAAGGAAGCTGGAAAAGAAAAGCGCTGGCAGTGCTGGTGATGCTGGGGGAAAACTGGAAAAATAGTATAAAGAAGGAAACAGGGAATTTAAGGTAAAGATAGTGGAACGTGTCATCAAAGCAAAGTATTCCCAGCTTTCCGCCATGCCCGAGGGGGAATTGATTTGAAGGGAACCCGTGATGACGTCAAAAATGCAATGGGAATGACAGGCAGTGACCAATGGGTGGATAGGCTTCCGCAAAAGTGGGAGACAGTTTTTGACGGAGAAAACTTATCCGGGGGTGAGATTCAAAAAGTAATGGCCGCAAGGGCGCTGATGAAAAAAAGAAGCGTAATCTTCATGGATGAGCCGATGGCCAGCCTGGATCGGAAAGCAGCCCAGTTTTTTGCGGTTGAATTGTTCCGGGCGGGATATGTGTGGAATTTTAAAGGAGATTTCTTAGGCGGTTGATATGTCAATCTGTACGCTGAAACCTTTATATTTTGACTGCTTTTTACTGCCATTCTTTGGACATCACACTGGCGGACTCACGGAACAGAACCTGGGTTTGAAGGTAAAGCCTGCTATAGGGCAGGGCAGGGTTGGCGATTCGGCTGATGATCTGCCTTGCCGCCATTTTTCCCATATCAGTGGTGTTAATATCCACCGTGGTAAGGGGCGGGGTGATCAGGGGGGAGACAGGGCTGTTATCAAATCCCGTTACCATCACATCGGAGGGAACGGAAATATTTAATTCTTTCAAGCATAAAATCAGTTGCATAGCAAGTGCGTCGTTGGCACAAACAAACAGTTCCGGAAACGGATCAATGGTTTTCAGGCGGTTAATGAGCCATTGCTTATCAAAGTATTTGGGATCATCCTCCGATATGATGCAGGAGGACTTGTTCAGCAAAATATCGCAGTCCAGAAGCGCGGAGCAAAAGCCCAGCCAGCGTTCGTAAAAGCTCAGGCAGTGATTAAAGGCGCCCACAAATCCTACATATGAAAAGCCGTTTGCCATAATTATGCTCTTGACCATCTCAGAGAGGGAATCCTTGTTTTCCATCAGAAGAATGTCAGCTTTCAAATTATCTTTTACAATCGTATGATAAGAATCCACAAATAAAATCGGTTTTCCCAAATCGCAAAGGAGCCTGACGTAGCTCTCGTCAAAGAGCTCCGCACAGAGGATGGCGTCAATACTGCCCTCATCAAAGGTACTTGGAAGTTTCATGGACGCTATTTCCTCATTTCCCACCGTATAAATGGAGAGGGTATAGCCCTCTTTCCGGATCTCCTGTTCAAAAGTGATCAGCAGCGGCGAGACAACATGGTATCTGTCGGGAGCTTTGTGGAAGAAAAAAGCAATATTCCCGCTGATGCTATTATTTTTGGGATGGGCAGGTACCTGTGGGGAAGCCTCCAGGGGGCTGGAAAGGAAGGAAAACTGTTTATAGTTGAGTTCTGCTGCTTTTTGCAGGACGCGCTTTCTGTTGGCCTCGGATACGCTTGTATTTCCGTTCAAAACCTTTGATACCGTAGTGCGCGACAAATTCAGGGAGTCGGCAATATCCTGTATCAATACTCTTTGTTTTCCCATGATGAATCCCCTTTTTCTCCGTGACATGAATGGCTGAAATCTATTCTATCATACAAAATATCATTTAACAATCGGATTCTCAGATGCGTGTGCACAGAGAGGATAGAAAAATTTACAAATGTTCATGTTCTGCATAGATGAACAGCTATTTATAGGTGAAATGCATAGAAAATCCTGCAAAAAATTGTTTATATGTATAGAAAATGTTATGATTTATTGACTAATGTTAGAGACAAGAGTAATATAAAATCGACATATAAACACATAAAATGAACAAATAAAAAGAGGGGATGAAAATGGGTAAGGTAAAAGTAAAAACCGAAGAGGGATATTGGAAAAGGTTTGGCAAGTACTTTGTGAAGAACTGGCAGCTTTACATAATATTTCTCCTGCCGGCATTGCTGATGACGATTATTTTTAAATATCTTCCGATGCTGGGAATCATCATTGCCTTTGAGGAGTACAGTCCGATCAAGGGATATTTTGGGAGCGACTGGATTGGGTTGTACAATTTCAAAAGGCTTTTTTCTTCCACGGAGTTTGGAAGGTTGCTGCTCAATACGCTCAAGCTGAGCGGATATAACCTGATATGGAGCTTCGTCCCGCCGATTATTTTAGCACTTCTGCTCTACAGGGTACAGAGGGCGGGGCTGCGCAAAAAGGCCCAGCTTGTGGTCTATCTGCCCTACTTTATCTCGACCATCGTGCTGGCAGGTATGGTGAGACTGTTCTTTTCCCCGGTAGGCCCCATTAACGGGCTGTTCGGGACGACAGTGGATTTTATGGCGGAGTCAAGCTGGTTTCGGACGCTGTATATTGGAAGTGGCATCTGGCAGTGTGCAGGCTGGTCTTCCATTATTTATTCGGCCACGCTGGCGGGCGTGAGTCAGGAGCTGATAGACGCCGCCAAGATAGACGGGGCCACCATTATCCAGCAGATACGGAATGTAGAACTTCCCGCCCTTCGTCCGGTTATCGTGATCCAGTTTATTCTCTCCGCAGGGAATATCATGAGCATTGGATTTGAAAAGGTATATGCAATGCAGACCGACTTGAACAAGGTAACCAGTGACATCATTCCCACCTATGTGTACAGGCTGGGTCTTGAGATGGGAGATTATGGATATTCCACGGCAGTTGGACTGTTTAACTCGGTGATCAACCTGATCCTGTTGGTGGCAGTTAATTATGTGGTAGCAAAGCTCAACGACGGGGAAGGCATATAGGAGGGACAGAGAAGTGAAATCAGAGAAAAATAAAGGAACACGGGGGCGCATCCTTACCCAGGATCGTCTTGTCGGTATGGGAGGGAATTTAATACTGATTCTATTTCTTCTTATTATTGTCATTCCGGTAGGCTATATCCTGCTCTGCTCGATTATGGATCCGGCGGTGCGCAGCAGTGTGGGCGTGAGTCTGGATGTGAAGGACTGGACATTGGAGGGGTACCGGAGGGTATTTCAGGATGACAACATCTGGAGGGGCTTTCGGAATTCCATTTTCTATTCGGTGGCGTTTACGGCAATCTCGGTGATCGTTACCTTGTTTGCGGCATATCCCATGTCCAGAGACGATTTTATGGGGAGAAAGCTTTTTAACGCCGTCTTTGTATTCACCATGTTTTTCGGAGGCGGTCTGATGCCCACCTACCTGCTGATGGATCAGCTAAAGCTGATCAATACGGTGTGGGCGGTGCTTTTGCCGGGGGCAGTAAATGTTTGGAATCTGATTCTTGCCCGTTCCTATTACAAATCTGTTCCCTCGGAGCTGCGTGAGGCAGCGGAAATGGATGGGGCAAGCGACATACAATATTTTTTCCGGGTGCTGCTTCCGGTTTGTATGCCGATTATTTCCGTGCTTTGTCTGTACCAGTTTGTGGCTCAGTGGAATTCCTATTTCGACGCCATGATTTATTTGGACAACCAGAACATGCAGCCTTTGCAATTGGTGATCCGGGCGATTCTGGTACAAAACCAGATCAATCCGAACCTGGTGGCGAACATGGAAAAGCTGGCGGAGACGGCAAGGCTGGCCGATCTTTTGAAGTATTCAACCATCGTGATTTCCAGCGTCCCTTTGATCCTGATGTATCCTTTCTTCTCCAAGTATTTTGAGAAGGGAATCATGATCGGGGCTGTGAAGGGGTAAAACAGCAGTTATAAAACAGGAGTTTATGCATAGTGCATTGACTTATAGATGAAAGAAGGAGGAAACAAAAATGTTGTGGAAAAGAGCAAAGAAAGCCCTGTGTCTTGCAGGGGTAACGGCGCTGCTGGCGGGAAGCCTTGCAGGATGCGGGGGAGGAACGGACAGCGGCAGTAAGGGGGATACCTCCGGCGCGGATGGTTCAGGTACCGTTCAGGATACATCCGGTGGAGAGGACGCAGGGGCATCGGACGCAGCTTCCGGCGAGGCATCGGACAGCGGGGTAACCTTCCCGTTGGCAGAGAATTACGAATTTACCATTATGACAAGGGTTGGCTCCGACTCTGAGCAGGATTTCAGCAAAAAAGCCCTGGTGCAGAGGATGCAGGAAAAGACCAACGTGACCGCAATCTATAACGCCATCCCGGACGAGCAGTTCAACGATAAGTATAAGCTGGCCCTGTCCAAGAGCGATATGCCCGATGTAGTTACCAAGCTTTACATCAAGCCTTATGATATTCTTGGCTATGCCAAAAAGGGCGTGTTCATTCCCCTGGAGGATTATATCGAGGCGGATATGCCGAACTTAAAGAAAGTTCTCGATGCAAGACCGGAGGTACGTGCGGCCATCACTTCGGCGGACGGCCATATTTACACTCTGCCGTTCATAAACGAGTGGTCCAAGAACAGCAGGGAAAACATCAACGTAATTGGGGCGATCCCCTATATCAACACTTCCTGGTTAAAGGAGCTGAATCTGGAGATGCCAACTACCACGGATGAGCTGCGGACAGTGTTGGAAGCCTTTGCGAAGGATATTACAGTGGAAAACGGCAACGTGGTTCCCATGTCTTTCAGGATTAACCAGGTGAATCAGGATCCGGGCATCACATTAGGTTCCTTCGGCTGTGGCGACAATATGGATCATTATATGGTGACAAATGATAAGAAAGTGTTTTATACTTTAGTACAGGACGATGCGAGAGAGGGGCTGGAGTGGCTCCACGAGCTGTATGCTGACGGACTGATTGATCCGGAGATTTTCTCCCAGGATGGCGCGAGCTATTCCGCAAAGGTTTCCTCCGGGCGTGTGGGACTGTTTTATGACTGGGCGGTAGGCCTTGCGGGAGACTACACCGATGAGTACGAGGCGCTTCCGCCTCTGGCAGGCCCTGACGGAACGGTAAATGTGCCAAGGCAGAATTACTACAGCTTTGATATGGGGGTGACGGCGGTGACAAGCCTGTGCGAAAGACCTGACATTGTATGCGCCTATATGGATGAGTATTTTGAGCCCTCCATGTCCATACAGAACTGTAACGGAACCTATGACGATCCCAACTATACCAATGTGTTTACAAAGGAAGGGGATATGCTCAAGTGGACGCAGGAGGGGCAGGATGGCAAGGTTCGCGGCGACCAGAACCTTTATGACACCTTCGCAATCCTTGCGGACTATTATGGCGTCTATGTGGATAAGATGGTGGATTCCGACGGGCTGCGCTTTGACATGATCAGTACGATTTACTCTCCTCATATCAATAGCGATTACAACTATCCGGCAGCGTTTATGGAGCAGGAGGATATTACCCGGATCGCAGAGATCGAGACGGATCTGGCAAAGTATGCGGAGCAGGTGAAGGCTGAGATTGTGAAGGACGGCATTGATGATGATGGGTGGAACGCTTATCTTGAGAAAATGAACCAGATGGGACTGGAAGAGCTGATTACCTTAAAGCAAAAGGGCTTTGATATGTTCTATGAACTGACAAATTATGAAAATGCAGGGGAGTAGGCTGAAAGAGACCTGGAGTCTTTTGGGGCCGGGGCTTTGTGCGGCGGCATGAAGTCCCCCTGACTTGAAAGCCGTCTGACGGCGGCAGCATGGAGGATGATAATAAGGCTATGGATCTGTTTTATACCCCGCAATATGCAAAGACAGGGGATGTGATTCCCTACTACGACGAGGAAACCAAAAGGTTTGAAAATTTTTACCTGAAAAACTGGAATCCTGACGCGCCGAAGGAGCAGGTGGTTTACGGATGGCACCGGATCACCACCACCGATAACAGGCACTATGAGGAAATTCCCACAGGAATTCATGGAGGCACAGGCTCTATCGTAAAGGTGGATGGGCTCTACCATATGTTTTACTGTACCTTTCAGGATCATCCCCAATTACAGTGGGCCAGACATGCCACCAGCAGGGATTTGACTCACTGGGAGGATATTCCGGAGGACAAATTCGGAGCGGACGGCGTGATATATAAAATATCCGACTGGCGCGATCCCTTTGTATTTTGGAACGAGGAAGAAAAAAAGTGGTGGATGCTTCTTGCCGCAAGAGAAAACGCAAAGACAGAGAGGAACGGCTGCGTTGCCCTGTGTGTCTCCGATGATCTGTCGAAATGGGAGTACAGAGAGCCCCTCTATGCGCCCAGGCTGAACCAGGCGGCCAATGAATGCCCGGATTTGTTTAAAATAGGAGACTGGTACTATTTGGTTTATTCCAACTATACAGACGGATTCTGTACTTATTATAGAATGAGCCGTTCCCTAAAGGGCCCCTGGCTGCGGCCCGAGGTAGATACCTTTGACGGAAGAGCCTTTTATGCGGCCAAGACAGGGTTCGACGGAGTAAACCATTATGTTTACGGCTGGAATCCTACCAGAGGAGAAGATACCTGGAAGTTTGATCCCGAAGAGGATTATGGAAGGGATTATCAGACCTGGAACTGGGGAGGCTCCATCGTAGTACATAAAATTATCCAGCACGAGGACGGAAGCCTTGGCGTGTGCCCGGTGGAGAGTGTGGCAAACGCCTTGCAGAAAAAGGAGACTGTCAATTTACAGGGGTTCACGGGAAGCTGGGAAGAAGGGAAAGACGCCCTCCTGTGCCGCTCCGCAGACGGCTATTCTGCCGCAATCGGCGCGCAGATTCCGAAGAAGTGCTGTATTCAGGCGAAGCTGAAATATGGCCAAAACCCCACAAGGTTTGGGATTGCTTTGCAGGTGGACGAGGCCTTTGACAAAGGGTATTATCTCATGTTTGAACCGGGCTATAACCGAATCCAGTTCCGATCCGGCCTGAGAATGTATGAGCGGGGCGGACAGATGTTCCCCTATACGGTGGAGTTAGAGCGTCCTCTCCACATGGAAGAGGGAAAAGAGTATGAGCTGGCCCTTTATATCCAGGACAGCCTGGCGGTGCTTTATGTAAACAATGACCTTGCTTTTGGATTTCGGATGTACAATGAAAAAGGCAAGAAAATGGGGTTCTTCGTATCTGACGGAGAACTGGAAGTGAAAGACGTGTATCTCTGTACAGAATTGGAACAGTAGCTATAAAGGCCGGAGGGAAGTGAAATTCCCTCCGGCCTTTGACGTAAATTGCCGTTGTGATGCGCCGTCGGCGGCATATTCTCTGATTATTTCATGACCATTTCCGCATCCGTCGGAAGGGGCTTAAAGGGCTTGTGGGGCAGAGTCTGATACCAGAATGCCACGGATGTATAATCATCATACCTGGGACCTGTCCAGCCCAGATTGTCCAGGGTCATCCGAAAAGCCGTCTGGAAATGGATGGGATCCGGTACATGGAAACGGTACAGTAAGAACCGTTGCTGACCGTTATAAAAAGCAGAGTTATCCCCCAATATGGCAAACATCCCGGCATAAAGGCCGCTGTAGGTCTGGTACTTCTTTTGGTAAATATCATTGCCGAAGCCATAGGAACCGCAAAAGTAATCTTCTGTGCCGGTATAATGAATGGAAGGGTACTGATCGTCGTCAATGTACATCCGGGCCTCCCCCTCCACCCAGCAGGTGTTGTTTCCGTTCATGCCTGAGGCCAGAGTCAGACCCATAAACTGACCTTTTCCTTCAATCCCGTCAATGATGGTGTAAGAACGGCCCTTCTGTACCGGATGCTCCTGGCGGTAGGAGGCATGGAAGTAGGCGATATTATGGGGCAGCTCACAGTAGCACCCTGTAATCATGTAAAAGAGGGTCTGATCTTCTTTACTGCGGTTTTCCATGGTGATTTTGCAGTGCTTTTGGAAGGGCATTTCCCAGTAGCTGTTAAAGCCCCGCCCGGGAGCCGTCAGGATTTTGGCGGAATTTAAGACAGGATAGTTGCCATTCACGTCCGCAAAATTTTCATCATAGGCGCAGCCAAAGAAGGCGGAGATGGGCGCTTCCACGGAAGGATTTTCATTTCCCTCCCAGTAGATGCGCAGGATAAAGCTGTGCCCTACGTAGCCCGTAAACCAGATGTGCTGGATGATTCCCGGTCCATCGGTGTCTAAAAGGGTAACGGTTTCCCCGGGATGGATCTCGATGCAGGGCCGCAGTTTTGTGCAGTCCCCGCCGCGGGCACCGCCGCCCCGGACTCCGGTGGGATTTTCTGCGGAGAATGCAAAGGTTCTGACGTCGTCAGCTAGAATATAGTCTTTCATATGAAGTCCTCCTGATAAATTATTTTTTTCTCCCGTTTCATGTTTTAATCATTATAGTGTACAAATGAAAGCGTGTCAAAAGGATTGATTCGCGAAAAAGGCAAAAAATTTTACTTGCCAAATATAATTGACTGTGGTAAAATACTGTTCGTTAAGTTACCTGATCGGTAACAAAATAAGGCTCCGTGGTCAAGCGGTTAAGACATCGCCCTTTCACGGCGGTAACACGGGTTCGATTCCCGTCGGAGTCATTTTGATTAGAAGCTGAATTTTGCGATAGATTATAAAGATTTTGGATTGACTGTTATTTATTGTTTTGTTATAATAAAATAGCTACGGCGCAGTAGCCAAGTGGTAAGGCAATGGTCTGCAACACCAGTATCCACCGGTTCAAATCCGGTCTGCGCCTCTTAGAAAACCCCGAAAAATGTGATTTTTCGGGGTTTTCTGTTTCTTACAGTATTTTAGGCTGATGGATCACGATATGTATCTGCTTTCCTTTTACTTTGTTTTCACAAGTGTTTCGGAACAACTGGGGATTCTCAATGATCTTTTCTGTCAGCTTTTTGAGTCTCATACTGTTTCTGGTGCATTTTGCCTCAAAGACATGTTCAGAGTCCAGGAAAATATCGGTCCGCACCGTGCCATAACCGGTATCCTCACTGACTTCAGCCCTTGCCAGTGGATAAAGGGGTTTCAGATAAGCATAGAGCAGATATTAGACATCATATTCGTTCTGGATCTTCAGTGCTGACAGCTGTTCTTTCTGGATGCCGCCGCGTTTGTGAGGCAGCTGCTCCAGAAGGCTTTCCAGAAAAAGATAATAGTTATCAAGGACGGTGAGCAACTGGTCGTCTGCTGGAGAACCGGTCATAATCTCTTCCAGATATTCGATAACCCGTTTTGCTGCGGCATTCAAATTGTGCCGGGTTTCTTTATCTGAATACTCATTACAGTTATACTATTTATACCATTAAACATAGATATCAGTGAGCGCCTCCCCATCGCAGATAAAACAGGAACAAAGGATCTAAAATATAGAGACTCCCTTCCTTCCAGTCAAGTACCTTAAAAATATCTTCCCGTCCATACAGAAGATCTTTCAGCTTTGCCAGGCTCTCCCGGATCATCTGCGGGGAAGGTTTTTTGCAGTCATCTGTAAGCAGGCGGTAGATCCGATCCTTCACATCTTCGAATTCCAGCTTCATAATGGGCGGATTTTCTGCAATGGATTTCACGATCAACTCATAAATGTCATGCTCCTGTCTATCGGCGGTCTGGAAGGTGTTCCGGCTCTTGCCACGGGTATTCGGCCCTTTTCGCATTAGGGAGACCACATCTCCATATTCGAAGTTTGCGGTGGTGTAGTGATAAGCGGTCTCAAGAATCTCCTGCCGGATCTGCCGGTTTTCTTTCCCGGACATTTCCAGCATGGTGCAGATGTTCAGGCAGATATACTGCATCAGCTGGGGAGAGGAAAGGCTTTCTACCGCAATCTGTGCCGCAATGGAGTCCTCAATGGAAATGCACAGTTTTCCAAACCCCAGCTTTGCAATCTCTTTTTAATCATCCACTTCCTATGGCTCTATATTGATAAGGCTTAAGCGCCCGGAAAGGTCTGCATTCTGGCGGATTGCTTCGTCAGCACGATGGGGGAGGGACACCGCAATAGCTTTAAATCCCCTGCGGATGGCATCCTTGAGTTGCTGGGCAATCTGCATCCGTTTTCCCTCCGGGGCATAATGGAAGTCGTCTATGACCAGGATCAGATCATGTTCCCTGTAATATGCTATAATCTTATCCTTGGTCAGGGACGGAAGACATCTTCTGCTCTGCCGGTGTGGATGATTCCGCGCTATTCAAACAATCTTTCCAGCCTTTCTTCATACTGCTCTGCCGCAGAGAGCGCCTTTTCCTCATATTGCCGATAGAGCTCGTTCAGTCTACGGTTAATTTCATCGGGATAGTTCTGGGAATTGATGTTACCCATAAATGCATTGATAAAGTCTTCGTTTAATTCAAACCTCCAATGCCCGTTTTCACGGCAGGCCGAAAGGGTGACCCGGGCGGTGTGGGTGTCCTCCGCCGCCAACTGTTCTATGGCAAGGATCAGGCCGTCCGTATTCCGTGTAATCTCAGAAACATCCTTAATAAGCTGTACAATCCCCATTCCCTCGCTTTCGAGCATACTTTCCATCAGGGAGATTTCATAGTAACCCGTGGCTTTTGCCATATCGATGTTCGTGATCTCCATGTCAACCTTTGCCGTAGTATTGTCCGTGCGCACGTCCTTAATTTCCCATGTAAGATTCTCCATGAGCTTTTCGGTTAGCCGATAGTTCGCCTGATAGCGCTTTCCCTTTTTGGGGAATGGCTGGAGCAGTTCGCTGAAAACCTGATATTCCTTCCGCACAGGAATACCCAGCCAGTTTCTTTCCGTACTGACATAGTTGTCGGAATATTCGTTGAAGGTGTCAAGGTCCAAGCTTTTCAGGCTCTCCATCATGAGCTGCGTCGTATCCTGTATGGACAGAGGGCTTAGGCTCGCAGCTTCTGCCTGTGTTTGCGTCTTTGCAGAGCAGGCGGACAGAAGAAGAGAGCCTGTAAGAACAAGGGTGAAGCCTTTCAGTTTTTTCATTATCATAAGAACGCCTCGCTTTCTATAAGATATGGTTCATTGTATTCCCGGGAGCCTGGGGAAGCAAGGCAGGCGGCATAAATGAGCGCCGGGAGGGCAAAAAAAGGCGGCTTTCGAAAAAATATCCCGTCAGAACCGAAAAAATTCCCTATCTGAGTTTCTTTGTTTTTCTTATAATAATCCCATCAAGAGCACGGAAAGAAAATAACAGGTAAAGTGATGAGAAAAGGGTCATCTGTGGCTGCAGGGCTGAAAAAGGACAGTCTCTGGCAAAGCATCTGCAAGCATAAAGGACTGTATCTGATGGCGCTGCCGGGATTTATCTGGTTTGTACTGTTTAAGTACGTCCCGTTGGCAGGAGCTGTGATTGCCTTTAGGTTATTTCGGCCATACCCAGCTCAAGGAAAAAAATTATGCCTATGTGGAAGAAGAAATGAGCGCCATTGTGGAGCTCTGCCAGCGTTGGGATTGTGGAGGAATTAAAAAGAGCCGGTATGGGATGAGGGACAGAGAGGGATCATTGCCGAATAGCAGATCCATCCGTCTTCCCATTTCAAAATGCCGGTTCCGTCCTGGGCTTTGATAACGGAATCAATATTCAGAAGGCCGATGCCGTGGTTTTGGGGATCGGCTTTTTGAGTGACAATCCGGTTGTTTTTGATCTGTAAAGGCGTGGGGGCGGGATTTCGCACAGAGAGGATGAGCTGCCCGTCCTCCGTGAGCATTTTAAATTGGATTACCTTGTTCCCATCCTGTCCCAATCTCTCGCAGCCCTCGATGGCATTATCCAGCAGATTGCCCAGCAGGGTGACAATGAATTCATCGCTCATGGAAAGGGAGGACAGATCATTAACCGACATGGTCATGGCAATACCCTTTTCCCGGGCCTGCTGATATTTCTGGTTCAGCACCACGTCCACCACAGGATGATTGGTGGAGACAAACACGGCGCTGTCCTTAAGGCTTCCTCTGAGGCCGGTGATATAGGCCAGAGCCTCCCCGGATTTTCCGGCCTGGAGCATTCCCTGGATGCAGTCCAGTTGATTTTTGTAATCGTGGAGATACCGCTTTTGCGCTTCGTAGCTTTTTTGGATGCTGCGGTATTGGTTCATCTGGCTCAGGGTCCGTTCCTGGATGAGGCGGAACTTTTGCATTTCTCTTTCCTTTTTCAGGAAATCCCCGATCCAATAAAAAAGACACACATTGATCGCCGCAAAGCTGAAAAGCGCTGCCAGCATGGCCCGGCTGTTCTGAACAGTGCCGTCCAGGGAGACCATGGCGAGAGACAGGACAAGGATCAGGCCCAGCAGAGGAAAAAGGGCGAACCTTGTCCACCTGACGTCCTCTTCTGCCAAAAAGCGGTTTTTATATTTATAATGAAAGAGAAGCATCATACATAAAAAAATACCAGCCGTTATTTTCTCTGCTTCGCCCGTCAGGCGCCGGAATAAGGGCAGGGGGACAGAGGAAAGGGCGGATACCGTGATCATGGTGGTCAGCCAGTAGAGGGCGCAGAGCAAAACACAGGCGGCCAGATTTTTCAGCGGGGTAACCCGAAAGCAAAGCTGTGCGGCAAGAAATACCACCAGAATAAAGCGAAGGGGCTGAAAAATATAGGGCGGGATTCTGGTGAAGGCGATCAGGAGAAAGCCTGCTAAAAACGCCAAAACAGCGGTGTATTCCATCCATGGCCGGAGCCTGCGGGGAGGGAAAAGGGCGGTAAAAAAGGCATGGCAGCTCAGTCCCATGACGAGAGAAAAGAGGATCGTGTTTAAAATCATTTCCATCAGAAAGCTCCTTTGTAGGCCGTGAAGGCCTCTTTTACAGACTGAAATTTAAGCCGCGGGATGGGAAGCTCCTCCCCGGTGTCCAAAAAGGCGGTGTAACCGCTGATTCTCAGAATATGCTTCATATTCACGAGATAGCTCTTGTGAATGCGCAGAAAGCCATAGCCGGAAAGGGCTTCCTCGATGGAGTCCAGCTTTCGGTAGAGCCGGAGGATTTCCCGGGCGGTTCCCATATAGTGAAAGAGGGATTTGTGTTTCTGGCTTTCGATATAAAGGAGATTGTCGGTGTATAATTTCCGTTCCCCGTCCGTGAAGGGGAAGGTTACCTGTGCGGTCTGCATTTTCCGGAGAATTGCGTCCATACATTCCGGGAGGGAGGCGTCCAGCGTGTCCTTTAAAAGATAACGCAGGGCATTTACCTTATAGCCCTCCAGCACGTAATCAAAAAAAGCGGTGACAAGGACGAGGAAGGTATCGGAATGGAAGGAGCGCATCCGCAGGGCTGTCTGGATTCCGCTCAGGGCGTCCATGGTGATGTCCATAAACACAATATCATATTTTACCTGATTTTCGCACTGGCCCAGAAATTCCTCCCCGGAGGAAAAAAGACTGAAATTTCCTGCTAAATCGTGATTTAAGAGATAATTTTGTACAAGGGCTTGGAGCTTTTCCCTGTAAAATTCCTCATCGTCGCATATGGCGATCCGCAGCATGGCCTGCCCTCCTTTTTGATGAATGGTATTGTAAAAAGAGTATTATTGAAGTAGTGTATCAGAGGGAATGCTCTATCGCAAGCGGCAAAATAATTTATGGTTTACGATTCGATACAAAAGGACGGTGGGAAACGGGATGATACACATCGCAATCTGTGATGATGAAAGGGAGTTTGTGGAGCACCTGAGGGGATTGCTTGAGAGATATGCCGATGAAACCGGGGAGGAAATAAAGATCACAGCCTGCTATGACGGGATGGAGCTGGTGGAGAAATATGACCCCGGTATCGACCTGATCTTTCTGGATATTCAGATGAAACCGGTGGATGGGCTCCACGCCGCAGGGCAGATCCGCCGGATGGATGAGAAGGTAGGCATTATTTTTCTGACCACACTGGCGCAATATGGTCTGGAGGGGTATAAATACCAGGCGGAAGACTATATTATTAAGCCCATGAAGTATGTCCGCCTGAAAGCGGAGCTGGACGGAAACCTTTCATTTCACTCTGCTTCCCCTAGCGGTCTGCGCACCGCTTCTGATCGGCTTTGCGGTTCTGGTGCCGTACCTCTGCTTTAAAAATCTGGAGAAGCAAAGTATTGTGGAGAGGCTGCGGGAAGTGGATTGAGCGTTTCGAGTTGCTTTTTTACGGTTTAACCGGAAGACTGCCCGGACAGGTGTAAAGTCCTGCGTCGTCTTGCATGGGTGTAAAAAGCAACAGCCATCCCGCTTCTTGACAAACGCACCCCCTCCTTTTACACTATAGAAAACGGAAAAAGGCAGGGAAGGGCAATGTTCCGTATCTTAATTGTGGAAGACGACAGAGTGATTTCCGGGATGATGAAAAAGCATCTGGAAAAATGGGGTTATGAGGTGGAAACGGTCACGGACTTTGCCAATATTCTGCCCCATTTTTCCGGGTTTGGTCCTCATCTTGTTTTGATGGATATTGGTCTGCCCTATTACAATGGGTATTACTGGTGCGCAGAGATACGAAAGTTCTCCCAGGTTCCGGTGATTTTCATTTCATCTGCCGGCGACAATATGAATATCGTGATGGCCATGAATATGGGGGGAGACGATTTTATCGTCAAACCCTTTGATTTGGAGGTGCTGTCGGCAAAAATACAGGCGATTTTGAGGCGGGCCTATTCATTTCAGAAAGCCTCCCCGCTTTTAGAGTTTGGAGGAGCGGTGATTCATCTTGCGGATATGTCTCTGGAATATGAAGGGAAAAATTTGAAGCTTTCCGGCAATGAGTTCCGGATTTTACAATTGCTTTTTGAAAACGCGGGAAATGTGGTATCCAGGGAAAGCATTATAAAGCGGCTGTGGGATGACGAATGCTTTGTGGACGACAACACTCTGACAGTGAATATGAACCGGCTGCGCAGGCGGCTTAAAGAGGCAGGCTTAAAAGACTTTATTTTGACCAGAAAGGGAGCGGGTTATCAATTAAATGGATAATCGTTTTATTAAATCCTATCTCAGGGAGAGGATGAAGCCGGTCGGCCTGCTGGCCGGGGCGGTTTTGATCCTGTTTCTGATCGCCGGAATTTATGGCTATGAAGAGTCCTTTCAAAATATGTCCTACGCCCTGTTTTTGATTCTGTTCTTCGGGGGCTGGCTGGCACTCTGGGATTATGGGCATTATTACCGGAAGTGCAGGAAGCTGAAAGAAGCGCCGGAGCATATGGGAGTGCGTATCGGTGATCTGCCGGAGGCAGAGAGCATGCCGGAACAGTTATATCAGGATTTAATTAGTGTCGAGGAGCAGGAGAAACAAAGGCTGACCACAGAATATGACGAAAAGCGCAAGGATATGGCGGATTACTATACTATGTGGATTCACCAGATCAAAACGCCGATTGCCGCAATGCGTCTTTTGATGGAGGATGAAAAGGAACTGTCGGCTGTCAGGGAGCTTTTTAAGATAGAGCAGTATGCGGAAATGGCCCTTAACTATGCCCGGCTGGATTCCCTGTCCTCCGATTTGCTCTTTCAAAAGCAGGAGGTTTATCCGATTGTAAAGCAGGCTGTAAAAAAATACGGGGTTTTGTTTGCGGGAAGCGGACTTTCCTTTTCTCTGGAGGAGTTTTCCTGCTCTGCGGTGACAGATGAGAAGTGGCTTTGTTTCGTGATTGAGCAACTCCTTTCAAATGCGTTGAAATATACCGGAGAAGGCGGCATTTCCATCTATGGTGCGGATGAAGACGGGGCAAAGAGGACAGGTTCTGTAGAGTACCTCGTCCTGGAGGATACCGGAATCGGTATTCGCAGGGAGGATCTTCCGAGAATTTTTGAGAGAGGCTTTACCGGATATAACGGGAGAGTTGACAAAAGGTCTACGGGAATCGGGCTGTATCTGTGCAGGCAGGTCATGGACAGGCTTTCCCATAAAATCAGGGTAGAATCAGAGGAAGGTCTGGGAACCAGGGTGATTCTTGGGTTTGCCCAGGAAAATTACAGAGATATGTGACAAAAATGTAAGTTTGGGAACGGGAAATGTAAGCCGAATCAATGGCAGAGCATTTCCCATTTTATTATAATAGCTTCAGATACAAAAAATAAACAATTAAAACATGTGTTATTTTGGGAGGAGGCTGACTAATGACTTTGCTGGAAGTGAAAAATGTAAAGAAAATATATACCGCCAGATTCGGGCAGGTGAAGGTACAGGCGTTGAACGATGTTAATTTTTCTGTGGAAGAGGGGGAGTATGTGGCAATTATGGGAGAGTCCGGCTCAGGAAAGACCACTTTGCTTAACATTCTTGCTTCCCTGGACAGACCCACCAGTGGGCAGGTGATTTTAAAGGGAAGAAACTTCGGGGAAATCAGGGCAAAGGAACTCTGTGTTTTCCGCAGGGAGCATATGGGGTTTGTGTTCCAGGATTTTAATCTGCTGGACACCATGTCTCTTAAGGATAATATTTTTCTCCCTCTGGTACTGGCCGGAATGAAGCATGAGAAGATGGAGCAAAGGCTGATTCCACTGGCCAAAAAGCTCTCTATCCTGGATATTCTGGAGAAATATCCTTATGAGGTTTCGGGAGGACAGAAACAGCGGGCGGCAGCCTGCAGGGCGCTGATCACCCGCCCGGACATTGTACTTGCGGACGAACCCACCGGAGCGCTGGATTCCAAGGCCTCCGCAAAGCTTCTCGATTTGTTCGGGGAGATTAACGCGGAGGGACAGACGATTTTGATGGTGACCCACAGTATCCAGGCGGCCAGCCATGCGGGACGGGTTCTTTTCATCAAGGACGGCTGTGTCTTCCATCAGATTTACCGGGGAGAGAGGAGCAAGGATGCTATGTATCGGATGATTTCTGACACGCTCACGGTACTGCAGACGGAGAACGGAACGGCTTATGACATGGGGACAGACGAAAGTGAAATCTCAAATACAGGCGTGAACGGACATGCAGAAAGGAGCAGGCATGAATAAATGGAAATTATTGCCGCATTTAGCGGTTAAAGGGATTGTACAAAACGGCAGAATTTACGGTCCTTACATCATAACATGTGTTTTTTCTACGTTTACCTTTTTTATTTTTTCCTCTATTTTGCATAATGATCTGTCCAAAAGCCTTCCGCGCAGCGCTTATGCCTGGTTAATGCTGATGATTGGCCAGATCCTTCTTGGGCTTATCCTGATTCCCTTTTTGTTTTACGCCAACAGCTTTCTGATTAAGAGACGTACAAGGGAGATTGGGCTTTACAGCATACTGGGACTGGAAAAAAAGCATATTGGAATCATGCTGGTCTGTGAGACACTGATTCTTTATGTGCTGGCGATCGCAGGAGGGATTCTCTTCGGGGGAGTGCTCTCCAAGCTGCTTTTTTTGCTGCTCCTTAAGATGAGCGGACTTCCCGTAAAGGCGGAATTTATTTTCACCTGGCAGGCGGTAAAGGAGACGGCGGCCTTTTTTATGGCAGTTTTTGCAATTAATCTGGTCTATGGATTGATTCAGGTAGGAAAATCCCGGCCCGTGGAACTGTTTTCCGGGAGCAAAAAAGGAGAAAAGGAGCCTAAATGGACAGGGTTTTGGGGGATTTCGGGGATTTTGATTCTTGGACTGGGCTATGCCACGTCAATTCAGTCTGAGGTGGACAGCCAGATTTTTACGGATTTTTTCCTTTCGGTATTTGAGGTGGTGCTTGGCACCTACCTTTTATTTACCTCGGGCAGTATTTTGCTGTTAAAAAAACTGAAAGGAAATAAAAAATTTTATTACCGCTCTGAAAATTTTATTACGGTTTCAGGAATGCTTTACCGGATGAAGAAAAATGCGGCGGGACTTTCCAATATCTGTATTTTTTCTACGATGGTGATCATTACGCTGGTGTGTACGGTGAGCCTCTATGCAGGTTTTGACGGTATTGCCCGTTTCAAGGCTCCCTATGATCTGGGGGTCGTCTGTACGCAGGGTAATCCAAACAGGGAGCTGTTGGAGGCCGAGATGTCAGAGCTGGAGGAAAGGTATGGGATCAGAGCGCTGCGCGCAGACAGTATCGACAGTATGAGCTTTGGCTGCGGCAGGCAGGAAAACAGTTTTTTACCCAGGGAAGAGGTAAGCCGGTTTGAGGATGTCTATGATGTGAGGTTTGTCACTCTGGAGGACTATAACAGGGTGGAGAAAGAGAATAAAGAATTAGAAGAAAATCAGGTGTTATTTTATTCCACAGGGAAGGATTTCGGTTATAATAGTGTAGTGTTCATGGGAGAGCAGGTACAGATTAAAGAGGAACTGACAGATTTCTTCCCATGGCCCAAGTCAGGAAGAACGGATTTTGGAGAAGAATATGTGCTTGTGGTAAAAGATGAGGGCCAATTTGAGCGATATGCGAAAGCCTTTGCGGAAAAAGGAGGAATCAGGGAGCCTGCGGATTTAGAGGAGAGCCGAAGGCAGACTGTAGGTGTGCTTTTGGAGGGAGAGGATGAGTTAAAACAGGATTTTATTGCTGAATTGTCTGTCTGGGTGCAGGGACAGGAAGGGTTTTTGGCTCTTTTTAACGGGATGGACTCCAGGGCCGAAATAGAGACTATGTACGGAGGTCTTTTGTTCATCGGTATTATTTTTGGAATTGTGTTTTTTATGTGCCTTTTGCTGATCATGTATTACAAACAGATCACGGAAGGGTACGAGGATCAGGGAAGCTTTGCCATTATGCAGAAGGTAGGGATGAGCGATAAAGAAATTAAAAGTACCGTCCGCAGACAGATTTTTCTGGTATTTTTCCTGCCGCTGCTGGGGGCGCTGCTGCATACCTTTGCGGGAATGTTCATGGTAGAAGCTCTGATGGGGGTACTGGGTTTGTTTGATGACAGGCTGATTGCGGGATGCTGCGCCGGAATCGCCCTGCTTTTTATCTTGATTTACGGGGTCAGCTATGCAGTGACGGCAAAAACCTATTACCGGATTGTGAGTTGAGAGAGGATTTGGGGAAATGAAAAGGTGTAACCGTTCGGTTACACCTTTTGTTCACCAAATTACAAGATGGGCGGCGTATCCATCATCTCAGGTACTCTTACGAGTGCGTCGGGAGCCTTTCCGACCTTTGTAATTTGGCTATTGCTATTATTATGTACAACTATTATATGTTATACCTGCTTATTTGTCAAATTTTTTCAGACGGCCGTTTTGGATGCCGTGTTTTAGTTTTGAGTTTGTAATTGTATGCAGCGTGGCGACATATAAATAGTTATCTTTAGCATCCAGTTTTATACCAATCTGTACATTTTCGGAAATGCACTTGACTAACTCAAAACTCATATCATTTTCATTCGGATTGACACCTATATAATCAGGTGAAGAAATAATCTCTGGTATCAGCGTAATATATTTCATACAATCAGGATGCCGTTTGAGAATGTGTTTTTCTAATCCCTTTGATTGATAAATATTGAAAGAATCAAAATTGTAAGGAAGATAATGGTTAAATTCCTTATGGTATTTACTTATTGGTAAGAGATGGTCATTCATGCGAACTCCTTAAGACTTTATGAAAAATAGTTTAGATTATTTCAACGAAAAAGTAAATAATTTATTATTAATTTTTACCTCATTTGATGCAAAATAGAAAAAATATTATTTGAAAGTGGCTTTTCTGCTAAAGAAAGGGCTTTGGGAGAGCCATATCCCCGTATGGCTGCGCAGGGGTTTTCTTATTTTAGTATGTGCAGGGCTCCTGCTTTTTCTTGCGGTGGAGGGATGTATCCTCAGACGGTTTACCCAAAAGGGCCCGGCGGAGCTGGATTATCTGATTGTGCTGGGGGCGCAGATGAAGACAGGCGGCCCCTCTAAGGCCCTGCAGTACCGTTTGGATGAGGCCTGCCGGTATTTAGACGAGAATCCGGGGATAAAGGTGATCGTATCCGGGGGGCAGGGGACGGACGAGCCTGTTTCCGAGGCCCAGGGAATGTATGATTATCTGGCGGGAAATATGTAGCGATTTTACTATACAATCGGCAAATAGTCAGTTAAAATGATAGAAGCAGGTTGATGTGGGATAGCAAAAGGAGGGTATGATGGATCAGATCGAGAAGCTCAGGGAGTTGGTAAATAACAGCGATAATATTGTATTTTTTGGCGGCGCGGGGGTTTCCACGGAAAGCGGGATACCCGATTTCAGAAGTGTGGATGGGCTGTATAATCAAAAATATGATTATCCGCCGGAAACGATATTAAGCCACACGTTTTACAGGCAGAGACCTGAGGAGTTTTTCCGTTTTTATAAAGATAAAATGTTGTGCCTGGGAGCAAAGCCCAATGCAGCCCATTTAAAGCTGGCGCAGTGGGAACGGGAGGGAAAGCTCCGGGCAGTGATCACCCAGAATATCGACGGCCTTCATCAGGCGGCGGGAAGCAAACGGGTACTGGAGCTCCACGGAAGTGTGCTTCGGAATTATTGTGAGACATGTGGGGCGTTTTATGATGCGGAGTATATGTTGCAGGCACAGGGCGTGCCGAAGTGCTCAAAATGCGGAGGAGACATTAAGCCGGACGTGGTTTTATATGAGGAGGGGCTGGACAACGGAACCTTAAGAGACGCGATTGACTATATCCAAAATGCAGACGTGCTGATCATCGGAGGCACTTCGCTGGTGGTTTACCCTGCGGCAGGGCTGATTGACTACTACAGAGGGAACAAGCTGGTGTTGGTGAACAAGACGCCTACAGCCAGGGACGGCGCGGCGGATCTGGTGGTGCAGGGGAGCATAGGAGAGATATTTGCCGCTCTGTAGGCTCTGGACAGGATTGTGACGCGGCGCTGGATGCAGCATGAAGCAGCACGGTGAGTGGGATAAGCGAAAGAGGTGCATATGGACATACAGGTAGGGGACAGGCTGACCTTAAAGAAACCCCATCCCTGCGGAAGTCATGAGTGGGAGGTGCTTCGCATCGGCGCAGACTTCCGGCTCAAATGTGCGGGATGCGGTCATCAGATTATGTGTCCCAGAAGTCAGGTGGAAAAGAAGATCCGGAAGGTTTTTCGGGAAACTTCATAAAAAATTCAGGATTTATCCGGGAAAAAGCCGGACAAACTCTTGAAAATACAGGCAATGTATGGTAGTATATAAATTCGTGATATGTCAAATAACCCGCCGGGAAGTGCGGGGAGAAACATTCCTTGCTCCCTGAAAGGGGGCCAGAGACCAAAAGGAGGTAACATAAGCATGAACAAATATGAATTGGCCGTTGTTGTTAGTGCGAAGATCGAAGACGAGGAAAGAGCGGCGGTAGTTGACAGGTGCAAGGCTCTGATCGAAAGATTCGGCGGCACAATTACCAATGTTGACGACTGGGGCAAAAAAAGGCTGGCTTACGAAGTTCAGAAGATGAGAGAAGCCTTTTATTATTTTATCCAGTTTGATGCCGAGAGCACAGCACCCATCGAAATCGAAAACCGTGTTCGTATTATGGACAACGTGATCAGATTTTTGTGCGTCAGACAGGACGAGGCCTAAAAAGCGTATAGAGAAATATATGCTGGAAAGTAGAGGAAGGCATGAATAAAGTAATACTGATGGGGCGTTTGACGAGGGATCCCGAGGTGAGGTATTCACAGGGGGATAACTCAATGGCGATAGCCAGATATACACTTGCCGTGGACAGAAGGTTTAACCGCAATAATAATGATGAGAACTCGGCAGATTTTATCGGATGTGTAGCGTTTGGAAAATCCGGGGAGTTTGCAGAGAAGTATTTCCGCAAGGGGACGAAGGTTCTGGTGACAGGACGCATTCAGACAGGCAGTTATACCAACAGGGACGGAGTTAAAGTGTACACCACTGACGTTGTGGTGGAAGATCAGGAATTTGCGGAGAGTAAGAACAGCAATTCCGGCTCGGGCAGCAGTTTTATGGGCGGTGGGTCCAGCGCACCGCAGCCTTCAGGGGCAGGCGATGGTTTTATGAACATTCCGGATGGAATAGACGAGGAACTGCCGTTTAATTAGGAATGATTAACGTAACGGTTCAGTTGGCCTGAGCTGTTACCAGCGAAAGTGTGAGCAGACAGGAGGCAATTATTATGGCATATAATAAGACAGAAAGATCTGATTCTCCCATGAGAAAAAAGGGCGGAGTCCGCAGAAGAAAAAAAGTTTGTGTATTTTGCGGCAAGGATAACGTGATTGATTACAAGGATGTAAACAAATTAAAAAGATACGTTTCCGAGAGAGGAAAAATCCTTCCCAGAAGAATTACGGGCAACTGTGCAAAGCATCAGAGAGCGCTTACCGTTGCAATCAAGAGAGCGCGCCATATCTCATTGATGCCTTATACCTGTGATTAAGGGATAACATTTGATTTCTTGAACGAGTACAAAGCGGCTGCCTTTATTGGCAGCCGTTTTTGCAGTATGATGGTGCGGAGAAGTCTGCAGCGGAAGCGCAGAATTTGTCCCTGTCAGGCGGAATGGGACGGCTGTTGTCGAATAAAATAGAGGAATGTATCAGGGCTCTGAATAATAAGGTGGAAAATCTTCGAAAAAAATGTTATACTAAATCAATATATTTGATCAGAAATTTTTCTGATTCCAATGCTATAGATAACAGAGGGGTAATTTAGAGGATGGCTCCATTAAAAAACAATATCAGGCTAAGGGGAAGACTGAAGAGGTATTTGCAGACTTCTTTATATTTAGGTTTTTTACTTGCGGCGGTGAATTTGATCGTTTATCTGCTCAGTATATCGGCTGGGCTGGTGGTTACCTGTTTTTTGGTGCTGTATTTTGGAGTGGTACTGTTTTTGCAGTTTTATAACAGGCCGGTGATTGTCAATGAACTGGTCAGCTTCGCAACTCAGTATGGCCAGATACAAAGGGTGCTCCTTCGGGAATTTGAAATTCCATATGCGGTTTTGGATGATGAAGGGCACATTATTTGGACGAATCAGGCTTTTGAGCGGGTGGTACATAAGGATAAAGGCTACCGGAAATCCATCACATCCCTTTTCCCTTCAATTACACGGGAGAAGCTGCCGGGGGAAATTGAACTGACGGAAGAGGATCTTATCTTTGAAAATAACTTTTATACGGCAAAGATGCGCAAGATTTCCCTGCGGGAAATGCTGAGCAGCAGTGATATTGTCAACGCGGAAAATTATGAAGGGTATCTGATCGCTTTTTATCTGTTTGACGAGACGGCCCTTCGGATTGCCCTTCAGGAAGTCGAAGATCAAAGCTTGGCAGTGGGATTGATTTACCTGGATAATTATGATGAAGCCCTTGAGAGTGTGGAGGAGGTAAGGCGTTCCCTGCTGATTGCATTGATCGACCGAAAGGTGAATAAATATATTGCGGCTCAGGACGGTATCTGTAAGAAGATAGAGAAGGACAAGTATATGATTATCCTTCGCAGGAAAGCGACGGAGGCACTCAGAGCCAGCAAATTCGATCTTCTGGAGGAGGTCAAAACCGTCAATATCGGAAACGAAATGGCAGTGACTGTCAGCATCGGGGTCGGACTGGACGGACTGAGTTATGCGCAGAATTATGAATTTGCCCGCAATGCCATTGATCTTGCCCTGGGCAGGGGCGGTGACCAGGCGGTAGTGAAAACGCCGGAGAATGTTACTTATTACGGAGGAAAGAGCCAGCAGGTAGAGAAAAATACCAGGGTAAAGGCCAGAGTAAAGGCTCAGGCCCTGCGGGAAATTATCACCAGCAAGGAGCGTGTACTGATTATGGGGCACAGGATTCCCGACGCGGACAGCTTCGGTTCTGCGGTGGGGATATACAGAATAGCCACTACTCTGGAGCGGAATGCCTATATTGTACTAAATGAGGTAGACGCCACCATGCAGCCGGTGGTGGATTTGTTTAAAAGTCATGAGGATTACAGCGAAGGCATATTGATTAACAGTCAGCAGGCCATTGAACTGGCAGGAAGCAATACGGTGCTGGTTGTTGTGGATGTGAATAAGCCCAGTATTACGGAATGTCCGGAGCTCCTTCGGCTTTGTAAGTCCATCGTAGTGCTGGATCACCACAGACAGGGGACGGAGGTCATTGAGAATGCCACACTCTCCTATGTGGAAGCATATGCCTCTTCCGCCTGCGAAATGGTGTCGGAGATATTACAGTACATCGGACAGAGCATCCGCATTTCTTCCGAGGAAGCGGACTGTATGTATTCCGGCATTATGATAGATACCGACAACTTTATGACGAAGACAGGTGTGCGCACCTTTGAGGCGGCAGCCTTTTTGCGGAGAAACGGTGCAAATGTAACCAGAGTCCGCAAGCTTTTCAGGGAGGATGCCACGGAATATAAAGCCAAGGCAGATGCGGTCAGCCAGGCGGAAATCTACAAAAAATCTTTTGCCATCTCCACCTGCAGCAGCGAGGATATTCAGAGCCCTACGATTGTAGGGGCTCAGGCTGCCAATGAACTGCTGAATATTAAGGGGGTTAAGGCGAGCTTTGTACTGACGGAGTACCAGAATAAGATTTTTGTCAGCGCACGTTCCATAGATGAGGTAAATGTACAGGTAATTATGGAAAGAATGGGGGGCGGCGGCCATTTGAATGCGGCCGGCTGCCAGCTGAGCGGCGCTTCTATTTTTGAGGGGATTGGTGCCGTAAAAGGGACGCTGGACAAGATGATAGCGGAAGGCGACCTGGTCGTTGAATAACAGATAAATGAAAGAACGGAGGATAAGGTTAAACATGAAAGTGATCTTGCTGGAAGACGTAAAAAGTCTTGGGAAAAAGGGGGATGTCGTAAATATAAACGACGGTTACGCAAGGAATTTCGTATTACCCAAAAAGCTCGGGGTTGAGGCAAATAATAAAAATCTCAATGATTTAAAGCTGCAGAAGGCAAAGGAAGAGAAGATTGCCAGACAGCAGTTGGAGGCGGCGCAGGCATTTGCCAAGGAAATGGAGGAGGATGCGGTAGTTTTATCCATCAAAGCAGGGGAAGGCGGAAGAACCTTCGGCTCTGTTTCCTCCAAAGAAATTGCGCAGGCCTACAAGGAACAGAAGGGGAAGGAAATTGACAAGAAAAAGATCGTCCTGCCGGAGCCGATCCGGAGTTTCGGGGTATTCGAGGTGGGCGTAAAGCTTCATCCCAAGGTGACAGGTACGCTTAGGGTGAAGGTGACAGAGATGAAAGGTTAAAGTACGAAATGGAAGGGATGGAGGAAGCGCTCTTAAAGCGGGTATTGCCCCACAGTATAGAAGCGGAGCAGTCGGTGATAGGTTCTATGCTGGTAGACCGGGAAGCAATTACAGTGGCGGCAGAGGTGATAACCGGAGAGGATTTTTACAGCAAACAATACGGTGTGATTTTTGATTCCATGGTGGAACTTGGCGACGAGGGGAAGCCGGTAGACGTGATCACGCTGCAGAACAGGCTTCGCGAGAAGGATGTGCCGCCGGAGGTGAGCAGCCTGGAGTTTATCGGAGACTTGCTCACTTCTGTTTCCACCTCAGCCAATATCAAGCATTATGCCAATATTGTGGCGGAGAAATCGACTCTGCGCAAGCTGATACGCTTAAATGAGCAGATAGCCAACACCTGTTATGCCGGAAAGGAAAAGCTTGAGGTTATCCTTGAGGATACGGAGAAAAAGGTTTTTGAGCTGGTACAGAGAAGAAATACCGGAGAATTTGTTCCGATCAGGCAGGTGGTAATGAATGCCATGGACAGGATCGAGATGGCATCCAAAAGCAGTGGGAATGTAACAGGCATAGCGACAGGCTTTATTGATCTGGATTACAAAACCACAGGCTTTCAGAATTCCGATTTGATTTTGTTTGCTGCAAGGCCCTCCATGGGAAAGACGTCATTCCTGCTCAATGTTATTCAGTATGTGGTATTTAAGACAGGCCTTACGGTGGCAATGTTCAGCCTGGAAATGAGTAAGGAGCAGATTGTAAACCAGTTATTTTCCATAGAGTCCAGAGTGGATTCCCAGCATCTGCGCACAGGCAACCTTTCCGATTCGGAATGGGAAAAGCTCATAGAAAGCGCAGGGGTAATCGGCAATTCCAACCTGATTATTGATGATACTCCCGGAATCAGTATTTCGGAGCTCCGTTCCAAATGCAGGAAATATAAATTGGAGCATAATCTGAATCTGGTCATTATCGATTATCTTCAGCTCATGTCGGGGAGCGGCAGAGGAAACGAGTCCAGGCAGCAGGAAATATCCGATATATCCCGCGCCCTGAAGGCCCTTGCCAGGGAACTTAACGTACCGGTAGTAGCGCTTTCACAGCTCAGCCGTGCGGTAGAGCAGAGGCCGGATCACAGACCGATGCTCTCAGACCTTCGAGAGTCAGGAGCAATAGAGCAGGACGCTGATTTGGTTATGTTTCTTTACAGAGACGAGTATTACAATAAGGACTCCGAGAAGAGAGGGATTGCAGAGGTTATTATAGCAAAGCAGAGGAGGGGGCCGATCGGTACCATAGAGTTGGCGTGGCTTCCTGATTTTACCAAGTTTGCCAATCTTCAAAAATAAAAGAATATTTATATAACAAAAGAGGACAAGCCCGTAGGTAGGGATGTCCTTTTTTTGTGCAGGGCACATAAGGAAATTATTTTAGAAAGGGGAATTTACAATGACACAGGCGGAGAGGATTTATATGATTTCGGATGCGGCAAAGCAGGTGGAGGTGGAGGCTCATGTACTCAGATATTGGGAGGAGGAATTGGAGATACCGACGAAGAGAAATGAGATGGGGCATCGCTACTATACGGAAGAGGACATCAGGAGGTTTCGAAGGGTAAAGGAATTAAAGGAACAGGGGCTGCAGTTGAAAGCAATCCGCCATATGTTTAAAAACGGCGATCTGCTTTCGCCTGTTTTGCTATTTGAAAAAAACGGAAAAAGTGAGGTGGAAGGAAAGGAAATGTCTGATTCGGAAGGAGTTCAGGGAGAAATGGATATGGCAAAGCGTCATGTAGTGATGGTGAAAAAGGGTGAGTTTATGCCGGTGGAGGACAAAACCATGGTTATGCCCCAGGAAAGCCGGGAGCAGAAGAGTCTGAGGCTCCAGCAGCTTCTGCGCGAAATGATTATGGAGGCCGTACAGAGCAATAACCAGGAAATGTGCCAGGAGATTAAGGAGGATGTTTTGAAGGAGCTTGATTATCAATTCCGGCTTCAGGAGGAGAGGGAGGACGCAAGAGAGGAAGAGCGCATTAAGATGCAGGAGGAGCATTACCAGCAGTTGGATGAACTGCTGCGTTCGCTGAACAGGCGGGGACGAAAGAGCAGGAAGATGAAAAAAGAAAATATACGCAGGGAGATGGAGCCGGCTCCCGAGAAGGATAAAGCGGAAGAAAAGGAAAAGGAGAAAACGATTTCGAAAGGATTCTTAAGAAAAAAGCGTTCAATCGTATGATTGGACGCTTTAGAACCCGTATTTGCCGCTATAATTTATTCTTCGGAAATAGCGCCTACAGGGCATCCGCCGGCGCAGGAACCGCAGCTAATGCAGGTGTTGGGATCGATTTCAAATTTGCCGTCCCCTTCGCTGATTGCGCCTACAGGACACTGACCTGCACAGGCACCGCAAGAAATACAAGCGTCACTAATAACATATGCCATGATGATATCCTCCTTATTAATGTATCCATATACTATCATCTAATTTTATAATAAAATCACAGGGAATACAAGCTTAATTTTCAATCTTTTCCTCGCGGCGGGTGCGAATGCCGTTCAGTATGATTTCCTTTTTTTCTATGACCTTATTTTTATCCATTGCAGGAACACCGGCCAGCTTGTAGGGAATTCCCAACTTTTGATACTTGGTTTCCCCCATAGTATGGTAGGGAAGTACGTCCAGAGCCTTCAGATTGGAGAATTGCCCGATGAAGTAGCCAAGCTTAAACAGCGATTCTTCATCGTCCGTGATGCCGGGAACCACAACATGCCGAATCCACATATCCACATGCTTCTCGTTTAGATAAGCTGCAAATGCCAGGATTCCGTCATTGGGCTGAGCTGTCAGATCTTTGTGCTTCTCGGGGTCAATGTGCTTGATGTCCAGCATAACAAGATCCGTCAGGTCCATCAGCTTATCAAGCTTTTCAATAAAGGCTTTGTTGTCGGGTTTAAAGGCAATACCCGAGGAATCGATACAGGTGTGGACATGGCTGGCCTTGGCGATTGTAAAGAGGTCAATCAGGAAATCTACCTGCATCAGGGGTTCGCCGCCGGTAACGGTAATGCCTCCGTTTTTATAAAACTCTTCATTTCTTTTATATTGCTCGAAAATCTCTTTCGGCTCCATCATGGTGCCGCCGCTCATGGACCAGGTATCCGGATTGTGGCAATAGGCACAGCGCATGGGACAGCCCTGTACAAATACCACAAAACGGGTTCCCGGGCCGTCTACGGTGCCGAAGCTTTCTAGGGAATGAATTCTGCCTTGCATATAAAGACCTCCTGTTGTTGAATAAAACCCTCCGGCCAGAATGACCGGAGGGCTCTGTCAGCAGAACATATTTTCGCTGCTTCACCTTTCAGACAAATGTCATTAGATGGACTCATGGAAAGTACGGGAAATAACGTCAGCCTGCTGCTCGGGAGTTAATTTGATGAAGTTAACAGCATATCCGGAAACACGGATTGTGAGCTGAGGATAGTTCTCGGGATGCTTCTGAGCGTCCAGTAACATATCTCTGTTTAATACATTTACGTTAAGGTGATGTCCGCCTTTTGTAGCGTAACCGTCTAACAATGATACTAAGTTATCTACCTGTGCTGTGCTTGATGCCATGGTAATTTACCTCCTATTTTTTATTAATGGAAATCGTCTAAACCGTCCTCCAGGGTAGGTACACTGCATGCCAAAGGAGTTCTGGAGCAGTCCGTACATCCCATGGTCTGAACATTTTTTGACTCTTCTTTCGACTCGTCGTAGTCCACGTTTACATGTCCCACACCCATTGCCATGCCGGAATCCAGCATTTTAACAAGATCGTCAACCATTTTTTTGTTGTCCATTACATTGTACCTCCTGGAATTGGGTTAAATTTTTATTTGTTCAGATCAAGTTCAATATCGCCTGCAAATACCTGGTCTTCCTTACCGAGAGCTCCGGGGATGATGGTGAAGGTATTGGAGATACCGTCCTGTGCATCATTGAAAGGAAGCTTGGATACGGAAGATAAGGATGCTACCGCACCGTGGGTGTCGCGTCCGTGCATCGGATTGGCGCCGGGTGCGAAAGGCTGGCCTTTCTTACGTCCGTCAGGAGTGTTGCCTGTTGCCTTACCATAAGTTACGTTGGATGTAATGGTAAGGATGGAAGTGGTGGGAACACCGTTCCTGTAGGTGTGATGTCTTCTGATGGCAGTCATAAATTTGTGTACAACTTCCTGTGCAATGCTGTCTACACGGTCGTCATCATTACCGTATTTAGGGAACTCACCGGTGGTCTTGAAGTCTACGATGATGCCGTCCTCATCCCTGATGGGCTCAACCTTGGCATATTTGATTGCTGATAAGGAGTCGGCAACGATGGAAAGACCTGCCACACCGGTTGCAAAATAACGCTTAACGTCTCTGTCATGAAGGGCCATCTCAGCTCTCTCATAGCAGTATTTGTCATGCATATAATGGATGATGTTCAGGGTATTTACATATACATCTGCCTGCCATTCCATCATGTCGATAAATTTGCTGTATACATCGTCAAAATCAAGAACGTCGCCGACTACAGGACGGTACTTAGGACCAACCTGCTTCTTGGTAACTTCGTCAACACCGCCGTTGAGAGCGTAAAGCAGACATTTTGCAAGGTTCGCACGGGCTCCGAAGAACTGCATTTCCTTACCGATTACCATGGAGGATACGCAGCATGCGATACCGTAATCATCGCCGTGGGTCACTCTCATAAGGTCGTCATTCTCATACTGGATGGAAGAGGTCTGGATGGACATCTTAGCGCAGTATTTCTTCCAGTTCTCAGGAAGCCTTGTAGACCAGAGAACCGTAAGGTTGGGCTCCGGGCTGGGTCCTAAGTTGGTCAGGGTGTGCAGATAACGGAAGCTCATCTTTGTTACCATAGGACGTCCGTCAACGCCAACACCGCCAAGGGACTCGGTTACCCATACGGGATCGCCTGCGAAAATCTGGTTGTACTCGGGAGTACGTGCAAACTTAACGCAACGCAGCTTCATGATAAAGTGATCAACAAATTCCTGGATCTCCTGCTCGGTGAAAGTACCGTTTGCAAGATCTCTCTCGGCATAGCAGTCAAGGAAAGTAGAAGTACGGCCAAGAGACATGGCAGCGCCGTTCTGTTCCTTAACGGAACACAGATACCCAAAATAAGTAGCCTGGATTGCTTCCTGAACGTTGGTAGCAGGCTTGGAAATATCGCAGCCATAGGAAGCAGCCATTTCCTTCATCATCTTGAGAGCAATCATCTGCTCGGAGAGTTCTTCACGAAGACGAATTACATCATCAGTCATAACACGTCCGGTGGAATCCTTCTGTGCCTGCTTGTCTTCGATCAGTCTGTCGATACCGTACAGAGCCACACGTCTGTAATCGCCGATGATACGGCCGCGGCCGTAAGCATCCGGCAGACCTGTAATAATGTGAGCGGAACGGCAGGCTCTCATCTCTGCGTTGTAAGCGTCAAAGCAGCCTGCATTGTGTGTCTTTCTGTGTGTGGAGAAAAACTCGCTGATTTCCGGATCTACTTCATAACCGTTGTCGGAGCAAGCTTTCTCAGCCATTCTGATACCGCCGTAAGGCTGAAGAGAACGCTTGAAGGGCTTATCTGTCTGGAATCCCACGATCTTTTCCTTGGATTTATCAAGGTAACCGGGGCCGTGTGATGTAATGGTGGATACAACCTTGGTATCCATGTCAAGAACGCCGCCTGCTTCACGTTCCTGCTTCTGCAGTTCAAGTACCATCTGCCATAAGTCTTTTGTGTTTTGTGTAGCTTCGGCTAAGAAAGACTCATCACCTTCATAGGGATGATAGTTTCTCTGGATGAAGTCGCGTACATTAACTTCATTTTCCCATTTGCCGCCTACAAAATCTTTCCATTCTGGTCTCATTTTGCGTAAGCCTCCTCAATTAAATGATATATTTATTTGTGCATAAAAACCATGCGATTACCGTAATTTCATTATATGTTACAAAGTCATTATGAGTCAAGGCAAAGAGTGTACTTTTTTATGAACAAGGTACGGATTTAAGGGAAATTTTATAAATTTTTTGTTATAAATGTGTATGCCAAAAGGTTTGATAATAGTCTTGTCAGAAAGTGGGTAAAGTATTATACTGAAAACGGTTCCAGATTGTGGTTATATTAAGAAGATATATAAATTTAAGGAGGTCAGAAGATATGGCACAGATTACGAAGGAAATGACGATTGGTGAAATTTTGAGAACCAATCCGGATGTTGCACCCGTTCTTATGGAAGCCGGGATGCATTGCCTTGGGTGCCCTTCCGCCCAGGGAGAGAGCCTTGAGGAAGCGGCCATGGTTCACGGCATGGATATTGATGATCTGATGAAAAAAATCGAGGCGCTTTAAGAACGAAGCGTCAGGAAGGATCATCTGTCAGGTAAAGATAAGAGCCGGCACCTTATGTGCCGGCTTATTTACAGTTGCGCCCGGTGGGCGCACATTCTTTTGCTTAACAAAGTCAGAGCTGAGACAGTGACTGCAACGCAGTATTTTGGATAATTGGCTCAAAGTGTTCTTCCAGATATGCGATGGAAGCGGGTACGGACCGAACCCCTGCACCGTATTCGGAAAGAATATTGCATACCTTGTTGAACTGGGCGGGAGTATGGTCGCTCTTTGACAGAGCCAGCAGGTAGGAACCGTCCTTCTGTTTGTATAAGGAATTTACTCCTTTATAATAGGTGGAAAGGACATGGGCGGAGCCGATAACCTCACGCAGGCTGTCAAAGGAGTAGATTCTGGTCAGATCTACGGGCGCGGCAGAACCGGCAGAAGCGGCAAGCTTCTTTTGGAGGGCGTTCTTGAAGGAATGCTTCGCTTCCTCAAGGCCTGCGCTGTTTCCGGTGGCGGATTGCGCCTGTTCAGAGGCAGTCCCTGCTTTGCTGTTTTGAATCTTTTTGAACAGATCCAACACATCATCGGCGCCTTCCGCGATCGTATCTAAAACATCATCTAAAGTATTGCCGTCTTCATGGACAGACGGGGCAAACTTGGAAAAGCGGGTATCGAGCTCGTCAGGATCCTCTACCTTGGTGATGATCAGAACGATGCATTCGGAATTTAAAGGGATTGCTTCTATCATTAAAGGAATATCTTCTGCTTCGAATCCAAACTCAAAAGATGCCTGCTGCATCATATCGCGGAACAAATCTTTGGCTTTTTCGGTACCGTAAGCAAGTTCGCTGAGCTTTAATTCTCTGTCAGCCAGGTCTTCTCTGGTAAGGGTACAGCGAATTTGATGATCATTAACTTTTTCAATTTTCATATTATCACATCCTCTTACTATATAAGATACTGTTATCTTGTTGTTTGGTGACACACACAGTCACTTAAAAATATATTATACTTTGAACGAATTTAAGTCAATAGGACAAAAAAACAGTTTAAAAAAATTTTATAATTGATGGGTTTCTAACGAATTTGTTAAAAATAAATAAAAAAACATCTTTTTGGCTTGCAATATTTGGGAATAAATACTATAATCAGTCTCGTAAGATGCTTCCGGATAAATCTGTATCGGGAGGAGGCATTGGTTTTTGGCATTATTTACACGAATCTAAACAAATTAAATCAGAAAGAACCGATCCGGAAGGAAAGAAGCTAACAGGAATTCCGGCCGGTTTTGTCTAAATCCCTTCGAGCCTTTGGGCTCCGTGACCATTTTATTCGACAGTTCATTCATTTATGACGAAGGGATGTCTACAGGCTTCGTGCCTGTCGCGAATATTTCTATAGAATTTCACCTATATAATTCACCCCCTATTGGAAGTTCGCAGCGGTAATTTTTAAGTTAGATACGTATCCGGCATCTTACCTTTTTCTATTATCGTCATTATTATTGAAACTATAATCAGCTCCGGAATTAATTTATCTTTTTGACATGACATATCGCGGAATCCTTTTGGAAATTGTCAGAAAATGTATTCCGGAACAGATGGGAGGAACTATGACTTCAAAATGCGAAGACGATTCCGTATTGTTAAGGACAAGGCTGGGGAGGCTGGAAAAGGAAGGGATAAAGCTGTTTTTTAATGGCGTTCCGTCCACTACGGAATATATTGTAGAAAATTGTATCAGAGAAGACACAGTGTATATGCCGGACTATGTAACCGATGAATACGGAAGAATAAAAGAAATCAGGTATGACAAAGTATCTGCGGATCAATAAATGTCTCCTGTCTGCGAAAGCGGCTGCGAAAGGATTTGGACGGCGGAAAGCCCCTTATATCGATGAACCGTTGTGAATCTGTCCGCGGCCGCAGCAGAAAAAAGTTGGAAATCCGCGGATGCCTGAGGTCTCGTACCAGGAATAAAATGTTGCAAAAAGTCAAAATTAGTAATGACGGTATGGGAATTGTTTGCTATAATATAGGGCGATTGGAGGTCGCGGGATGAAGAAAAAGATAATACCTGTTTTGATTGCAATCGTCCTTATTATAGTAATTGGGGGCGTGAGCTTTGGAATAAAATTTACGGAACGATATTCGTATACAAAGGAGCGGGCTGATCTGAATGCTTACTTTGGAATGGGGGGAGAGCGGGATACAGCCATTATTTTACAGGACGAACTGATTGAAGAAAGGGGTCTGCTGGCAGAGGGGACCTATTATGTGGAATTAAGTACGGCCCACAAATATTTTAACGACCGTTTTTATGAGGACAAAAAAGAAGGGCTTCTTTTATATACGCTTCCCGACGATGTAATCAGAAATGAGATTGGGAGCGGCCAGGTAACCAGTAAGGACGGCTCCGAGACACTTCCCTATATTCCGGCCAGATACGAAGGAGAGAAGTTGTATATAGCCCTTGATTATGTGAAGCGTTACGCCAATTTTTCTTATGAAAGCTTCGCAGAGCCGAACCGTCTGCAGATCTATACCCAGTGGGATGAGAAGCAGGTGGCAGAAATCAGCAAGGATACGGCGGTCAGGATTTTGGGAGGGGTAAAGAGCGAAATCCTTAAGGATGTGGCAGTCGGGGAGAAGGTAACCATACTGGAGCGGATGGAGACCTGGAGTAAGGTTAAGACAGAGGATGCGGTGATCGGTTATGTGGAAAATAAACGGCTTTCGGAGAGCCGCTCAGAGCTCCCGATTCCGGTGACGGATTATACCGAACCGGAATATACCAGCCTGACCAGGGATCACAAAATTAATCTGGGGTGGCATTCGATTGCGTCTGAGTCCGGCAACGGTACCTTTGAACAGGTGACTGCAAACACGAAAGGGCTCAATGTGATTTCCCCCACCTGGTTTAAGCTGAGTGATAACGAAGGGAATTTTACCAGTTTTGCAAGCCGCAGTTATGTCGACAAGGCCCACGATATGGGGCTTGAGGTCTGGGCGCTGGTTGAAAATATAGAGTATAAAGACGCGATTAATATGTATGAGATTCTTTCCTCCACAACCACCAGGGGGAGGCTGATTGACGGGCTTATGAGCGAGGTGCTCTCCTGCGGCGCCGATGGAATTAATGTGGACTTTGAGCTGATCAGTACGGACTGCGGGGAGCATTTTATAGAATTTATACGGGAATTGTCCATCTCCTGCCGGAAAAACGGAATTGTGCTGTCTGTAGACAACTATGTTCCCCGGGGGGATACTCATCATTACGACAGGCAGGAGCAGGGAATCGTAGCGGACTATGTAGTGATCATGGGATATGACGAGCACTATGCCGGAAGCTCTGAGGCCGGGAGCGTGGCTTCCATTGATTTCGTGGAGGACGGCATTGAGCGTACCGTGGAGCAGGTGCCTGCCAACAAAGTGATCAATGCAATTCCCTTTTATACAAGAATTTGGGAAACGGCCGGCGGTAAACTCAGCAGCCAGGCGGTTGATATGTCTGTGGCGGAGGAATATGTAAGGGATCATAATATTGCAGTAGAATGGGATGAAGAGACCTGTCAGAATTATGGGGAATATACGGAGGGAGGAAGCCTTTTCCAGATATGGTTAGAGGATGCAAGTTCTATAGAGGTGAAGCTTAATATCATGGAGAAGTATCAGATCGGCGGTGTGGCAAGCTGGAGGCTCGGCTACGAGAAGCCGGAAATATGGGATGTGATCGGTGCATATCTCAGCAGATAAAACAGAAAAATAATACACAGCGGACAAAATGCTCCCTGAGCTGACCGCTGTTCATTTAGGATAAGCTGCAGGTCTACCTGCAGCTTATTTTTCATAAATATTAGGGAGGTATATTGCGGCGAGGCGCTAAGTGACGGAGAATCAGAACAGGATTTTAAAGCTGGTGATGGTGGGGATACTGATGGTATCCATGTTTGTGTTGGCGAGAGAGGGAGCGGTTTATGTGACTTCCCTGCAGGTGGAGAATAAAAGCAGAGCCTGCGTGGTGATTGATGCCGGACACGGAGGTTCCGACCCCGGCAAGGTGGGGATAAACAATCAACTGGAAAAAGAGATTAACCTGAAAATAGCGGAAATTTTAAAGGATTTTCTGCAGGCGGAGGGGATTGAAGTGGTAATGACCCGTGAGAGTGACGCCGGGCTTTATGATGAAGGCGCCTCCAATAAAAAAGTCCAGGACATGAAGCGAAGGCTTGAGATCATCGAAAAGGCCGACCCTGTGATCGTGGTGAGTATCCATCAGAACAGTTACCACGAGGAATATGTGAAAGGCGCCCAGGTCTTTTATTATACCACCAGCGAAAGCAGCAGGCAGTTGGCGGAGGTGATACAGGAACAGCTCAGGAGCCTTGATCCCGACAACAGGCGGGAGGCAAAGGGGAATGACAGTTATTTTCTGCTGAAGAAGACTTCAAAGCCGATTGTGATTGTGGAGTGCGGATTTTTGTCAAACCGTGAGGAGGCGGAAAAGCTTTCCTCTGCTCTGTTTCAGGAAAAAATGGCATGGAACATTCATATGGGGATTATGAAATATTTGAATCGGAACGGGGGAAAATAATGTTCTGTGATGCTATGGATTTATATGAATAGAATCATAATTATTTGAAGCAAAGGAACTGTATTTTGCGGATTTTTTGAATAAAAGCAGGACGGTTGACGCGATATTAATTATATGATTTAATGGATTATATCTTCATGAAGAATATAATCTAATCACAAAAAGCTGTAAAAATAGAAAATAATTATTAAATTTATGGCAAAATCGCACAAATAGACAACGTATGATAAATTGAGAGGAAGGAGTTTGGTTTTTATGAAAATGCGTAATAAATGGTTAAGTATGTTCCTTGTCATGACAATGATGATTTCGTCACTGTCGGGATGCGGAGCCGGAAAAGAAGATAGCGGCAGCGGCACAAACAATGCCAGGACCGATGCAGCTTCAAAAACGGAGACGGAAACCGATACAGAAACCGATACGGGAAGCGGCGACGCGGCGGAAGCAGCTTTGCCGGAAATCATTGCACAGGCGAAAGCAGACGGCAACTTTAATGAAGAGGGATTTCCGCTTGTAAATGAGACCGTAAAGAAGACGGTCATGATAAGAAAGCCAGGCAACATCGGCGATGTTGAGAAAATGGAGACTCTGAATTACATTGCTGAAAAAATGAACCTTGAAATCGAGTGGATTGTTGTCGGCGCCGACGGCTGGGATGAACGTATCAATTTAATGCTGTCAACAAATGACCTGCCGGATATTATCATGAAAGGTACGATTCCCAACCTGTCTGCCGCAATTGAGGACGGCCAGGTGATTGCGGTCGATGAATTGATGGAATATTATTCTGACGGAATAAAGCCTCTTTTGGAAGAATATCCGGGCGTTGATATTTCGGCGAGGGCTTCTGACGGAAAGTTATATACACTGCCGGGAATCAACACCCTGCGGCCAAACCTGACAAGCCACAGAAATCTTTGGATTAATCGGCAATGGCTTGATAATCTGGGATTGGAGGTTCCGGCTACAACAGAGGAGCTGTTGGACGTATTGCGCGCATTCCGTGACGGGGATCCGAATGGCAACGGGAATGCAGCCGACGAAATTCCCTATGCGGTTGAGGATTCCGGCGCGACCCATAACGGCAGGGCGGATATTATCTCCGGGCTGTTTGGCCTGTACTATAATATGGGCTATGAAAACATCAGGTTAGAGGGAGGTAAGGTCAGCTTTCTGAAAAATACCGATGAATGGAAAGAAGTTCTTAAATATATGAATACCATGTATACGGAAGGCCTTATGGATAACGAGATATATACACAGACCGGCGATATGTCGATTGCCAAAATTTCTTCCGGTAATGTGGGAGTATTCGGTTTGTCTTCAGACGATCTTTTTACAACGGTGAGCGATCAGTATGTTGCTCTTGCGCCTGTACAGAGCCCCAATGGAAAGACCCCCGTTATTCAGCTTGCGTCAAACAGTATGGGGAGTAATACGTTTATTACTTCGGCAGATGAAACACCCTGGGTATCCTTCCGATTCCTTGACTATTTCTTTACGGAAGAGGGCTCTATGACGGTTGGCTGCTTCAATGAAGATCTGATCGGGGCCACCTGTCAGAAAAATGAGGACGGATCATGGGACTATTCGGATGAGATGATCAATGATGAGCGTGGTGTGGCAGTAGCGGTAGGAGATGCCTGTCCTCTTCCCGGCGGTGGGTTTGGTTATTGGCGGAATGAAAATAACTCAAACTATATCTATTCCGCAAAGGTGCAGGAAAATGTTCCTGTATGGGAGCCTTACTATCAGGCAGACCCGGTATACGGAACTCCTTTGTTTGATTCGGAAACTCAGGAGAACGTCGATGAGATTAAAACGGATCTTGACGTCTATGTATCTGAGTGTCAGGCGAAATTCATTACAGGTGAGATGAGCTTTGATGATTGGGACAAGTACTGCGCTACATTGGAAAGCCTTAGGGTGGATGAACTGGTTTCCTATTATCAGGCTTACTATGATTCCCTTCAGTAATATCGGCGCCGGCTTACTTTTACTTTGATGGGGGCAGCATCCCCCATCAAAGTTTATAACTATTAAGCATAAAATTTTGTGCGATACAAAGGAGGTTTAGTAATATGCCGCCATCTGAAACGAAAAAGAAGCCTTTGTGGAAACGTATGGCATCATGCAAGGAACTGTATTTAATGCTCCTGATTCCAGTCGTATGGTATATTGTATTTCTATATACGCCAATGTACGGTATTATCATCGCCTTTAAGGACTATCGGGCGGCGAAAGGAATATGGGGCAGCGAGTGGGTCGGATTCAAGCATTTTGACCGGTTTTTCAGCGGCTTTTATTTTGACCGGATTGTTGGAAATACGTTGATTATCAATATTCTGGCTCTTTTGTTTGGCTTTCCTTTCCCGATCTTTTTTGCCCTGCTGCTGGGAGAACTGCGAAGCACCAGATTCAGAAAAGTGCTGCAGAATGTGGCTTATATTCCCCATTTCCTTTCTGCCGTTATCATTGTCAGTGTCATGCAATTGATTTTTAATCCCAATACAGGCGTATACAATATGATCCGTCAATTTTTGGGACTTGCTACGACAAACTATTTTGCTTCTGTAAAGGCCTTTAAGCCAATGTATATCGTATCGGGCATCTGGCAGAATATGGGGTGGGACGCGATCCTTTATATCGCCGCTCTGGCAGGGATCGACACGGCTCTCTACGAGGCGGCGTCGATAGACGGGGCGGGCAGGCTGCAGAAAATCTGGCATATTTCGCTTCCCGGAATCAGCAGTACAATCACGATCATGCTGCTGCTCCGCTGCGGGCAGATTATGAACATAGGATACGAAAAGGTGCTTCTGATGCAAAACAGCCTGAATCAGGCATCCAGCGATGTGATTTCCACTTATGTATATCGTGTCGGTATTCTTGAAGGCAATTTCGATTATTCAACCGCAATCAGCCTTTTCAATTCCGTATGTAATATTGTTCTTCTTGTGATTGCGAATTTTATAGCAAAACGGGTGAATGAAACGAGTTTATGGTAGGGAGGTTGATAATGAAACAGAAAGCGAAAAGGAAAAAAGAAGCTCCGCAGGATAAAGCAGTCCATATCTTTTTTGAGATCGTAGGAATTCTGATTTTGATGATAGAAGCTTATCCTCTGATCTATGTGCTCAGCGCGTCTTTTAGCTCTTCGGATGCAATATCGCTGGGAAAGGTTTTCCTGTGGCCGGTGGAATTCAGTCTGGAAGGTTATAAGATGCTGGTCAAAAATTCACAGATTTTGACAGGTTTTAAAAACAGTATGATCTATTTGGTAGTAGGCATCGTAATTAATATGGTTCTGACGATGCTGCTGGCATTTCCGCTCTCGAGAAAGGAACTGCCCGGGAGGAGCCTGATCACCATCTTTGTTGCGGCTACCATGTATATCAGCGGTGGGCTGATTCCGACTTATCTGCTTGTAAGCAAATTGAATATGGTTGATACTCTCTGGGGGTTGATACTGCCGACTGCCATTTCCACAACGAATATGATCATAATGCGGACTTACTTTACCTCCACGATACCGGAGGAGCTCAGAGAGGCATCTTTTCTGGACGGGTGCGGCTATATGAAATATTTTCTTAAAATCGTTATTCCGTTGTCAGCTCCTATTCTGGCGGTGATTGCCCTGTACTATGCAGTCGGCTCCTGGAATACGTACTTCAATGCATTAATTTATCTGCGCTCATCGGATAAGGCAAATCTTCAGTTGGTACTGAGGGATATTCTTCTGGCGAATCAGGTGAGCTCGGGGGACGGATCTTATGCGGAGAATTCGAAGCTTGGCGTTACAATTAAATATGCGGTTATCGTGACCGGATGCGTTCCGATGCTGGCGATCTATCCGTTTGTCCAGCGTCATTTTACCAAGGGTGTTATGATCGGATCAATAAAGGGGTGAAACCCGTGAAAATAAAATGTAGAAATATAGAGTCTGGAGGACATATGAGATGAAACAATCCTGCTATGAAGCGTGGAATCAGGAATTGAAAGAACAACAGATTGAAAAGGTACAGTTTTATCGCTGCCGGGCAAGGTATCCAAGGCTGCATGGAAAGAATGCGATCAGGGGCTATCATGGGTTCGGCGGGGAGATTGCCGTTGCAAAGCTGACAACAAAAAGCGGAATTTCCGGCTGGGGACAGTTAAGCGAGGAATTCAATGAGGCAAAAAAATACATAGAATTGTTAAAAGAACGTCCTTATACCGAGTTTTTTGACGCTCAGACGGGTATTTTGGATGAAAGGCTGAAAGCGTTTGATATTCCCCTGCATGATCTGGCGGGAAAAATCCTGGGAATTCCGGTGTGCCGGATGCTCTCGCCGGAGTCGGTGCTCAGGGCTCCCGTGTATGACGGGGCGATTTATATGAATGATATTATTCCCGAAGACGCTCCTTTTGGCGCAGATCATGTGATAGAGGAATGCATAAATGATGTGCGGCTGGGGCATACAATTCTTAAAGTAAAAATCGGAAGAAGCCATCAATGGATGGAACATGAGGAAGGACTGGCAAGGGATATTGAAATTGTCAGTAAAATTCATGAGACTTTGCCGGGGACAGAAATTATGGTCGATGCAAATGACGGGTATAGTCTGGAGGATGCCATAGCTTTCCTTGAGGGAATCGGAGATGTGCAGATATTTTGGTTTGAAGAGCCGTTCCGGGAGGAAGAAGAACAAAATCGCCTGCTGAAGACCTATTTGCAAAAAAAGCGGCCCAGAACCTTAATAGCAGACGGCGAATCTATGACAGACATCCCTCTGCTGAGAGATCTGGCTAAAAAAGGTTTACTTGACGTATGGCAGCCGGATGTTTGCGGATACGGCTTCACGAAATGGCGGACCTTGATGAAAGAGATCAGTGAAAACGGCTGGCTGGCCTCTCCTCATGCCTGGGGCAATGTGACAAAAACGCATTACTGCGCCCATCTTGCTGCGGCATATCCTCACCATATTCCCTGTGTGGAGGCTGTTCTGGGAACCATAGAGGGGATAGATTTCAGCGATTATCGTTTAGAAAGGGGAGTAGTACAGATTCCGGATAAGCCTGGTTTTGGCATGGAACTTGTCTGGGCTTCCGAAATATAGACAGGGAGGACATGTGATGGCGGATAATGGAAATAAAATAGCCAGGTTCAATTTAAATGACGAACAGGGCCTAAGGGCAGTGGCGCGGGCGCTTTCGTCGGAAATAAGGCTTGCTATTCTCAGAACGCTGCAGACCGGGAATAAAAGTATAGGAGAGCTTTCCGAGGCTTTGCAGGTTCCCATGTCTACCATTTCAACTTCAGTAAGCATTTTGGCAGAAGCCGGGTTGATTATTACGCAATATAAACCGCAGGAGCATGGGGTACTGAAGCTTTGCTCCCAGTCCCTGTCACGAGTGGTTCTCGATCTGAGCAGCGACGCATCCGCCGAAACGGGTGAAAAAAGCAAAAGCCTTACCATGAATATGCCGGTAGGATGTTATTCGGATGCGCAGAATATTACGTCAACCTGTGGCTTGTGCAGTGAATACAGTATAATAGGGGAAAAAGATGTCACACTTTCCTTCTTTCATCCGGACAGGTTTTCCGCTCAGAGAATCTGGTTTCACTCGGGTTTTGTGGAGTATCGTTTCTCGTTTGCGTTTATGAACAATATCGAGTTCAAATGGCTGGAGATTTCTTTTGAAACCTGTTCGGAAGCACCGATGTACCGTGATCCGTGGAAGAGTGATATTGATGTCTTTGTGAATGGAAAAGAGCTTGGAATATTTGAGAGCCCCTGCGACTGCGGCGGTGTCCGCGGGGCGCTGACTCCTTCCTGGATCAGCGTCCTGTCAACTCAGTACGGTTTTTTAAAAACATGGCGCGTGGATGAGAGGGGGACGTATCTGGATGGTATCAGAATTAATGAGATTACAATATTGGACATTAATTTTTCTGACCTGCCATACATCAGCGTTAAGATCGGAGTCGCAGAGGATGCGACCCATGTGGGCGGAATCAACATATTCGGAGAGAAATACGGAAATTATCCCCAGCCCTTAGTGCTGAAGGTGGGTTATCAGTTGGAGAGGTGAACCTCGCGTTGAGAATTGAGAAAATGGCGCAGGCCGCGGAAGAGAGGGTGCGGGCTTACGCCATTTTTCAATAAAAGATCAGTTGCTTATATTTTGCTTTGATGCTTCGGAAAAAGAGATGAGAGCATCATTTTTTTTCATAAACAGCAGGCCGAAGGAACCCGGGCCGCAGTTGCAGGCAATTGCCGAGGAAGCCTTTTGCAGGTAGACCCGCTCGAAAGGGCAGTACTGCTGGGCCAGGGTCTGGATGCGCTGAAGCTGTTCCTTGCTCATTCCGGCATAAGTGATGAACAGGATGCGCCGGTCAATGTCTGCCCTGTTCATAAGCGTTCTCCGGATATAGCGTCTTGCAACATGGGAAAAATCTCCCATTTTCAAGCCGCCGACTACCATTTTGCTCTTTCGAAGCACAATGACGGGATGGAACAATAAGGCGTCGCAGAGAATCTGTATTCTCTTTGAAATCTTACCGGCCTGACACATCATATGGGTGCTGTCGATGATAAAAGCGGAAGAGATATAGTGTCTTAGCCTTTTCACGGTTTTCACGATTTCTGCCTTGGGGACATGGTTTTCCGCCATGGAGGCGGCATAGAGTACCGAAAGCCCCATGCTGCTGGAAAGATGACCGGAGTCCAGCACAGTGACATTTTCGAAGGATTTTGCCGCTTCCATGGCATTGTAGTACCCCTGGCTGGAATGTTTGGCCATGGTAATATGGATAATATTCTGGGCCTCGGTCAGTTTCTCTGCAAAAAACCTTTCGTAATCTTCTACATCCGGAGGCTGGGAATAGCCGCTTTTGCCCCGGGCGATATGTGCCAGAAGCTCATCGGGCGACAGCTCCAGATTGTCCAGGAACCGGCCTTCCTCCGTACAGACATAATAGGGACATACGGAAATGCCGAATTCCCGGATCAGGGATTCCGGGAGATCGCAGACGCTGTCCGTGGTAATGATTAGAGAGAGTCTTTTTGCCTGCTCGAAGATCAGAATATCTTTTCCGATTTCGGCCTGGCTCTCTTCCTCCTGAATCTTAACCAGCTCCTTTGGCAGAATGCTGAGGACGGCAGCCTCCAGCAATGCTCCGCTGACCGGTTTTGCCAGATAACCGCTAAAGCCTTCCTTCCGGTAGAGGAGCTGATTGTTGCTTCCTGCGTTGGCGGTGAGGGCGATTACGGGTACGTTTTGACACAGCCCTGCCGGCTGTACGCGCAGAGCGTGGAGACATTCGATCCCGTCCATTTCCGGCATAAGATGATCCATTAAAATCACATCATAATGCTGATATTGAGTCAGCTTCAGGCATTCGGCGCCGCTGAGGGCCGTGTCAATCTGAACCTTGGTATCCGAGAGCAGCTTGCGTACCACTTTCAGATTCATTTCATTGTCGTCAACCACGAGCAGGCGGGCTTCCGGAGCCTCAAAGCTTTGATGGTATTGTTCCCCTTCATGGATTTTGGCGCGGGAAGCAAGGGTGAAGGTTCCCAGTTCATGATCATCTACAATGTCCTGTTCCAGCATGACCAGAAAGGTTGAGCCCTTGGTATAGACGCTGTTGACGCTGATCTCTCCCCCCATCAGGCTTACAAGCTGATGGACGATGCTCAGCCCCAGGCCGGTTCCCTCGATGTGGCGGTTTTTCTCCTCGTCCACCCGCTTGAAGGCATTAAAAATATAGGGGATATTCTCCTTCTTTACGCCCTGCCCGGTATCCTCCACGGAATACCAGACGCGTACTCTGTTCAGGGCGATGCGTTCACACCGGGCCGAAAGGGTAATGGAACCTTCGCTGGTGTATTTCACGGCATTATTCAGCAGATTGATCAAAACCTGCTTAATGCGCACTTCATCGCCGCAGAGCATACTTGGAATTGAAGAATCCACGTGGAGCCGGAATTCCAGTCCTTTTTCCCTGGCCTTGATCCATATCATATTGACAATTTCCGAAAAAAGTGCGCCTGTCTCATAGGAAACGTTTATAATCTCCATTTTTCCGGATTTGATCTTGGAGAGGTCCAGAATATCGTTGATCAGTGTGAGAAGCATTTTGCTGGCGCCCTGGATATTTCTTGCATTCTCGGCAACCTCCTCTGAGATTTCTCCCCGGAGAATGATTTCGTTCAGTCCAATGATCGTGTTGATGGGGGTGCGGATCTCGTGGCTCATGCTGGAAAAAAAATGGTTTTCCGCTTTGTTCAGTTCTTCGATCTCCTTTTTCTGCTGTTTGGAGAGTTCGTTTTCCTCATCATAAAGCCTTGTCAGAAACAAAAGCAGAACGCTGGTCAGCGTACCCACCAGGATGACGGAGGTGGCGGAATCGAAGAAGGAATGGTGCTGAGTATTGTGTGCGGCAAACTGCGGAAAATAAAAAGCTATGTAATAGCAAAGAAGGGTTTCGGCTGTACAGATCAGAAAAAATACGGCTTTCCGCCGTCCGATCAGGGTTAAGCTGATGTAGATGAAACAAAGTACAAACCATTCCGGCATACCGCTGTAGAATCCGCCTGCGGTAAAAAAGCTAAAGGGGAAAAGCAAAAGGAGTAATACCGAGATAGCCGTGGCGCCTCTATGGATGCTTTTTTTCTGGATACTGACCTTTACAATCGCGGATATGGATATAAGGCTTACCGCCAGAACCAGCCAATTTAAAGGTTTTTTCCCCATGGGAAGTATGATGAACAATGCAACCATACAGATACCCGTGACCACCCTGAACATACGCTCCCGCAGGCTGATCCTGTGGTCAAAGATAATTTCAAGCCATTTTTTCAACACTGGGCTTTTCCTCCTTCTAATGATTCTGCAATGCTTCCGCAGAGGGTATCATACCGGCAAAGCATCAAAGGATGGTTCTGACGGATGTATTCTATATCTCCGTTTTTCCCGGCCTGTTCCAGCGCTTTGGCCTCTGCAGAGAGCTGTTCGGCTCCGATGGTCAGAGCCGTACTTTTTAGGGCGTGAACCTTGACGGCGTAATCCGTCCAATTGCCCGCTTCATACAGGGAAATGATTTCCGCCTTCTTTTCGGTGTGCTGCGAGCAGAACATCTGCAGCATTTCCTTATAAAAATCTTCTTCTTCACCGCAATAATCCAGGCCAAGCTGGATGTTGACGCCAAGGGCGGCAAGTGAGGCAAAGGGAGAGACGGGCTCTTCGGTGGGGGCCTTTGCCGCCGTGGTATCGGGCTCTTCCGGGGCAGCATCATAGCGCATACAGTTTTTTGGCAGCACCCTGCGAAGTACCCTCTCCAGCACGGACCGCTCAATGGGCTTGGGAATAAATTCCGTGAAGCCTTCATTGCGGAACATTTCCCTTGCACCGCTGATGGTATTGGCAGTCAAAGCGATCACCGGCAGATCCTGATACATCCCGTTATTAAGCTCACGGATTTTTTTCAATGTTTCTACACCGTCAAACCCGGGCATCATATGATCCAAAAAGATAATGTCATAAGAAGAAATGCTGGAACAGCGTGCGATGGCCTCTCTTCCGCTGAGACAGGTATCCACCTGGATTCCGTAGCTGCCCAGAACCCCTTTCGCCACAACCAGATTCATTTCTTCGTCATCCACTGCAAGAGCTCTGACTCCCACGCAGGAAAAAGGCCTGCGGCCTGCGGCCTGGGCTTCGTCAAATCCATTTTTGTTTACCTCGCCGTTAAGCAGATTTACAACAGAAAGGGCAAAAAACGGCTTGTGGATTACCAGGAGTTTGCTGTCCTGGGCCAGCATATAATCTTTTTCAGCAATTATGACTACCTGGAGAGAGATTGCCAGCTCTTCGTAATAAGCGCTGTTTTCTTCATATTCGTCCTGCGCTATAAACACATGTGTCAGCGCATGGCTGCTCTGGAGCCTGACCAGCCCCTCAAAGTTATGGGCTTGGTAACCTTCAATGCCAAGCCCCTCCATCATATGGAGGATCATGTTGTCATAAAATCTACGAACCTCATCACAACTGTATTTCTCCGGCCGGAAATAACATGCGATACAAAGCCGGTCTGCATGAAGGAGAGACATATTCGGCGTATAATCTTCCACGCCCTGGGGAATTGTGATATGGGCCTCCATCCCCTGATTCCCTTTGCTGTCGAACTGGATAAAACCGCCCATAGCATGAAGCAGCCCCCTGGCGATGGGCAAGCCAAGCCCCAGGCCTCCTGCAAAACGGCTGCTTCCGGAATCAGCCTGATAAAAATCATCACACATTTGTATGAGCTGGGAATCTGTCATACCGATTCCGGTATCATAAATATCTATGACCAGATTGACGCCATAGCTTTCGCGCCGGGACTCAATGCAGATATTGATGCCGCCCTCCTCCGTAAACTTGATAGAGTTTTCCAGAAGGATTTTGAGGATATGGGAGATTTTTTCCGAATCTCCTATCAGGACTGACGGCACTTTCGGATCCAGATCGAAGACCATTTCCAACTGATGCCGGCTGTTCTGCATGGCCGATGTTGTTATCACATCATTGAGTACGGAGGTGATCCAATAGGGCTCCCTGGCCGGGGTGAGCGTTCCCTCTACGATCTCTGTGTAGTCGAGCATATTATTGATTTGGTTGGATAATCGTTTGCCCGCCATTAATATGGAAAGAACGTCTTCCCGCGTCTGAGGGGAGAGTTCTTTCGCCAGGATGACCTCGCTGATTCCAAGCACCATGTTGATAGGCGTCCGGAGCTCGTGAGAAACATTGGATAAAAACTCGGCGTTCTGCCGCCCTGAGGTTTCGAGCTGGGCAAGGGTGGTTTCCTGTATCTGTCTGGCTTCACGCCTTCTGTTGATCCGATAGATAGCGATGGTGACGGCGCCTGTCACGACTGAGGCACCAAAACCGAGACGGATCATGTTTTTTGCTCCCATATCGAGCGTGATGGTATGCAGGAGAAAAAAATGATAGGTCAGTTCCAGGAGATAAAGGCCGGCGGTCATATAGAGGAGTCTTTTTTTATTAAACATAGAGAAAATAAGAAGCAGCATACAGGCTACGGCGGGTATATCGTAGAGAACAATATCATGTACCCCAAAGAAAAAAAATCCGATCATCAAAAGGCCTGCACACAGATTCTCGTAAAAGGTCTCCGATCCGACTCTTCCGATGTGGAGGATCCATACAAGGGAATTGCCGATCACAATGATTGGAACCATCCACGCCTCCCAGGACATTGCCAGTGTGATCAGAATCAGCATCACGCCAAACAAAGTGACGATGCTGGCCAGGAGCAGATGGATGCTTGTTTGTCCTTTTGTTCTCATTTTTTCTCCAGCCCCATTGCGACACGCTTGAGCAATTCCTGGGGACGAAACGGCTTTTTCAGATAATTAACGGCTCCCAGGCTGATTGCGTTAAGCACATCATCTTCATCCCCGGATGCTGTCAGAAAAATGACGGGTGTTTCTATCAGGTAATCTTCCTTCATACGCCGGAAAGTTTCAATTCCGTCCATCTCCGGCATTGCAATATCGAGAAGAATCAGGTCGATTTTCTTTCCGCCGATCTTTTTGAGCGCTTCACGTCCCGATTCTGCAAGAAGTACATCATACTGCTTCTCCAGAATCATTTTTGTCCGCTTCAGGTTCATTGCGTCATCATCCACCACTAAAATATGTTTTTGCATAAATATACCTCTCTATAATTTATTATATTTATTTCAGAAGATTCTCAAATCCCCATAAAGTTTATTTTAAGATAGGATTTCGATAAAATCAAGTCCAATAATTTAAATGGGTCAAAATGGTTTGTTCAGGAACGGACCCCTTTTGAAGAGGATATTTGGGTTGACAGATGTATAAAATATGTGATTTATTAATAAATAGGTTATGGAGATTATGAAATATTTGAATAGTGTGGTTTTACGTGATAAAATGTGATAGAGTAAAGGCGATAGATTTATGAATACAAAAATAGTCAGAATGGATGAAGAACAGATAGAGGAAGAGGTCATACAAAGGGCCGGTCAGATCATCAGGTCCGGCGGTCTGGTAGCGTTTCCTACGGAAACGGTGTACGGGCTGGGAGGGGATGCGCTCAATCCGGCCTCCTCTCAGAAAATATATGCGGCTAAGGGAAGGCCCTCTGACAATCCGCTGATCGTGCATATTGCAGATATGGAAGCCCTTCCGCTGATCGTAAAAAGGATACCGGAAGCAGCCCGGAGGCTGGCGGACAAATACTGGCCGGGGCCTCTTACCATGATTTTCGAAAAAGCGGACTGCGTTCCGAAGGAGACCACAGGGGGACTTAATACGGTAGCGGTGCGTATGCCGGCAGGCAGGATTGCAAGAGCGATGATCACAGCGGCCGGGGGATATGTTGCCGCTCCCAGTTCCAACCGTTCGGGCCGGCCAAGTCCTACCACGGCCAGGCATGTGATAGAGGATATGGACGGCCGGGTGGAGATGATCATTGACGGAGGAGATACACAGATCGGGCTGGAATCCACAATTATTGATCTGACAGGCGGTAAGCCGGAGATCCTGAGGCCGGGCAGTGTCACGGAGGAAATGGTGAAAGAAGCCATAGGCAATGTTGAGACGCAGGGAGCTGTCCCGGAGGATGGGGCTGCGCCCAAGGCTCCCGGCATGAAATACCGTCATTACGCCCCCAGGGGGGAACTTACCATTGTGGAGGGAGCAGCCGGCCGGGTGATAAGCTTTATTAACGGACAATTGGAGCTGTCAGGACAAAGCGGAAAGAGGACGGGAGTGATTGCCACGGACGAAACGGAAGAAAGCTACCGGGCGGACAGCGTCAAAAGCGTCGGAAAGCGAGCGGATGAGGCCCGGATTGCCAGGAGGATATTCCGTATTCTGAGGGAGTTTGATGATGAGGGCATTGAAGTGATTTATGCGGAAAGCTTTGAAAATACAGGATTGGGGTGCGCCATTATGAACCGCCTTTTAAAGGCGGCGGGGCATCGGGTGATCCGGTTGGATGAGGACCGCGAAGACAGATAAGGACAGGAAATGGAGGAGAAAAATGATAGCATTGGGCAGTGACCACGGCGGATATGAACTGAAGTGTCAGGTGATGGAACATTTAAAGGAAAGAGGGATTCCCTGTAGGGATTTTGGATGTTTTGACAAACAGTCCTGCGATTATCCGGATTTTGGAAAGGCGGCGGCCCGGGCCGTGGCGGATGGAGAGTGCGAAAAGGGAATCGTAGTCTGTACCACCGGAATCGGGATTTCCATTGCGGCAAACAAGATCCGGGGGGTGCGGTGCGCTCTCTGCACGGATCCTTATCTGGCCAAAATGACGAGGCTTCACAATGACGCTAATATGCTTGCATTGGGGGGCGGCGTTACGGGGAAGAATCTGGCGCTGGAAATCGTGGATACTTTTTTGGATACGGAATTCTCGAAAGGGGAAAACCATAGACGCAGGATCGGCAAGCTGGAATATAAAGAATAAGAAACAAAGGCGGGTGAATGGCTTGAAAGCTGGAAAAAAAGGTATTGCCGCAGTGGCGGCGGCAATTCTTTTGGCTTGTATTTTTCCTGTGTCGGCCCGTGCCGACAAGATCAAGGATCTGGAGGAAGAGATTAATCAGAAGCAGGAAGAAAAAGAGCAGACCGAAAACGAAATTGATGAGAAAAAGGATGAACTGAGCGAGCTGAACCAGACGGCGGAAGGCCTGAAGGGGCAGCTCAATTCGCTGAATGCAAACCTGACGGAGGTCAGCAATAATCTGGCGGAGCTGGAGGAGCGGATTAAAGATAAGAATGCAGAGATAGAGCAGACTCAGGCAGAGCTGGCCGATGCAAAAGAGGTGGAGGCTGCTCAGTATGCCGCCATGAAAAAGCGGGTTAAATTCATGTATGAGAAGCGGGACTATATGCTTTTGGAGATCCTTTTCGGATCCGAGAGTATGGCGGATTTTCTGAACCGCCACGAGTATATTCAGCGGATTTCGGAATATGACAGGGAAAAACTGGAAGAATTTAAAGCGACCAGGGCTCAGATCGAGGAGACGGAAGCGCATCTTCAGGAGGAAAAGGAAGAACTGGATGATTTAAAGGCTTCTGTAGAAGCGGAGCAGAGCCGTTACAGCGAACTGGTTAATCAAACCTCCGGCAGACTTTCCAATAAGCAACGGGAGATTTCGCAGACGGAGACGGAGATGCTTGCTTACGAAAGGGAACTGGAGGAGCAGAAGAACGATATTGCCCGGCTCCAGGAGGAGTTGGCAGAGGAGAGAAGGCTTTCCGAGCTGGCAGCCCGCTCCGCGTGGAGAGATATTTCGGAGATTAGCTTTGCGGAGGGGGACCGCTATCTGCTTGCCAATCTGATTTACTGCGAAGCAGGCAACCAGCCCTATGAAGGACAGGTTGCGGTGGGGGCGGTGGTTATGAACCGCGTTATGAGTTCGGTCTTTCCGGATACTGTGGTAGGTGTTATTTACCAGAATAAACAGTTCTCGCCGGTTGCCAGCGGACGCCTTGCCCTTGCCCTCTCGGAGAATCACGCCACAGATGCCTGCTACCGGGCGGCAGATGCGGCCATGGCAGGAAATACCACGGTAGGAAACTGCCTTTTCTTCAGGACGCCGATCGACGGACTTACCGGCCAGCAGATTGGCGGGCATATCTTCTATTAAATAAGGAAGCGGAGCCGGAAGCTATTCTATGTAAGCCTTTAACCGGTCAAAGCCGCCGGAATAAATGATTTGCAGTAATTTATCCAGATTCAGAAGACTCTGCTTAAGGGTGTCCAGAGAAATTGCCCGGGAGTTGAGGGCGGCTACAAGCTCGTCCAGATCTACCACCTTGACAAAACCGTCGGGGTAGATAATCACGTCGGCCAGAAGGTCGGTAACGATCAGGGAATTGTCCCCGGGGTGATAATCAAAGGTTACGATGTCGCAATACCAGAAGAGCAGCTCTCCGGATTGTTTGCAGAACTTGCTGACTTTAAAGCCCTCCTTGAGAAAATAGCAGGAGCTGCCGTGATGGAGATCCTTTTTGGGGCGGAGCGTCTGCCAGGAGGTGACGATATGCTCTTCGTCACAGGAGAGGATAATGTCGTCCTTTAAAAGAATACATTCATCGGGGATGATGCGTCTGCGGTAGAGACTTAGATTGGTCATAAAACCTCCTTTGCCTGGGGAAGGAATGATAAGAAGAGCCCTATACGGAACCTTCCGCCGGGGAATCCTTGGGTTGATTATGTCAAATGGTACTATTAAATCCGGGGAAAGTCAACGGATTTGGAAAAGACCGGGAACGAAATTTTTACTGAAAATTAATTGGATTTTCTGTGATAATTTCCTAGACAGAAGGGGAAAAAGTGATATAATTAGGAAGTGAGTACTCACCACCGACAATAAATAAAAGGGGCGAAGCATGTGAAATATAATCGAAACGTTTATCAGGCATTATCAATGATAGGACAGTTTGGAATAAACATGTTGGTCCCTGTTTTTATTTGCTCCTTTTTGGGGATTTTTCTGGATAAGAAGCTTGGAACAAATTTTCTGGTAATCATACTGTTTTTTGTGGGAGCAGTGGCAGGCGGATATAATGTATATCGTTTTTCAAGGCAGATTTTTGCGAAGGACAGCGAGGAGTCGGCCTACCTTCACAAGAGCAGGCGGGATAAGGGAGATTTGAATGAAAGAAAAAATCACCAAAATAAACAGGACGCTCTTTGAGCTGGAAACAGGAATCCTGATCTATGGCGCAGTGTGTCAGATATTTGTATTCCTGGCGGAGGATAAGGCGAAATACAGCCTCGGGCTTTGGATGGGCGTGCTGATTGCCGCGGTGAGTGCATTTCATATGTGGTGGAGTCTTGACAGGGCGCTGGATCTCGGGGAGCGGGGAGCGGTGAAGGTCATGAGTACCCACAATATACTACGATACTTTTTTATTGTAGTGGCATTCGTACTGATCGCCGTGGGAGGAATGGCAAGTCCCCTTTCCGCCTTTTTGGGGGTTATGGGGCTTAAGGTATCTGCCTATATGCATTTTGTTACCCAAAAGATCAGTACCCAAATATATGGGGAGGAGATCCTGCCTCCTCTAATAGAAGAACCTGTCAAAGAGCAGGATAGGTAAGGAGGTGAAAAAATGGGAGAGGGAATTTTGTTATCCGAGGCCGGAGGAGTGGACTTTATGATTCATGGAGTTTTTTCCTATGAATTGTTCGGCCAGACGGTGTGGATAACAACGACGCATGTTTGCGTCCTGATAGTTTTTCTGATTATCATAGGATTCTGCATAGCTGCAAACAGAGCTGTTAAGCACGCCACAGAGGTGCCGGGGGCATTTCAGAATGTGGTGGAGCTGATTGTGGAAATGCTGGACGGGATGGTCGGCGGCGTTATGGGCAAGCAGGCGGTCAGGTTCCAGAATTATATTGGGACAATATTCATTTTTATTCTGTTCAGCAATATTTCCGGCCTGCTGGGTCTGCGTCCGCCAACAGCGGATTACGGCGTTACCTTCGCACTGGGAATTATAACCTTTACACTGATTCATTTTAACAAATTTAAGTACCAGAAGGTGTCCGGGGTGCTCAAGGGGTTATGCGAGCCCTGGCCGATCTGGGCTCCGATCAATATTATAAGCGACCTTGCGGTTCCGATTTCGCTGTCGCTTCGTTTGTTTGCCAATGTCCTGTCGGGAACGGCGATCATGGCGCTGATTTACGCCCTGCTGAGCAAGGTGGCTATTATCTGGCCGGCAGCATTACATGTATATTTCGATCTGTTTTCCGGAGCAATCCAGACCTATGTATTTTGTATGCTTACCATGACCTATATCGCGGACGCATGCAATACCGGGGAATAAGACGGGAGTTTTAAGCGGTTTGTAATTTTATTAAACATATTATTTCATTCAAAAGTTTTAAGGAGGAAACAAAAATGGATTTTAATGTTAACTTTATTTTGGGTTGTTCAGCAATCGGTGCAGGTTTGGCAGTTATCGCCGGTATCGGACCTGGTGTAGGCCAGGGTATTGCAGCAGGGCATGCGGCAGCGGCAGTGGGAAGAAACCCCGGCGCAAAGTCTGATGTAACTTCCACCATGCTTCTCGGGCAGGCTGTTGCAGAGACAACAGGTCTTTATGGCCTTTTGATCGCCATCATTCTTTTGTTCGTAAGACCTCTTGTGGGTGCCGCTCAATAAATCAAAAGAGCAGCCAAATAAAAGAAAGGAGGTCCACGGATGGATGGCAGATTATTTGACCTTGACCTGCAGCTTTTAGCGGATGCGACGCTTATGATTATCGCGGTCTTTGTGCTCTTTTTAATCGCATCTTACTTTTTGTTTAACCCGGTAAGAGAAATGATGGCGAAGAGACAGGCCAAGATAAAAGGCGAGCTGGACAGTGCGGCCAAGGATAGGGAAGATGCATCTCTCCTTAAGGAGCAGTATGAGGAGAAGCTTAAGAACATTAATATAGAAGCGGAAGCGATCTTAAGTGATGCCAGAAAGCGTGCTCTGGAAAATGAAAACAAAATTGTAGCCCAGGCCAAGGACGAGGCGGCAAGGATCATTGACAGAGCCAGGGTGGAAGCCGAGCTTGAAAAGCAGAAAGCGGCAGATGACGTGAAGCGCGAGATGGTAGTGCTCGCATCAATCATGGCCGGTAAGGTAGTTAAGGCATCTATTGATACAACCGTACAGGAAAGCCTGGTAAATGAAACATTAAAGGAAATAGGTGAGAGCACATGGCAAAGCTAGTTGGCGCAACATACGGCGAAGCTTTGTTTGAGCTTGCTGTGGAGGAAGGCAGAGAAGAGGAGCTTATGAATGAGGTTATCCTGCTCAGAGAACTGCTTTCCGAGAATCCTGATTTTGGGAAACTGATGAATCATCCCAAGGTTTTAAAGGAAGATAAGCTGGAGGTTCTGGAAGCGGTTTTTAAGGGCCGTGTTTCGGAGGAGCTGGTGGGATTCCTGCACCTGATCGTCAGCAAGGACAGATATGGGGAAATTGACTCCATTCTGGATTACTTTATCGATGAAGTGAAACAGGTAAAAGGGATCGGGGTTGCCTATGTGGCCACAGCGCTTGACTTAAGCGAAGCCAAAAAGAAAGAAGTAGAACAAAAGCTGCTCTCTACCACATCCTTTACCAGAATGGAAATGCACTATCAGGTGGATGAGAGCCTGATCGGCGGCATGGTCATTCGGATCGGTGACCGGGTAGTGGACAGCAGTATAAGAAGTAAGCTGTCAGGGCTTGAGAGAGAGCTCCTTAAGGTGCAGTTGTAATATAAAGGAAAGGTGCGTATAAACCATGAATTTAAGACCGGAAGAAATCAGTTCTGTCATTAAAGAGCAGATTAAAAGATATGCTTCAGAGCTTGAAGTTTCAGATGTGGGTACTGTTATTCAAGTGGCTGACGGTATTGCACGTGTACATGGTCTGGAAAACGCAATGCAGGGAGAACTTCTGGAATTCCCCGGGGAAGTATACGGAATGGTACTGAACCTGGAGGAGGACAACGTAGGTGCGGTACTTCTCGGAAGCCAGAAGAACATCAACGAAGGCGATACGGTTAAGACGACCGGACGCGTGGTTGAGGTTCCTGTGGGCGATGCCATGTTAGGACGTGTGGTAAATGCTCTTGGTCAGCCTATCGATGGAAAAGGCCCGATTCAGACAGACAAATATCGTAAAATTGAGAGAGTAGCCTCTGGTGTTATCACCAGAAAATCAGTTGATACGCCTCTCCAGACAGGAATCAAGGCAATTGACGCCATGGTGCCCATCGGAAGAGGACAGCGTGAGCTTATTATCGGCGATCGGCAGACAGGTAAGACTGCCATTGCTATTGATACCATTATCAATCAAAAAGGGCAGGGTGTGAATTGTATTTATGTTGCCATCGGGCAGAAGGCCTCCACAGTGGCTTCCATTGTAAATACGCTGGAAGAATACGGAGCCATGGCTTACACCACGGTGGTTGCGGCAACGGCCAGTGAACTTGCGCCCCTGCAGTATATTGCACCCTATGCAGGCTGTGCGATCGGGGAAGAATGGATGGAAAACGGAGGAGATGTGCTGGTTGTCTATGATGACTTAAGTAAGCACGCAACGGCATACCGTACACTCTCCCTGCTTCTTAAGCGTCCTCCCGGGCGTGAGGCATATCCCGGAGACGTATTTTATCTGCATTCAAGGCTTCTTGAAAGAGCGGCAAGAATGAGTGACGAGTACGGCGGAGGTTCCCTTACCGCGCTTCCCATTATTGAAACCCAGGCAGGCGACGTATCCGCTTATATTCCTACCAATGTAATTTCCATTACAGACGGTCAGATTTATCTTGAAACGGAAATGTTTAATTCCGGTTTCCGTCCTGCCGTAAACGCAGGTCTGTCCGTATCACGTGTAGGCGGCGCTGCGCAGATTAAGGCGATGAAGAAGATTGCAGCCCCCATCCGTGTGGAGCTGGCACAGTACAGAGAGCTTGCAGCCTTCTCCCAGTTTGGTTCCGATCTGGATGCGGATACCAAAGAGAAGCTGGCTCAGGGCGAGAGGGTAAAGGAAATTCTGAAACAGCCTCAGTATAAGCCTATGCCGGTACAGTACCAGGTAATTATTATTTATGCGGCTACCAATAAGTATCTGCTGGATATTCCCACGGGAGATATTACCAGATTTGAAGCGGAGCTGTTTGAATTCCTGGATACCAAATATCCTGAAGTTCCGGGTGCCATCGCATCTGAAAAGGTGATTTCCGAGAAGACGGAAGAAACCCTGAGGAAGGCAATCGAAGAGTTTAAAGCAGCATTTCTAAAATGATCAGGATAAGAAAGGTATAGGGATTTATTATGGCTTCAATGCGGGATATAAAGCGGCGCAGAGGCAGTATTCAGAGTACCCAGCAGATTACCAAGGCCATGAAGCTTGTCTCTACTGTTAAACTGCAGAGAGCAAAACAAAATGCCGAAAGATCCAAAAATTATTTCCACTGTATGTACGATACGGTAAATTCCATCCTGCAGAGGACAAAAAACCTGGATCATAAATATTTGCGTTCCGGGGATACCGGAAAAAAAGCGGTTATTGTGATAACGTCAAACAGAGGATTGGCAGGCGGTTACAACTCCAATGTAATCAAGCTGATTACGAACGGAGAGCTGGCCGACGAGGATCTGGCAATTTACGCGATTGGCAAAAAGGGCAGAGATGCCCTGCAGAGAAAGTATGAAGTTAAGGCTGACTACTCAGATATTATTGAGGAGCCTGCTTACGCAGATGCTATGGTAATCAGCAGGGAATTGCTGGAGGCTTTTTCAAAAGGCGAGATCAGCGAGATTTATCTTGCATATACAGGGTTTAAAAACACGGTGGTCCATGTCCCCACCCTGCTTAAGCTCCTTCCGGTGGAAATCGGCAAAGAGCAGGCGGCAGACGCTGAGGGAGCGGAAAACAGGGACAGAGCCCCTATGAATTTTGAGCCGGAGGACGAGGAAGCTTTGAATCTGCTCATACCCAAGTATATTACAAGTCTGATCTATGGCGGCATGATCGAAGCAGTGGCCAGTGAAAACGGAGCAAGAATGCAGGCCATGGATTCGGCTACCAGCAATGCGGACGAAATGATAGATAAATTGACTCTGTTGTACAATAGAGCGCGCCAGAGTTCCATTACACAGGAACTGACAGAGATTATTGCGGGAGCAAACGCGATTTCTTAAAAGATTAAAAATATGTCCCAACGCTTTTGTTGGGAGGGAATGGAGGAAAAATGGCAGATATAAAGACGGGCGATGGCACATGCTCGGGAAAAATTACACAGATTATCAGTGCCGTTCTGGATATTAAATTTACAGACGGCAGACTGCCAGAAATAAATGAAGCGATCAAGATTCCCTTAAAAGAGGGAAACCCGCTTATTGTGGAGGTAGCACAGCATCTGGGTGATGATACGGTTAGATGTATTGCCATGGGGTCTACCGACGGATTAGTGAGAGGAATGGAAGCGATCGCAACGGGGGCGCCTATCAGTGTTCCGGTTGGCGAGAATACCCTTGGACGTATGTTCAACGTATTGGGAGAGCCGATTGATAACAAACCGGCTCCCACAGATGTGTCTTTTGAGCCGATCCACAGAGCGGCTCCGGAGTTTGTTGAGCAGTCTACTCAGCAGGAGCTTTTGGAAACAGGTATTAAGGTAGTAGACCTTCTCTGCCCTTATCAGAAGGGTGGTAAGATCGGGCTGTTCGGAGGAGCAGGCGTTGGAAAAACCGTACTGATCCAGGAGCTGATCCGTAATATCGCAACAGAGCACGGCGGATATTCCGTATTTACCGGTGTTGGCGAGAGAACCAGAGAGGGGAACGACCTTTATTATGAAATGAAAGAGTCGGGCGTTATCGATAAGACCACCATGGTGTTCGGCCAGATGAATGAGCCTCCCGGGGCCAGGATGAGGGTTGGTCTTTCCGGGCTTACCATGGCGGAATATTTCCGTGACAAGGGCGGCAAGGACGTACTTCTTTTCATCGATAATATTTTCCGTTTTACCCAGGCCGGTTCCGAGGTTTCGGCTTTGCTGGGACGTATGCCCTCGGCAGTAGGTTATCAGCCTACGCTGCAGACGGAGATGGGCGCTCTTCAGGAGCGTATCACTTCCACCAAAAACGGTTCCATCACCTCTGTTCAGGCAGTATATGTGCCTGCAGATGACTTGACAGACCCTGCGCCTGCCACAACCTTTGCCCATTTGGATGCCACCACGGTTTTGTCCAGATCCATTGTGGAGCTGGGTATCTATCCGGCAGTTGATCCGCTGGAGTCCACCTCCAGAATTCTGGATCCCAGAATCTTAGGGGAAGAGCATTATCAGGTAGCCAGAGGCGTACAGGAGATTCTTCAGAGATATAAAGAGCTGCAGGATATTATCGCGATTCTGGGTATGGATGAGTTGTCAGAGAGCGATAAACTGGTAGTTTCCCGTGCAAGAAAGGTACAGAGGTTCCTGTCACAGCCCTTCTTTGTGGCAGAGCAGTTTACCGGATATTCCGGTAAGTATGTGCCCATCACCGAAACCATCCGGGGATTCAAGGAGATTCTGGAAGGAAAGCATGACGATATACCTGAAAGCTACTTCTTAAATGCCGGAAGTATTGATGATGTACTTGCCCGCGTGAAATAAATACGGGGAGGAGCAGATGGCAGACAACAATTTATTTACACTTAGGATCATTACTCCCGACCGTGTGTTTTTTGAAGGCCAGGTTTCCATGGTAGAATTTAACACCACGGAAGGAGAGATCGGGATCTATAAAAAGCATGTCCCCACTACAGTGATTATCAGCCCGGGTATCCTGACGATTACCGGGGAAGAGGGGGTAAAGGAAGCGGCTCTCCATGCAGGCTTTGTAGAGATTTTGCAGGATGAGGTAGTGATTCTGGCAGAGATTATCGAATGGCCGGATGAGATCGACAAGGCCCGTGCGGAGTCCGCGAAGGCCCGTGCGGAGGAAAGGCTTCGCAGCAAAACGCCGGAAACGGATATTCTCAGGGCAGAAACGGCATTGCAGAGAGCGTTGGCTCGTATTCATGTTATTAAATAAAGCTGAGACGGCAAAAGGGGCTAAAAGAAAGCCCCTTTTTGTTTTAACATAAGGATGGCTGGCGAAGCCCGGCATCCGTTGTTTTGGGAACCAAATATTTTCGGACGCATATGATAGCTGTAAAGAAAAAAGGAAGTTATCCCTATGTACGATCGGAAAATAATGCCCTTTTATATGACCTATCCTCTTCCTATGTACTATGAGGATGAGAATAGCGTAATCAGGGATTTGGAGTATCTGCAGCAGATGTATCCGGCGCAGGCAAAGCGGTATCAAAAAGTCATAAGTAATATTCTGGACAAATTGGACTATGAGGGGAGTATGATCTATGATGAGTTTCCGGACAGGTGGCAGCTTTATAAATTGTCCACGGATATATTAGACCGGATCAGAAGAGAGGAAGAAACGGACAAAGAGAGCGATTCGGAGAACGGAGGAAGCGAGGCCTCTTTGGAGAAATGGAAATGGACAGGTGATTTGATACAGATCCTTCTTTTTTATGAAATTTATAAAAGAAGACATAATACCCGAAGGGGAATTTTGAGATTTTAGTATTTTAGGATTCGGACAAAGTTTTGGTTGTGATTTGGCGGGCAAATAAGTAAAATATAGTCATGACGCAAACGTTATGGCTATATTTTTCTTACAATGAGCCGGGAGGGATAAAAGGTGGAAGAGCTGCGGAAAAATCTGTCGGATTTTTTGACGGACAGACTGTATCAGATCACAATCAGCAGCCCCAGAAAAGAGGGGGATGCTTTTAAGATAAAGGTACGTCCGGTGATGGTAAAGGGCGATCTGTGTTTCCAGGAAACTATTTGGAAGGGAACCCAGGTTTTTCATGGGAACTATGAAAAAGAAGAGATACTGGAAAGGATATTATCCGGTATGGAACTGCAGTTTCGGCAGTTGGAAGCGGAGAGCATGGAGGAAAAGCTTTGGGCGCTGGTGAGTAAAAAGGGAAAAGTTAGCATGAAGCGGCGCAGGAACAGACCGGAGCAGGGTAAGCTTTGCCCGGATTTGTCTCACAACAGGAAGAAGCAGTATATATTGAAGGAAAATGAGGCGGTTCCCTTTCTGGTGGATCTGGGAGTACAGACCGGGGAAGGAAAAATTGTTCATGCCAGATATGATAAATTCAGGCAAATTAACCGTTATCTGGAATTTGTGGAGGATATTCTGCCTACACTTTCTAAAGAGGGAACCGTAAATATCATTGATTTTGGCTGTGGAAAATCTTACCTGACCTTTGCATTGTATTATTATCTGCATGAGTTAAAAGGAATTGACGTGCAGATCACGGGATTAGATTTAAAAACAAGTGTTATCGAAAAGTGTAACGGGCTGGCAAGGAAATATGGCTATGAAAAGCTTTTCTTTTTTCAGGGCGACATCAGTACATTTCAGGGGATGGACAAGGTAGATATGGTGGTCAGCCTTCACGCCTGCGACACCGCTACAGACTATGCCATCAAAAAGGCTGTTGACTGGAATGCGAAGGTGATCTTTGCGGTGCCCTGCTGTCAGCATGAGGTCAATGGGCAAATCAGAAATGAAATGCTTTTGCCCGTACTGAAATATGGGATTTTGAAGGAACGGATGGCGGCTTTGATTACAGACGGGATTCGCGCGGAACTTTTGGAGGAAATGGGATACGATACCCAGGTGCTGGAATTTATCGATATGGAGCATACGCCCAAGAATCTGCTGATCAGAGCCGTAAGGCGCGACGGAAAGGAAAATGGGCAGAGACAGAAACAATCGGAGGTTCACGCCATGACAAAATGGCTGGGAGTGGAAACCACATTGCAGAAGCTGCTGGACAGATGAGAAGAAAAATCTGTTTTGCCGTGTGGCGGCCATCGAAAGGATTATTATGAAAAAAGGGATTATCAAAGGAGTGATTGTGCTGAGCGTTTTTCTGATGGCACTGATCACCATAAGCAATATTATGAATCAGGGAAATACAGACATGACCATAGAGATGGCGCAGGCCGTTTATCCGGTGGTATCGGTGGATTACAATGGCTACAGCTTAAACCAGATGCATGGGTATGCACAGGCTATGGAAGTAAGCCAGATGAGAGAAAGTATTACGCCTCTTACCTCCGGCAGGAGAATCAGCTTAAGGATCGATACCTATGGAACGCCTGTCCACGACATTGCTTTTGAGGTAAGGAGCCTGGACGGCGGGCGCCTGGTTGAAAATACTCAGGTAGAGGATTATGTCCAGGAGGAGGATCAGATTTTATTATCCTTTGGGCTGAAGGATCTGATTGACGTAAATCAGGAATATATGCTGGTTTTGATTCTGAGGCTGGAAGATACAAGAGAGGTAAGATATTACACCAGAGTAGTGAGCACAGAGGAATTCCATGTAGAGGACAAGCTGGATTATGTGGCGGATTTTTCCAGGAAGACTTTTGATAAGGAAGCGGCGAAGGAGCTCACCAAGTATATGGAGTCCAATGCGGAGGGAGATAATTCTTCCTATGGCAGGGTAGATATTCACAGCAGCTTCAAGCAGGTTACCTGGGGGGATCTGGAGGTGACCAGGGAAACAAATCCCCAGATCACCATAAAGGAGCTGGCGGCGCAGACAGGCAGTTTTTTGCTGGAATATTATGTTTCCGTGCCCGAGGGCGGGGAGAAAAATTATTATAGGGTAAGGGAATTTTACAGGGTAAGATACACTGCGGACAGAATGTATCTGCTGGACTTTGAGCGGAATATGGACCAGATTTTTGAGAACTCCGGGAAGGAATTTACCAACGATAAGATTGTCTTGGGGATCACCGGCAAGGATGTTGTCCTGAAAGAAAGCGAAGGGGGAAACAGCTTTGCCTTTATCAGCGGGAACCGGCTTTTTTGCTATAATGTGACGGATAATAAAATCGCTCTTCTGTTTGGGTTTTATGATCAGGATAACCAGGATGTCCGGACTCTGTATGACGATCATGGGATCAAAATTTTAAATGCAGACGAGGGAGGTAATGTTATTTTTCTTGTCTATGGGTATATGAACCGGGGCCGCCATGAGGGGGAAGTGGGGATTTCTCTTTACTACTATGACAGCGCGGTGAATACGGTGGAGGAACTGGTATATATTCCGAGCACAAAATCACAGTCGCTTTTGATGAAAGAGGTTGAGCAGCTTGCTTATATTAACAGAAACAGTATTTTGTATCTGAAATGGGAGGATAAGATTTACGGAATCAACGTTGTGGGCAGAACCTGTCAGGCGGTGGTGGATCATCTCGCTGAAGGCAGCTATAAGGTTTCGGAGAGTAACAAGATGGCTGTGTGGCAGAAAGGAGAGGGCGTTTACGGAGGGAAAGAGCTGGTTTTGATGAATCTGACCACCGGAAAACAAAAGAGTATAAAAGCCGGGAGCGGAGAGGTGGTTTCTCCGATCGGGTTTATGGGGGAGGACCTGATTTACGGAATTGCAAGGGAAAACGACATCGTAATGGATTATGCCGGTAATACTATTTTTCCCATGTATTGTATCAGGATAGAAAATGAGACGGAAGGGCTATTGATGTCCTATCAGCAGAATGGGATTTATGTTGTGGGGGGGAATGTAAGCGGAAACCAGATTATCTTGTCCCGTGTGCAGAAGAGCGAGGAAGGTCTTTATGAGCCCGTAAAGGACGATCAGATCATGAATGCGGAAACAGTGCTGGAAAGCAATAATGTGATCGAGACGGTGGTTACGGAAAAGTATGAGAAAATCACGCAGATTGCAGTGAAGGGAACCATAGAGGCCTCCACCATGAAGCGCCTTACGCCCCGGGAGGTACTGTTTGAGGGAGGAAGAGAAATTCACTTTGAGGAGTCCGAGGAGCAGACAAAACGATACTATGTATATGGAAAGTACGGGGTGGAAGGCATTCATACGGATGAGGGAAGCGCCATTGACCAGGCCAACAATATCTCGGGAGTAGTGATCAATGACGGAGGCTATTATGTATGGATGAAAGGAAACCGGCGGCTGAGCAATCAGATTATGGCAATACAGGAAAGAACGGTGACGGAAAGCAAAAATTCCCTTGCGGTATGTCTGGACGCCATGCTGGAATATGAGGGAGTGGTGAGAAACTCCGAATATATGCTGGGCAGAGGACAGTCCGTATTGAGTATTCTGCGGGAGAGCCTTCCCGATGTACAGGTGCTGGATTTGAACAGATGTACTTTGGATTCCGTGCTCTACTACGTGGATCAGGATATTCCCGTGCTTGTGATGCTGCAGGACGGAACCGCGGTGCTGCTTGTGGGCTATAATGAAAAAAATACAGTTGTTATGAATCCGGAAACAGGTACGATTTATAAAGTGGGAATGAATGATTCCAAGGAGTGGTTTGAACAAAACGGCAACTGCTTTATTACCTATATCAGAAACAAGGAGTAATGAGAGGAAGAAGACAGAGCTTCTTAAATGCCATAAACACGGGGATTCTGGAGGCCTGCAACCAATAGTTGCGGCGGCTCAAACTAAAGTTGGTGGCGTGACCCGGAGGAAAATGTTTATAATTTCTCATACCTTGAAAGGAGGAGTGAGATTACAGAATGAATATTGAAATTGCAAATCGACTTGTAAATTTGAGAAAGAGCAACAACCTTTCCCAGGAAGCTCTTGCAGAAAAGCTTGGAATCAGCAGGCAGGCGGTGAGTAAGTGGGAGAGGGCGGAGGCTTCCCCTGATACGGATAATCTGATTCTTCTGGCGCGGCTTTATCATATTTCATTGGATGAACTGCTGAAAACGGAGGATGAGATCCCCGTGCCGGAGAACGAGGAGCCTGTGCCGGAGTTTGGGGACGCCTTTTTGGAGGTGGACCCGGCAGGGCAGGAGACAGAGTGGGATTGGGATAATGTTCAAATTGACGAAAATGGCGACTATGTAAACGGAGAAAAAAATGAAGGCGTCTGGTCTTTGCTCTATTCTTTCCCGATGCCGATCCTGATCATCATCGTGTACCTGATAATTGGATTTAAGTTTGGGGCATGGCATCCGGGATGGCTTTTGTTTCTGCTGATTCCAATCTGGTACACCCTGATAGCGGCTGTCGATAAAAGAAACATTTATTGCTTTGCCTATCCGGTTCTTGCTGCACTGATTTATCTGTGCCTGGGGATTTTCTGGAATCTGTGGCATCCGGGATGGATTATTTTTCTGACGATTCCGCTTTATTATTCAGTTTCTTCATGGATTAATTCCATGATAAGAAGCGTTGGGGAAAGGGCCGGTGGCACAGATGAAAGATAAATGGGTTGTGCTGTCTGCAACAGTGATTGTACTTATTTTAATGGGAGGGATCAGTGTTATGAGCGTAAAATATGCATCGGGCCGGGGGAGCGCGCAGGGGAGAGCATCCCTTGTCTGGGGAGGAAAGGCGGAGCTCAGGAATGTAATAGAGCTGCCGCTGTCCGATGTGGAAAGTCTGACATTGGAATATGGAAGCAAAAATATCAGGGTATATCCTTCTGAAAAGGACGCCGTTGTAATAAAGGAATATCTTTACAGTGACGATCCCAATGCTCAGGCATCCGTATCCAGCCCCCGGGAAAAGGAGGTTTTGATCACAGGGGGGAAAAGGTGGTCCTTTGTGATATTTGGATTTTGGGGAGGAGAGGGAGAGAGAATCGAGGTTTATATACCGGAAAAAAGTCTGAAAAGCTTTTCTGTAAAGACAGGAAGCGGCAATATCTCATCTGAAACGGATTGTGTGAGAGCAGACGGGAACCTTTCGGTAAGAGCCGGGAGCGGAAATCTTAAGTGGAAGAGCACGCAGGCCGGGAAGATTTCCTGTCAGGCGGGAAGCGGAAACCTGAAAATCGAAAACCTGAAAGGCGAGATCGCGCTTCGAACCGGGAGCGGAAATATTACCGGGGAGGCGTTGGAGGGCAGGATTGAAGCAGAAGCCGGAAGCGGTAATGTGCATCTGGAAAACATCTCAGGCAGCGGAAGGATGGCGGCTGACAGCGGAAACGTGACGGTAGAGGCGAAAAGCCTGACTGGGGATATGGCTCTTCGGGCCGGAAGCGGCAATGTAAAGTTGGAATTCTTAAGGGAGGCGGCCTTTCATTTTCAGGCCGATACAGGAAGCGGAATGATTCATACGGATTTTGATGAGCGGCTTTCTTATAATAAGAAAGGAAATCATGCGGAGGGGGATGTGGGAGATCACCCTGTCTGCCGAGTGGAGGCTAAGACGAACAGCGGGAATGTGAAAGTGTTGGCAGCCGGGAATGAATGAAGAGAGGGCAATGCAGAACGCCGATTTTAAAAGGAAGGGCTGGGGGAGAAATGGATAAAAAAGAATTGTACATGCAGTATAAGAAACAGGTTTATGCGGATTACCCAGAGGTGGAGAGCTTTGAGAGGAGAAAGGAAAGATGGCTCGGATTTCTGATTCTTCTCGGTGTGACTGCAAATGTGCTAAAGCTGATTTATGCTGGTAAGTTAATGGGAGGGGGAAGTGCCGGAGCGATTGGCATTGCACTTGGAGGAATCATAGGATATACACCGGAGCTGGTCATTCTTCTGGCGGTTATGTATCCAAAATGGAGACTGGCGATCGGTTTGTTTTTCCTGGGTGCTTATCAGTTAGTTGTGTTAGGCGGAACAATCCGGATGGCTGCAGATTCATGGGATTTGTTTCTTCTGCTTTATGCGGAAGGAGCCAGGAAATATCCCATTGCATTATTGGGAGATGTCCTTTCGGTGATAAAGATGTTGCTTTTCTTTGCAACCGGAGTGTGGCTGGTCGCGGTCAGGAAGAACAGAGAGCTGGCAGAACAATCAGGGATCCTGCGGAATAAGCTGAAGGCATTTCAGTTTATGAACAGATCGTGAAGAATCGGAAAAGGAAAAATGCCGTTTCATAGCCGAATGAGAATTCCGGGGTTCCAAAGAAGAGACAGAACGTCTGGAAAACGGGCGGAAAAACCTCTGTCAGAAATTTTGAAATGTGAGGTTTGGCTTGGAGAAAGGGAAGAATAAATATATGAATTTTTATGTAGTCATAACCCCTCAGAATACTTCATACAATGTAAAAAAGTATTCTGAGGGGTTCCCTTTTGAAAGATTATATTGAGGAACGTGCAATCCAGATCGCAAATTATATTATCGAGAATAATGCCACGGTTAGACAGACTGCGAAGGCGTTTGGGATTAGTAAGAGCACGGTACATAAAGATGTAACGGAAAGACTGATGCAGATTAATTCCGCATTGGCGAAAGAGGCCAGGAAGGTTTTGGATGTGAACAAGCAGGAGAGGCATATAAGGGGAGGGATGGCTACCAAGGAGAAATACCGCCATTTGCAGGAATAGCAAAAGAATAGATTGCTGTCAAAGAAACCGTATTGATGTATTTTTTGTCCGTGATATAATAGAAGACACATCGGACTTTTATCAAAAAGCTGCCCCGGAAAGCGTGGCAGCGTTTGATGATGCAATGTCGCAGAAAGATTTGCGATATGCAGGGGTAGAGGGATGTTATATACGAATAAAGATTTAAGAAAGCTAATTATTCCACTGGTTTTTGAGCAGCTTCTTGCGATTTTAGTTGGAATGGTAGATACGGTAATGATAGCAGGCGTAGGAGAGGCGGCAGTTTCGGGAGTCTCGCTGGTAGATACCATAAATATTCTTGTTATCAATATCACGGCTGCGTTGGCCACAGGCGGCGCAGTTGCCGCCGGGCATTATCTTGGACAAAAGGATACGGAAAATGCCTGTAAATCGGCATGGCAGCTCTTGTTGTTTTCCGCAGAACTGTCTGTGGTGGTTACGGCGGTATTTCTGACGCTGTATCGGCCTTTGCTGCGCGTAATTTTCGGGCAGGTGGAGCCTGCGGTCATGGATAATGCCAGCATTTATCTTGTGATCACAGCGTTGTCCATCTGCCCTCTTGCGGTTTATAATTCCTGTGCGGCAATGTTCCGTGCCATCAATGACTCAAGAACCACGATGTTAATTGCGGTTATTATGAATCTGATTAATCTTGTGGGGAATGCGATCCTGATATACGGCGCTAAAATAGGCGTGGCGGGGGCCGCGATTGCAACTGTTTTTTCCAGGCTTACTTTTGCCCGGACAGGCCATTAATCTGGCGCTTCTTTCGGTGGCCTCCATGTGTATTGGAGCAGGGGAATTTAAGCAGGCAAGATACTATACCAGAAAATTGATGATGATTTCCACGGGGTGTACTGTTTTTATATCTTCCGTTCTGGTTCTTTTTGGACCATGGATTATGAAAATTTACCAATTGACGCCGGAGACGGAGAGCCTTACAGTTTCTGTGATCCGTTACTATGCAGTGCTGGCAGTGTTTTCCGGATGCCGTCTTTTACTCTGCCCAATACCCTTCGCGCTGCCGGAGATGTGCTCTGGACTCAGGTATCACAGTCATAAATGGGGGCGGGCAATGCAAGAATGTTTTGACAGATAAGATTATTTTTTTATATAATTTATTACGAGATATGGGAGGAAGGTAACAACGGCTTTTGGTGGGGATAGAGAAACGAAAGATAGGAGCACATTATGGAAAAGGAATTAGTCATTGTACTTGATTTTGGCGGTCAATATAATCAATTGATTGCCAGAAGAGTCAGGGAGTGCCATGTTTATTGTGAGGTACATCCTTATAACATGAGCATTGAAAAGATCAGGGCATTAGAACCCAAAGGAATTATTTTTACAGGAGGGCCCAACAGTGTATATGCGGAAGGTTCGCCTGGGTATGATAAAGAAATTTTTGAATTGGGAATTCCTGTTTTAGGCATATGCTATGGCTCCCAGCTTATGGCGTATTTGCTGGGGGGCAGTGTAAAGACCGCGCCCGTCAGTGAATATGGAAAGACAGAGGTGGAAGTGGATCAGCGGTCTGTGCTTTTTTCCGAAGTATCCCAAAAGACGAGCTGTTGGATGAGCCACACGGATTACATTGAGAAAGCGCCGGCAGATTTTCAGATTACGGCACACACACCGGTCTGTCCTGTGGCGGCCATGGAGAATGCAAAGAAGAAGCTTTATGCCGTTCAGTTCCATCCGGAGGTAATGCATACCCGGGAGGGGATGAAGATGCTGTCCGCTTTTGTATATAAGGTTTGCGGCTGCAAAGGGGACTGGCGCATGGATTCTTTTGTGGAAAACGCGATCGCGCAGATTCGGGAGAAGGTTGGAAGCGGCAAGGTGCTCTGCGCTCTGTCCGGAGGGGTGGATTCTTCGGTGGCAGCAGTGCTTTTGGCCAAGGCGGTTGGCAGGCAGCTTACCTGTGTCTTTGTGGATCACGGTCTGCTGCGCAAAAACGAAGGCGATGAAGTGGAGGCGGTGTTTGGGCCAAAGGGGCCGTATGACCTGAACTTCATCAGGGTAAACGCCCAGGAAAGATTCTATGAAAAGCTTGCAGGGGTGGAGGAACCGGAGGCGAAGCGCAAAATTATCGGGGAAGAATTTATCCGTGTGTTTGAGGAAGAGGCAAAGAAAATCGGAACAGTTGATTTTCTGGTGCAGGGAACGATTTATCCGGATGTGATCGAAAGCGGTCTGGGCAAAAGCGCGGTGATCAAGTCTCATCATAATGTGGGCGGCCTGCCGGATTACGTGGATTTTAAGGAAATTATTGAGCCATTGCGGATGCTCTTTAAAGATGAGGTGCGCAAGGCCGGATTGGAGCTTGGCATTCCGGAGAAGTTAGTCTACAGGCAGCCGTTCCCGGGGCCGGGGCTCGGCGTTCGGATTATCGGGGAGGTTACTGCGCAGAAGGTAAGAATCGTTCAGGAAGCCGATGCGATTTACAGGGAAGAGCTGGCAAAGGCAGGTATAGATAGAGAGCTTGGCCAATACTTCGCGGCGCTGACAAATATGCGTAGCGTGGGCGTTATGGGGGACGAGAGAACCTACGACTATGCGGTTGCCCTGCGGGCCGTGAATACTTCTGATTTTATGACGGCGGAGGTGTCGGAGATTCCGTGGGCGGTTCTGGCAGCGGTAGCGAACCGGATTGTGAATGAGGTCAAGGGGGTTAACAGAGTTATGTATGACTTGACTTCTAAGCCGCCGGGGACGATTGAGTTCGAGTGATGGAATTGGATTTAGAAAGCTAGTGTTTATGAGGGCTGCAAGCAAATTTGTTTAGGCACTGGCAACGATTTGGCAACATTTTCAACATCACGCACTAAATAATTACATCAATGGCATAAGAAAAACCTTGCTGATTTTCAGATATGGAAGCTGAATATCGGCAAGGTCTTTTTATGCTTATTTCTGTTTTTTCTTTTTCGCTGTTTTCTTTTCTTCTTTCTCGATTTTCTGAAATTC
>CAJTVL010000011.1 GCA_910579425.1 uncultured Lachnospiraceae bacterium | reverse complement strand
TTTCTGAAAGTCAACCCTTTCCTGCTTATTCTCTATTGAGTTTCCGTGAGTGCTCTCTTTTCTCCTTGCCTGCCGTTCTCCTCAGCCTCTCCCATGCGCATTTTTAACGGCGATATACCGTAATAGCTGTGGAAATGCTGATGAAAATAATTCATATTCGCATATCCGACCTCACAGGCCACTTCGGATATTTTGGCATCCGTATCCATAATCCGGCTGCGCGCAACATGCATCCGGTAGGCCATCAGGTATTCCGTAAATTTCATATTGGTTTCTTTAATAAATATCTGACCGAGGTAAGTCGGGTTCATCCGGAAACGGTCCGCAATACTTTTCAGGGAAATGTGCTGTCCGTATTCCATCCCTACCATCATAACGATTCTGCGGATCAATGGGGACAGCTCCTGATAGGAGCGCTTCAGTATCGGGTCTTTCTCCGGCCCTGTCTCCTCCGGCACTGTTCCGTGAAGTTTTTCCACAATGATCTGCCTGACTCTTTTTTGCAGTTTCCCTCCGTCAACGGGCTTTAGCAGGTAATCCAATGCACCGCAGCGCAAAGCCTCGCAGGCATAGGTAAATTCATCATAACCACTCATCATGATGTAATTTGACCGCACCCCCATCTCGCCCAAACGTTTGATCAGATCATAGCCATATTCATTGCCGATACATACATCCATCAGGCAAATATCCGGCTTCCAGTCCACAACATGAGAAATCACCTCAAAGCTGCTTCTTGCCGTCCTGATCTGTCCAAATCCCAGGACTCTCCAGTCCAGAAGTCTGCTGATCCCTTCCAAAACAGCCGATTCGTCATCCACAATCATCAATGTGTACATTTTTCGCCTTTCCCGGAATAAAAATGGAAATGCAGAAACCGCCCTCTGCATTATTGCCTACATCCATCGTAAATCTGCTTCCATAAAAATATTTCAGCCGCATATAAACATTGCGCAGGCCAATGTCCGCCCCCGCCTCGTCATTCCCCTCCATCATATTTCTCCGGATTTCTGTAAGCCTCAGGGCATCTGCGCCGCTTCCGTTATCCATAATCACAATCTCAGCCCCGTCCTCCTTTGCACAGCCGTTCACAATAAGCAGATTATAATCGTTCTCCTGCCGGAACCCGTGAGCAAAAAAGTTTTCGGCCAATGGCTGCATCCAGAAATTAACCGTCAGGATTTCTCCGATCCCCTCATCCATCTCCATCTGAAAGACAAAACAGTTTCCGAAGCGCAGCGCCATAATTTTAAGGTACATCTCGAGAGATGAAAACTCCTCCTTCAACGTGACAGCATCCGGCTTGCGTGCTCTTGCCCGGTACAATGAGCCCAGCATCGCAATCGCCTCCGCCATATCCCGATCCCCCTGCACCAACGCTTTTGACTGCAGCATTTCCAGGGAATTATACAAAAAATGCGGATTGATCTGATGCTGCAGGGCGCGCATCTGGCTTTCCTGCTCTTTCAGCTTCAGAATATACTCTGTCTCAATGTACCCCTTCAGCTTCATCCCTACATCTTTTAAGTTTTCCGCAATAATCAGATATTCGTTTTGCCTGTGCCTGACGGGAAGCCTTAATTCCTCCATCCTGTTAAAATCGCCATGCTCCATGGAGGATAACAGATCCTTGATGATGGACATAAAAACCGCTTCAGATTGGATTCCCCCATAAAAACAAGCAAGCACTCCCAGGGCCACCATCACAAAGGCTACCACCATAACCGCCACCGTATAGCGGTTATCGGCTAAAACCGAGCTTATATCCTTTGCCACAAGAAAGGAATGCCCATTCTCACCGGAAACCTGCTTCACAAAAAAGACAGGCATTCCTTGTCCCCTCATCCATCCCGACTGCCGCTCTTCTCCTTCCAGCTCCCTGTATATCTGTCCGCCCTGATCTGCCGGCATATTGCCTAACAGGAACCGGCCGTTTTCGTCTACAAGCTCCCATTTCGCCGGGACTGTATTTTCATCGTAAATGTCCCAGCTATGTACCCAAAAGCTCAGCCTACCCAAGGTCTGATCCATGTGCTTCGGATTACGGATTGCGCAATTGGCCACCATAATGTCCCCTCTGCCATACCGCGTCATAATTCCCTTTACTTTCTCCGCCCCATATCCGAACCTGATATTGCCGTACTCCATCCACAGAACCTTCACCCCGCTATCCGACTCCAAAGTCACTACCGCTATCTGGTTCTGGCTGTCAAAAAGCTTCTTCTTGATATTCGCCGGCAGGTATCCTATCTGCGTGTTGCTGCCCAGGCTGTTTTCCCTTCGTATCTGGATATATTCCGCCTCGTCATGCGCCTCAAAAAGAGCCTTTGTGTCTTCCATCAGCTTTGCGTCCTCGTACATGCCGTTGGTATAATCCATCACGCGCTGCCGGATACTTCCAAGTCTTTTTTCGCGCTCCATAAACGCATCCTGAGCCTGCTTCCACAGATCGTTCATCCATGTATTCAGCAGAAATACCATTACTCCCCAAAAAACAAAAGCGCTTATGAGAAATACAAAACCGACAATCTTTATAAATTTTATTCTGTAAATCCGATACCCCAGAAAAATGGGCCGATACCTGTCCATTCTCTAACCCCTCTGTTTCCTGCGCACCCACGCCTCCATAGCTTCTATTATATAGACTCTGATTCAGAGGAGCAAGTATAAATCCCCAAAACCCCAGACAGAATTCCTGCCCAGGGTTTTGTTTTCCTATATATCCATTAAGGAAACAGGGAAATATTTTTATTTGAAAAATTCGTCAATCTGCTTCTGTGCCTCGGCCATAATGGTATCAAGACCAGCCGCCTTAAGCTCCTCTATACATTTGGGAACTGCTTCAGCCGGGTCGGACGCGCCCGTCAGCATATCATATTTATACTTATCCCATACCGTATTGACGTTGGATACCTCATTCTGGATATTGGTCACGTCAAGGGCAAATCCCAGACAAGTGGATGCTGTGGCTTCTTCATTCTGCTTCTTAACCTCATCCCACTGATTCGGGTCGGAACCTTCCTGATTGCTCATAACGAAGAATGTTCCCTGTGTATAAGCAGGCCATGTCCAGTCATCCCGTAGGCGCTTAACCGTACCATCCTCTAAATACTCAAAATGATTTCCTTCCACGCCAAATGCGCACATATCACGGAATTTGGAATCGGTGTTGATTAACTGCAGTACCTTCAATGCTTCTTCTTTGTAATTGGAATTAACGGAAACCGCATTCATAGAGCCCTGAATCGTTTCTGTGGTGTATAAAGGCCCAAATACCTTAACCGCATCATACTTTTCTACGCCCTGCAGAGTCTGCCACTGTACCACTGCGCTGGGCCAGCCCTGTGCATTGCCAAATACATTGCCTTTGCTGTCTTCGGTCACTACATTTGCGTCAGGGTTGATAATGCCGTCCACATACCAGGAATGCAGCAGCTCCAGATTCGCCTGTACGTCTTCCTGTTCCAGTGTACATACTACCTTCCGTTCCGGATCGTCAATCTTTACGCCAATGGGCTGGATTCCTCCTGCCAAACCGTCGTATTCATTAAAGAATCCGTTCCAGAGCGCCCCCTGGTTAAGCATAAGAGGATAAAGAGATTTTCCTTCCCCTTCCTTGATCGTACGGACAATGGGGTCGATCGACGCCATGTCTTTCACTGTTCCCATGTCAATATTATACTTCTGTACATATTGATCATCAAAATAATAGAACTGTGTCAGGGAAGAATCCTTATAAGTAGGCACCGCATAAATATTGCCATGGATCTGCACGCCGTCCCAAAGCATTTCCGGTACAAAACTATACAGCTCCGGGGTAACGCTCTGAACCATATCGCTGATATTCTCAAACGCGCCAAGGTTTACAAACTTACTGTAATTGGTATTGTTTGTGAACATAATATCAAAATACTCGCCGGCATTGACAATCGTATTCACTTTAGAGTCATAATCGCCCCATCCGGCAATTTTTACATCCAGCCTGACGCCGATTTTTTCTTCACTGTAATCACTGATCTGGGCAATCGCCTCGTCAAAATCATCCGCCGGCGTTCCTCCTACCGTCCACCAGATCAGTGTGGGCACTTCCCCTGATGCCGAAGCGGTATCCTCTGTCTTTGTCTCTGCCTCGGATGTATCTGCCGCATCGGTACTTTCCTTTTCCTGTTCGGATGAATCTGCGGCCGGTTCAGCAGGCGCTTTTTCGGCGTCTGAATTTCCACAGCCTGCCAGCATTGCGGCGGTCATGACTGCCGCCATTCCTAATGCCAAAATTTTGCTTAAGCTTTTCCTTTTCATAGAAATCCTCCTTAATTTTTTGATTACGGCCAATTTGCAGCCGTTTTTATATCTTCACGGTGCATTTTGCCGCACCGGTTCGATACCAAAAAGCAGACATGGTTTATCCTTTTACCGCCCCCAGGGTCAGACCGGAAATAAAATATTTCTGGAAAAACGGATATGCACAGGCAATAGGGGCTACAATCATAACTACAATTGCCATTCGCGCCGCCTCCTGGGGCATCTTCGCCAGCATCTCCGCCGCCCCAAGGCCCATGGTTGACGCATTCTTTGCCAGCATCTGGATGTTGGTCAATATGGCGTTTAACAGCGCCTGCAAAGAATATAATTTGGAATCTTCAATATATAGCATGGATTGATACCAGTCATTCCAATATGCGAAGCATAAGAACAACCCGATGGTTGCCAGTACCGGCTGGGAAATCGGCAGCACGATCCTGGAAAATATGGTAAACTGGCTGGCTCCGTCCATCTTGGCCGATTCAATCAAAGACTCCGGTACCGTGGTCTTAAAAAACGTCCGGCAGATCACCACATTAAAAGACGAAACACTAAGGGGCAGAATCAGCGCCCATACGGAATTCTTTAATTCCAATAGCTGACTGATCACATAATAAGTGGATACCAGACCGCCGTTAAATACCATTGGAATAAACACCACCATCGTCAAAAATCCATTCAGCTTATAGTCCGGCCGCGAAAGCACATATCCCATTAAGGTGGTAAGAAGAACCCCCAACGCCGTCCCGACGATCGTCACAAAAATCGACACCCCAAGGGCACGGAAAATCATTTTGCTCTGGGTCAGCAAAAAGGCGTAACCTTCCAGAGAGAAAATCTTGGGTATGAACCGATACCCATACTCCGTAATCGAGGCCTCCGCCGAAAAGGAGATGGCCACCACCAGAAGGATCGGAATAATACATGCCAGCGCCATTAACAAAAAAATCAGGTTCAATATCACATTGACCGGTTTGGAAACCCGGTTAAAACGGTCAAAGCCGTCCGGCTCATTTTTCTTTCTTTTCTGTATCTGTTTTTTATTGTCCATACGAAACCCCCATACTGTAAACAGCCCATCAGTTTAGACTCCGACAAAACCTGCAGCGGATTAAATCATTGCGCTTTCCTTATCAAATTTCCTGACTACGGCGTTGGCCGTCAGAATGGTAATGCATCCCGCCACTGACTGGATAAACGCGGCGGCGGCCGACATACCGGTAGTCGATGTCTTCAATTGCTTATACACATAGACATCCAGCGTATACACCACATCGTACAGCGAATTCGAGTCTCTCGGCACCTGATAGAACAACCCGAAATCGGAATAGAAAATGCGTCCCACATTCATGATGAACATTAAAATAATAACGGTCTTCATCAGGGGCAGGGTTATGTAGCGAATCTGCTGCCATATGGTTGCGCCGTCAATTCCCGCGGCTTCATAGTAGCTTTTGTCAATGCCTGTGATGGAGGCGAGATATACCACCATCCCGTAGCCGACTCCCTTCCAGAGATTCATAAAAACCAAAAACGGCGGCCACATCTGCGGCTTCATATACCACTGCTGCCTTTCCATTCCCAGGGAATCCAGCATATTGTTCACAAGTCCTTTATCGAAGCTTAAGAAAGCCCAAACCAATGCGGTAACCACCACCCATGACAAAAAGTAAGGCATAAACATCGCAGTCTGATAAACCTTCGCCAGCCTTTTGGAATGGAGCTGCCCGATGGCGATCGCTGCCGCTACTGGCACGATAATTCCCAAAACAATAAACACGATATTATACGCCAGTGTATTTTTAATAATCAGCCAAATATCCCCTGTTGAAAAGAGGAATTTAAAGTTATCAAGCCCCACCCATTCACTGGTCAGGAAGCTCTTTAAGAATCCTCCGTTGATCTTAAATTTTTTAAAGGCGATCACAATACCGAACATAGGCATAAAACAAAACAGAAAATACCAGATCGTTGTCGGCAAGGCCAGCAGAGTAAGCTCTGTATCGTCCTTACTCCAACGCCTCTTTTTCCTTTTTACCTTTTTCATCTCTCCTGCCATACTGCATCCCCCTTTCACATCTTTACCAAGGATTTTATACTGATATATTATATCTTAGATAGTTTTTCAAAAATATCTATATTTTCTTAGATATTAGTATAAAAAAATTAGTTTCCAATTACAATTTGCACCCCGGTTTTTGTGCATTTTTTACAAATCGAAAGAATTGCAGGAAACACAAAAACAGAGCCCGCCCCGCGGCAGATACCTGCCATCTGAGGTGAGCTCTTTTCATTCTTCCATTATAATTTACTGCCTGTTCTCTCCTGTCATAGGTTATTTTCAGGTCAAAGCCGATTCAGGCGCCCCTTCAGGCGATTCCGTTGGTTGCAAGCACAGAGCATCCCGCCTGCAGGGTAAGGGGCCCGCCCTCAATCGTGGTCACCTTTCCGCCTGCCTCCTCCAGGATCAAAGCGCCCGCCGCATAATCCCAGGGAGAAAGACTGAGTTCAAAGAAAAGCTCTGCCCTTCCTGCCGCCACGCTGCACAGATCATAAGCCGCCGAACCGCTTCTTCTCACATCAAGAGCCTTTTTAAAATAATCATAGGCCATTTCAAAGGAACGTTTACTGAGTTCTTCGTAGTAGGGGGCCGTGCCGAACAGTACGAGCCCGTTACTCAAAGCCTCGCCGGAAACATGAATCGGCTTATCATTCAAACAGGCCCCCTCTCCCCTTACCGCTGTAAACATTTCGTCTGAATAGGGATTATAAACGACCCCCATATACTTCTCTGCGTCTGATGTAAGCCCCACAGAAATGACGCTCATGTGATAATCCTTAATAAAATTAGTGGTTCCGTCGATGGGATCCACGATAAAGGCATAGCCCTTTGCAACAGACGCATGTATATCCTCCTCCTCGCCCACAAAAACCGCTTCCGGCAAAATCTGAAGAAGATTTTTGTGCAGGATTTGCTGTATCCTTTTGTCATATTCCGTGACAAAATTGGCATGTCCCGCCTTCTCGTCCACAGCGCTTTTATTTCGGTCTGCATGGAGGATAATTTCTCCGCATTCCCGTACCACCTCTGTTATTTTTCTCAGCAGCTCTTTTTGTTCCATAGTATACCCATGCCTTTCCCGGTAAGCCCCCGGGTGAAAACAGTCCCGGATGGGCAGATTCAAAACTTGTATTTTCAATCCTGTTCTTCTCTACGGCGCCTTAACTCTGCGCCGAACGGTCTACTATATAGTAACCTAATTTGATCTCCCTTACGGCTCCTTCCCTGCCCTCGATTTGCTCCATCAGCATCTGAACCGCCGTCTCGCCGCTTTTTTCATAAAAATAATGAGCAGTGATCAGCGGAGGGTAGGTCATCCTTGCCATTTCGGAATCCCCATGTCCTGCAACCAGAATCTGCTCCGGGGATTTGATGCCGTGTTCCCTCAGATACCGGGCAGCGCCTACCGCTATGGTGTCAGTGGCACACAAAAGCCCGTCCAGAATGCCGTATTTTTCCAGCAATCTTCCTGCCTGCTCATACCCCGACGCAACGCTGAAGGCCGCCGTCACAAAATGGTCTGCCAACTCCTCACAGCCCATATCCCGGACCGCATCGCAAAAGCCTGCATACCGCTCTGCCCCCACTGCCTGATCCCGCAGATCGCCGCTGATATATCCCAGCTTCCTTCTTCCCTTGTCCAGCAGCAGTCTGGTCAGGTCATAAGAGGCATGGTAATCATCATGGAACACCGCGCAATAGCCAGGCAATTGCTGCCCCACAATCACTACCGGAACGGCACAGTCCTTCAGCACACGTTTATGCTCCGGGGTAAAAATCGTTGCATTCAGCACCACGCCGTCCACCTGCTTACTATGAAACGCATGGAGGTATTCCAGTTCCTTGGCCGGATCGCTCTGGGCAACGGCCAGGAGCATCTGGTATCCCCTTTCATTTAGCGTGGAAAGGATCCCTTCCACCACCCTTGCCACAGAGGTCGATGAAATTTTCGGCACGATCACTCCGATCATTCTAGTTTTCCGGGTTCTGAGGGTCTGTGCCTGTACAGAAGGCCTGTAGCCTGTCTCCTCCACCACCTTGCGGATTGCTTCCCGCTTTTTCTCAGAAATATACCCGTTATTAAGGTAACGCGAAACCGCCGCCTTGGATACGCCCGCCATTTTTGCAATCTCTGCTATATTCATTGACGCCGTTATTCATCTCTTTTCATTTATATTGACATTTGGATAAGATCACTCATGCATCAGTCCATACTTTAAAAAAGCTCTTCGGATTCCGTCGTTTTGGACTCCGGGACAGATGTCATCCGCACATTTCTTAAGTCCGTCGCTTCCATCCTCCATACAGATTCCCAATCCGGCCGCCTCCAGCATTTCCCGGTCATTCATGCTGTCCCCAAAAGCAACGGAATCTTCAATCGGGATATGCAGATAAGAGCAGACCCGGCAGATTGCTTTTCCCTTGTCAAACTTTCTGTTGACAATCTCACCGTTGATAAATCCGTCCGTACTTTTTTCCTGCATACAAAAGAAGAAATCACGGTCCAAAACCGTTTGGGGCTCTGAAAGCTGAGCCTCTGAATGGCTCATAATCAGTATCTTATATACCGGCTGCCCCTGATATTCCCTCATCGGAAGGATATGAAGTTCCTTCTCAATCTGCTTTCGCAGGCGCAGCAGTTCGCTGTTATTTCCCTCCGCTGAATGAAGATGCAAAAATTTCTTCAGTCCGTCGTCCGTGTAGGAGCCGTCCATGCACTCCACCGTTCTGAATACATTATTTTTCTCCAAAACCTCCATGGCGGAGCGTCTCTGGCTCTCAGTCATAGGGCAGTCGTAGATCGCTTTCCCCTGACATACAATATAGCCTCCCATGCTGGCGATGAACCCGTCAAACTCATACTTAAGCAGAGGCCGCAGCATACCGTAATTTCTTCCGGTGGATAAAAATACCAAATGTCCTTCTGATCTTGCCCGGGAAATAGCCCTTATTGCAGATTCTGGCGGAGCATTTGTCCCTGGCAGCGTCAGGGTTCCGTCTATATCCAAAAAAATAATCCTTTGTTTCACTTTTCCGCCGGCTTTCTTTCTTCTTTGCCCTACAGTAAATTTAAATTTGTAAGACCGCGCCTTATGCCTGACACAAAAACGGAGCGATCTTTTTCTCAATGCTGGTATCGTTGGAATGATACCGAAGACGCAGGGGTTTCGAAAAATCAAGCGTCATGACCCCAAGAATAGATTTTGCATCAACGATTCTATGTCCGGATCCCAGATCAAAACTTGTATCAAACTTGTCAATTATACTTACAAACTGTCTTATTTGCTCTACACTGCTGAACTTAACATTTACCTGTTGCATCTTACTATTCCTCCTTTTATAAATTTGTTATGACGATAATGATTTCCCGGGGTCCTGGCCCCACAAGTGAAACCTCCTTGTTCCATATACCTGTATGGAATGTGGTATCGGTTTCACTTTTTGCAATTATATTATTATCCTTTTTCGCCGTTGTAAATAGGCATCCTCTCCAAATTATCAGGCTTTTTTTTATAGATTGTAGTGAAATCTGTTTCATAAATCGAGCAGGGAAGATTTTCTCCCTACTCGCCGCGCAGGGCGCACGCCCAGTCAGCAACAATTTCATCTGTACGCCCCTGCGCATAAATAGGAGCAGGCACAGCTTTACTGTCCTGCTCCTATAGAATCATCCTCTTATCGGCGTCAATCCTGTCTTTCACTGCTCCCCGATACGAACCACCGCTTTCACAATATCCGCTTTGTTATTTACACTGTGATCCATTGCCTTCTGTATCTCGTCAAGAGTGAAAATGTCCGTCACAATCCCCTTCAGGTTCACTTTTCCCGCTGCAACCGCATCAATTGCCATAGGATAAATATGGCGGTAGCGGAATACCGTCTTAAAGGTCAGCTCCTTATCCAGCGCAAGGCTCATGGGCAGCGTCATCTCCCCGCTCTTGCTGTAGCCCACCAGTACGATGGCAGCTCCCTTCTTGGTCATCCGGATAGCCTGAACCGTGGTGGCCTGGGTTCCTGCCGTCTCAATGACCAGATCGCAGCCCTTTCCATCCGTCAGCTTCCGTACTTCCTCCACAGCGTCTGCCTGACCGGCATTGATCACTCCGTCCGCTCCCAGTTCCAGCGCCTTCTGCAGACGTTTTTCCATAATATCCACTGTGTATACCTTCGTTACCCCCATCGCCTTTAAGGCCATCATGGTCACCAGGCCGATGCAGCCTGCTCCCATGACCACTGCGGTCTGTCCTGCCCTGGCCCCTCCCTGCATGGCCGCATGGAAACCCACGGCCAGAGGCTCGATCAGAGCGCCTTCCATGGTGCTCACATTGTCCGGAAGCTTGAAGCACAGATCCGCTTCATGTGCCACATACTCCTGGAATACCCCGTCCACCGGAGGCGTTGCGAAGAATACCACATCCGGGCAAAGGTTATAGCGCCCGGTCTTACAGAACTCACAATGGCCGCAGGTCTTGCCCGGCTCTAAGGCCACTCGGTCTCCTGCCTTTAAGTGCTTCACATTCCTGCCAACCTCAACCACCGTTCCTCCGGGCTCATGGCCCAGCACAAAGGGGGGCTTCACCACATAATCTCCGATGGCTCCCGATTCATAGTAGTGCAGATCGCTGCCGCAGATCCCCACATACTCCAGTTTGACAAGCACTTCATCCTCCTTCACCTGGGGGATTTCCCGCTCCTCAAAGCCCATCTTTCCGATTCCCAGCATTACCGCTGTTTTCATGGTTCCTTTCATGTTGCTTCTCCTTTTCGTTTGTTTATTTTAGTAAGTAAAAATCTCTTCCCAGCCGTCTGAAACGATGAGCATTAAATTCCTTTTTGCCAAATCTTTTCTTTCATAATAAAACAAATAAGACCTTGAATTATGTTTATTTTACAGTATACGCGGATGAAATGCAATCAATGGTAGAATTCCCCTAACAAGATTATTTAAAAGCAATTGAAGTTTATATCCAATGTATTGTAGAATTAGATCGGCAGGAAATATAACACATACTGCGGGAACTCTTAATTACCGCAGCAGAATTGAGGAAAATATGAATACCAGCGAATACATCTACTATACGAAAGTATTAAAAGAGCAATTAATTCCGGCTACGGGCTGTACAGAGCCTATCGCTCTGGCCTATGCCGCCGCCGTGGGCAGAAAAACCCTGGGAATGCTGCCACAGAAAGTGACCGCAGCCGTCAGCGGAAGTATTGTCAAAAATGTGAAGAGCGTGGTGGTACCTGCAACCAGCGGAATGAAAGGCATTGAATCCGCAATCGCCGCAGGGATTACCGTTGGAAAGGAAGACTCGGCGCTTGAGGTTCTCTCCTGCGCGCCGCCGGATACTGCCCGGAAAATCAGCATGTTTCTGAAGCAATGCCCGATAGAGATTGCATTATCCTCATCCGAAAGAGTTTTTGATATTCAAATCACAATGGAAGCACAGGGACATACCGCCCTTGTGCGGATTGTGGATACCCATACAAACATCGTACTGATTCAGCGGGACGGTGAAATACTTCTGGAAAAGGAAATCCCGGATCAGGACGGATCCGAGGAAGAGGGAGCGATTTTGAAGATCTCCAAAATCGTAGAATATGCAAGGACATGCTCTATGGAAGACGTATCGGAAACCATTGAACATCAAATCTCATGTAACACGGCATTGTCTGAGGAAGGCATGAAAGGAGGCTGGGGAGCGGAAATCGGAAGGCTTCTCCTGCTCGGAAAAGAGGCTCCGGACGTAAAACTCCGCGCAATGGCTGCCGCGGCCGCCGGTTCCGATGCGCGCATGAGCGGCTGTGAGCTGCCGGCAGTCATCAATTCCGGGAGCGGCAATCAGGGCCTTACCGTCACCATGCCCATTGTGGAATATGCAAAAGAATTGAATGCCGGACATGAACAGTTGATCCGCGCACTGGTTCTCGCCAATCTTATTGCGGTCCGCATTAAACAGTCTATCGGCTATCTGTCTGCTTACTGCGGCGCCATCTGTGCCGGCTGCAGTGCCGCGGCAGGCGTGGCATTCCTTTACGGCGGAAATGAAAGTATCATAGAACACACTGTGGTAAACGGACTGGCCATCCTCTCCGGCACCATATGCGACGGCGCCAAACCTTCCTGCGCCGCAAAAATCGCCATGGCTGTAAATGCCGGGCTCCTGGGCTTTCAGATGGCCGCGGAAGGAAAAGAATTTGTCCACGGAGAAGGAATTATCAAAAAGGGAATTGAAAACACCATCGAAGAAGTGGGCGTATTAAGCCGGGACGGAATGAATGTCACAAACAAAGTGATTCTTGATATTATGGTGAAAGGATAGCCGCCAGCCTGCCGGTCAGATGTAAAAACGAATACCAGGCTTCGGATATTCTTATGTCAATAAAAGGTGTGTGGATTTTGGTCATTGATCGATCCACACACCTTTTTCATTTTATATTTTGATAACCGCCTTCACGATTACCGTCTTATGGTTTTTCTGTGATACCAGGCTCCTGCTCTAGCAGGTCGCTCCTCCCACCACGTTCTTTTTCAGAATTTCTTCCCTGTCAATCTTGCTGTTTAAAAGCTTATCCTGCACGTAGTCGAATCCCAGACGGGCGATGGTATCCGCAAACCGCTCTCCCGAAATCCCCTCGTCCCGGAAAAACAGGATGGCGCGTTCCGTCACCTCAAGAACCTCTTCCTCCGACATGAAAATCTTGTCCAGCGGCTGGCCTTCCGCCACCTTCTTTCCCCAACGGCCTCCGATATATACCTTATAGCCCACCGCAGATTCATTCACGGCTCCGAAAGGACACTTGGAGATACAGCGTCCGCAGTGGTTGCAGGCAGCCGGATCAATCATAACCTTTCCGTCCTCCACCTTTGCCACCTTAATCGGACAGTTATTCACAACCTGGCAATTCTTACAGCCCCGGCATTTAGCAAGGTCGATCTCCGGTACGCGCTGGCCGATAATGCCAAGGTCATTTAAGTTGGGCTTCACACAGTTATTCGGACAGCCGCCCACTGCGATCTTAAATTTATGAGGCAGAGATACGCCCCGATAACCGGTATAATACAAATCATGAAGCTTTTGGGACAGGTTGAAAGTATCTATCAGACCATACTGGCAGGTGGTTCCCTTACAGGAAACCACAGGGCGGACCTTTGAGCCGGTTCCTCCTGTCTCCAGGCCAGCCTGAGCCAAAAATTCCATCAAATCCTCCAGACTGTCATAGCGAACTCCCTGAATCTCCAGAGTAAGCCTGGTGGTCATGGTGACTTCCCCTGACCCGAAACGCTCTGCGGCTTCTGCAATCTTCTTCTGCTCCTCGGCAGTTACTTTTCCGTTGCGTGTGATGACCCGGACATTAAATACATCCTCATAGCGCTTATCCTGGAGACAGCCAAGTCCCTTAACCCGCTTGATCTCTTCCGCGGAAAGCTTCTTTCCGCTGCGGGGAACTTTCACTTCGTTAAACGTAACGCCGCCTTCCAGTACCCGTGTATTGGTATAGCCCAAAGCTTTCAAACGATTCTGCAGGAAATAGGCCCTCTTGCCCCGGTTGCAGACGAGCAGAAGCTTTGCATCCTTTTCCAGGCCCTCTATCGGCTCCGTCACTTTGGAAAAGTCGATCCAGCGCGCCCCCGAGATTCCGGCTGTACGCTGTACATCCACAATCGTATAGTCCTTTGCCCTTCCGGCCTCATACTCTGCCGGACTTATGCTCTCCAAAACGCCGTCAATCTTATTCTCTAATATGTAGCAGGCCGTCACAAAAGGATGGATTGCCGTGGAAAAAGGCGGTGCATAGGCAAAATCCAGGGTGTCAAAATCATCCAGCTTCATTTCCTGGGAAATGCCGGTTACGGCAATATCAACCATTTTGTCCACCGCACCGGAGCCTAATACCTGAATGCCAAGGAGCCTGCGGCTTGCGGTTTCCGCCGTGAGCTTTACCACAAAAGAGGAAGCTCCCGGATAATAATGGGCTTTATCCTCCATCACACAGACAACGGAGGTCGCTTCATATCCTGCTGCCTTGGCCTGCTCCTGGGTCAACCCTGTCCTGCCTCCGTTTAAAGTGGGAAGCAGACGCACTACGCCTGTTCCAAAGCAGCCGCCATAACCCTTCCCTGCTCCGTAAAATCCCTTTGCCATAGCCCGGGCGGCTAAATTTGCGGTTGAGCCCATGGCCGACCACTGCCTCTTTCCGGTAAGCGCGTTGACCACCATAGCACAGTCGCCTGCCGCATAGACATCCGGAAGATTCGTCTTTAAATTTTCATCCACCAGGATCGTCCCCTTAAACATTTCCAGCCCGCAGCCCTCCAAAAAGCCTGTGGCCGGGCGGACGCCAATGGCAAGAATCACCAGATCCGCGGGCAAAACGCCGTTATCTATGGTCACCCTTTCCACATGACCTTCTCCTTCGATTCCCTTAAGAGCTGCAGAGGTCAGAATCCGCATTCCGCTTGCTTTCAACTGTTTTTTGGCATACCCCGCCATCTCCTCGTCAAAAGCATTCGGCATAATCTGAGACGCCGCATCGATTACCGTTACATCCATTTTTAAGGAAAGAAGGTTTTCCGCCACCTCCAAACCAATAAAACCGGCGCCGCATACCACCGCCCTGCGGCAGTTATTCTTCTCGGCATAGGCACGGATTGCCACCGCGTCATCCGGTGTACGCACACAAAATACTCCCGCAAGAGAGACACCTTCCACATCCGGCACAAACGGGGCCGCTCCCGTAGCTATGATCAGCTTATCATAGGACTCCTCAAACACGCTTCCATCTTCCGTACGGACAGATACCAGCTTTTTCCCGCTGTCAATGCCGATAGCCTCGCATCCGGTCTCTACCTGAGCGCCTGTCATACCGGCATATTTTTCCGGCGAATTCACGATCAGCTCTTCTCTGGTGGGAATGTCTCCGCCGATATAATAGGGCAGGCCACAACCTGCATAAGAGATATCCCTGCTCTTCGTAAAAATTTTTACCTCTGCCTTCCGGTCAAGGCGTTTCAGCTTTGCCGCCGCTTTGGTTCCGGCGGCAACGCCGCCCAAGATCACATACTTCATTTTTTGCCCTCCTGTCTCTCCAATCCCTTTTTTCCAAAATACCTTTCTTCTATCATATCATTCTTATAGTACAAGTCAATATAACTGTTCTGACTTCAAATCCCCGCAATCGCATCCTCCGTCCTCCCAATATCCTCATCCGTATGTGCCGCAGAGACGAACATGGCCTCAAACTGGCTGGGAGCCACATAGATTCCCGCCTTTAGCATACCTGCAAAATAATCCGCGAACTTCTTCGTGTCACAGGTAAGGGCTGAGGCATAATCCGTCACCGGCCGGTCGGTAAAAAACGCCGACAAAAGGGAACCTGCCCGGTTTACCTGCAATCCTTTTTTGCGAAAGGCTTTCTCCAGCCTCTGGGCGCTTTGGTCGATACGGTCATAAATCTCCGGATGGTTCCCTAGCTCCGTCAGGGTTTGAATCCCTGCCGTAACCGCTACAGGATTTCCCGAAAGAGTACCCGCCTGGTAGACCTTGCCTTCCGGGGCCAGCACTCTCATGATTTCCTCCGCCCCGCCGTAGGCGGCAAGGGGCATTCCCCCTCCCACAATCTTTCCGAGAGTCACCAGATCCGGTTTGATATGAAAAAGGTCGCAGGCTCCCCCATAGCAGAGACGAAATCCGGTGATCACCTCGTCAAAAATAAGCAGCGCTCCATTTCTCCTTGTAATGTCCCGCAGAAATTCCAGGAATCCTTCCTTAGGCAAGACAACTCCCATATTGGCCGCCACCGGCTCTACAATCACCGCGGCAATATCTTCCTTTTCCGCCGCAAAAAGCCGTTCAACGCCCTCCCTGTCGTTATATTCCGCCATAAGAGTACAGGCCGCATATCCCCCCGGCACGCCGGCGCTGTCCGGCACCGACTCTGTCATCAGGCCGCTTCCCGCCTTTACCAGAAGTCCGTCACTGTGCCCATGATAATTTCCGGTAAACTTAACAACCTTATTTTTGCCCGTATATCCCCTGGCCACCCGAATCGCGCTCATGACAGCCTCTGTGCCGCTGGAAACCAGCCGCACCTGCTCTATGGCGCAAACCCCTTCCACGATCAGCCTGGCAAGCTCTGTCTCCAATTCTGTGGGCGCTCCGAAAGACAGACCTTTATCACACACGGCTTTCACCGCCCGAATCACAGGTTCCGGGCTATGCCCCAGAATACCGGGTCCCCAGGAACAGACATAGTCGATGAACACATTCCCGTCGATATCGTATATCTTTGACCCCTGGGCACGCTCTATAAAAAGGGGACTGCGTCCTACCGCCCGAAACGCTCTCACCGGAGAGTTGACTCCTCCGGGAATGTACTTTTTTGCTTCCTCATAACACGCTGCAGATTTTTCTGTTTTCATTTCCAAACACTCCCCCCGCCGCGGCTGTCTCTTGCACAACAGCCACTGGTACTTACCCTTCCGATAACCATCCCGCCACATCCAGGGCATGGTAGGTGATAATCCGGTCTGCCCCTGCCCGCTTCATTGCGATCATGTTTTCCATAACAATCCGTTTTTCCTCTATCCACCCCATCCGGGCCGCCGCCTTGACCATGGAATACTCTCCACTGACATTATAGGCTATGACAGGCACGGCAAACCTATCCCTGGCCATCTTTAAAATATCCAGATAGGCCAGCGCCGGTTTCACGATCAGCATATCCGCCCCTTCTTCCAGGTCATCCTCCATCTCCTCTCCGGCCTGCCTTGCGTTTGCCGGATCCATCTGATAAGAACGTCTGTCGCCAAACAAAGGCGCGGACTCGGCGGCATCCCGGAAAGGCCCGTAGTATCCGGAGGCATACTTGGCGCTGTAGCTCAAAACCGGCACATTTTTGTGCCCCTCTTCGTTCAGGGCTTTACGGATCGCCGCCACCCGTCCGTCCATCATGTCGGAAGGGGCAATGATATCGGCTCCCGCGTCGGCGTTTGTCACAGCCGCCCTGGCCAGAAGCGGCAGCGTTTCATCGTTTAAGACCTGCCCATCCCCCACCAGCCCGCAGTGCCCGTGGGAAGTATATTCGCAGAGACAGATATCGGCGATCACCAAAAGCGAGGGCATCTTTTCCTTGATAAAACGGATAGCCCTCTGAGTGATTCCCTCCGGGTCATAAGCGCCGCTTCCTCTCTCATCCTTATGGCCGGGAATTCCAAACAGGAGAATGGCCGGGATTCCCAGACTCTTTATCCGGGCCAAAATCTCATCCAGCCGGTCAATGGAATAGCGGAAAACTCCCGGCATGGAGGGTACCGGTTCCCGGATATCCCTCCCCTCCTGCACAAAAACAGGATAGATCAAATCTTCCCTTCCAATCCTTGTCTCCCGCACAAAACTCCGCATCTCTTCTGTCTGCCGTAATCTTCGAAACCGTCTCATCTCATTCTAACTCCCACCTGCCCGCTTCAGCGGGCGTACAAATATCTTCCCTTCCAATCCTTGTCTCCCGCACAAAACTCCGCATCTCTTCTGTCTGCCGTAATCTTCGAAACCGTCTCATCTCATTCTAACTCCCACCTGCCCGCTTCAGCGGGCGTACAAATATTTACTGACCTATATGAATTTACTCTGTCTTTTATGATTTCTGCGGCGATACCCTCCACTGTATACTGCCGGGGAATCAGGCAGCTCTCCTCCCCTGAAGGGCTCTTCCCTTGTTTCACCTTTTCAAAGGCCTTTGCCGTCTGCGGCCCGATACACACCGGTCTCGTCCGGTCTGAAAAATCTCCCTTACTGAAAAAAGCCTCCACACCCCGGGCGCTGCCAAATACAATATAGTCCGTCTCCACCAGAGCGCCCCCTATCCTCTCCCTTATAGCTTCCGTGTGGTAGATGGCAACATCCTCAAAGGAAATTCCTCCTGTCCCCCCAGCCTTTTCAAGCTCTGCCGTCAGCGCCCCAGAACCCTCCCCGGCCCGGAGGATCAGCACCCTCTCCCCGGGCAAAAGTCTGGCAGCAAGCCCTTCTCCCAGGTTCCCGGCGGTGAAAAGGCCGGGCTGAAAATCCGCATAAATTCCAAATTCTGAAAGCTTTGCCGCCGTCCCCGGCCCGATACAGGCAAACCGAAAGGGAGCCAAGCTGCGCAGGTCTGCCTTTTTCCGAAACAAATCACGAAAAAAGATTTCCACCCCGTTGGCACTGGTAAAAACCAGCCAGTCAAAGCCTGTAAGAGAAGCGGGAATGTTTTCCGGCTCCGGTACCACCCGCAGACAGGGCAGACCCATAGCCTGGGCCCCGAGTCCGCCAAAAAGACCCACTGCTTTCTTTACAAAGGGCTCCGTTCCCGTCACCGTCACCGATACCCCGTCCAGTTCCCTCCGAAGGGTCTGGGCCAGCTTAAGAGCGGCCACCTCCCCCACCACCAGCACGGCGGGAGTCCTAGCCTCCGCCGCTTTCCCGGCGATATCGGAAAGCGTGCCGTCTATCCGCTTCTCATCGGCATTATACCCTTTTGAGAGAATGGCGGCAGGGGTATCCGGCCCTTTTCCCGCATCCATCAGGGCCTGGGTTATCTCCCCGATCCTGCCAAGCCCCATCAAAAAGACGAGGGTGCCGTCCAGAGCTGCCAGGGCCTTGTAATTTTCTTCCTCTCCGGAGGCGGAATGGCCTGTGACAATGGTTACGGAGCGCGCCATCCCCCGATGTGTCACTGGAATTCCCCCGTGGCCCGGCACGGCAACCGCGGAGGTCACCCCCGGAATCACCTCATAGGCAATCCCCTTTTTTTGCAGGTACAGAATCTCTTCCCCGCCCCGGCCGAATACAAAACTGTCCCCGCCCTTCAGACGGACTACCCGTTTACCCGCCCCGGCCTTAAGGGCCAGCAGCCTATGAATCTCCTCCTGGCCGTGGCTGTGCTTTCCCATGCGCTTTCCCACATAGATCCGTTCACACTCCGGCCTTGTCTCCAGGAGAAGATTCTTGTCAATCAGATCATCGTACACCACCACATCGGCCTGTTGCAGGGCGCAAAGCCCTTTTACCGTAATCAGATCCCTTCCGCAGCCCGCTCCCACTAAGGTTACCGCTCCTGTTCTTTCCATACTCAGCCTCTCTCCTGTCCGTTGCCATCAGCTTTCCGTCCTAAGCTCGCTGGCAATTTCTGCGCAAAGTCTCTCATAATCGGCGGCCTCTCCCATCCGCTGGGCCTGCCTGTCTCCAAGCAGCGCCCGGATGGTAATCCTGTCCCCTTCTATCTTTGTCCAGGCGCCCACAGGGTCTGTGCATTCCGCTTCCAAAAGCGACAGCATACAGCGCTCAGCCCTAAACCGGCAAACGCTGTCCGGATCGGAAATCTCTTCCAGAACCGCTCTCCTTGCCTCGTCCTCCTCCCGGCACTGCACCGCCAGAATCCCCTGGCAGGCTGCAGGCAAAAACTCCTGTGCGGAAAAGATCCTCACCGCGAACTCGGACAAGTCCGTATGCAGGCGTTCCAGCCCTGCCTTTGCAAGAAAAATCCCATCATATTCTCCCTCCCTGAGCTTTTTCAAACGGGTGTCCACATTTCCCCGGATGGGAACGCAGGCAGCCTGTGGAAGCAGCCTTTTCATCTGTATCATCCTGCGGGGACTGCCCGTGCCGATTCTGGCCCCCTCGAAAAGCCCCTCCCCTTTTCTGGTGATCAGGCAATCCCTCTCATCCCCGGCCTTTGGAATCCCTGCAATGAGGGTTCCCTGTGCCAGAGCATAGGGCAGATCCTTGCCGGAATGAACGGCAATGTCCGCCCTGCCGGAGATCACCTCTCTTTCCACTTCCCTCACGAACAGCCCTTTGCCGCCGATCTCACTAAGCGGACGGACACGGTCTTTATCTCCCCTGGTAGATACCACCCGAATCTCCGTATCTATGCCCTTCTCTTTCAATAACCGCCGGACAATCTCTGTCTGGGCCAGCGCAAGGGCGCTTCCCCTTGTGGCGATCACCCAGTTTCTTGCTCTTTCTTCCTCCATGATGGCTTCTATCTCCTCATTCTCTGCCCGGTTTTCCGTTTCCAGGAGCCTGATCAGTGCCCGCCGGTTTGCCCTTTTTTTTGCCTCCATGGAAGGGCTGGGTTTCCAGCTTTGGCGAAATCCTTCCAGACGCTCTAAAATCTCCTCCGTCTCTTGGGGCAAAAGCGCCTCCATCCGCTCCCGAAGAAGCCTTGAGGCCGAGGGCGAGCTGCCGCCGGTGGTGATTCCCACCGTAAGAGGTCCCCTTTTGATCACACTGGGAAAAAAGAAGGTGCATAAGGCAGGCTCATCCACCACATTCACCGGGATCCCCTTCTTCTGGCAGGCGGCTGCCACTGCCTCATTTACCTCCCGGCTGTCGGTGGCAGCAATCACATAGTCCCCAAGAAGCACATCCTCCCGGGCGATCTCTTTTTCCAAAACACAAACGCCCCTGGCCGTATGTACCTCTTCCCGCAGCCTCTGCCGCTCCTTCTCTCCCAGGTTCCGGGAAACCGGTTCTCCCCATCCAACATCCGCTGCCATGTACGGGCAATATTTCAGACGCTTTCCTTCCATGGCAATTTGAGGAGCAATCACCAAAACATCCGCGCCAAAACCAAGCAGCACCCGGGCTTTCCGCTCCGCAACCCTTCCGCCGCCTGCAATCAAAAATATTTTTCCTTCAATATCCTCAAAAAAGGGAAATAAATTCATTCCGACCCCATCCGCAGCAACACGCCCAAAAAGCTGGCAAGCTCGTCCCCATTTGCTATTTTCCGGTACCGGTAGATAAACTGCTCCATATCCTTCGGCAGCTTTTCCTTTATCCGGGGAAGCTCGGGGAAAAATTCATGGAAGGCGATTTCCTTGCGAAGCCCGTCTATTCCTTCCAAAAGAATTCCCTCCGCCGTCTCTAGCTCACTCTTTTTAATCTCGTTATTTTTTTCAGCAATTTTCTCAAAGTCATCCATGTTAAGCAAAGCGCTGCCCTGCAGTTCCAGCACGCAATCGTCAATATCCCTGGGAACTGCAAGATCCACAAAAAGTCTTTTTGCGGGTCCCACTTTGTTTTTCTCCAGCATGGCTCTTGTGACCGTATAATGGGGGCTGGAAGTGGCGCTTATGATAATATCAGCCTCCTGCATATAGAGATACCTGTCTGCAAAAGGCACGATCCTCACACCCTCTGGCAGAGAATGGCTCTCCCTCACGGTGGCCGTGATCTCACAGTCCCCGTAGGAGAGCAGATTTTTTATCACCTTTCTCCCGATATCCCCGCTGCCCCCCATCAGCAGAACTCTTTTCTTCCCCTCCAAAAACCTGTGGCACTGGGCCGCCGCAAGGGTTGCTATGCTGACGGAACTTTTGGACAAAAGCGTCTGTGTCTTAACCCTTTTTGCCGCTTCCAAAGCCGCCTGAAATACCGTATTGAAATAAAATCCGGTAAAGCCCCCGTCCTTGGCGCTCAAATAAGCCCTTCTGAGCTGCCCTAAAATTTCGTCTTCTCCTATGACCATGGAATCCATGCCGCTTGCCACATGAAAAAGATGGCGGATGGCCGCCTCCCCCTGCTTGATGAGGATGCAGCCTTTCAACTCCGAAACATCCGTTTTCGTCTCCCCGGAAAGGAGGGTTAAGGCCTGCCCGTAATCGCCCTTTCCATACAGCTCGCAGCGGTTACAGGTGGAAAGATACACGCTCTCCTCAATCCCCGCCTCCTTACAGGCGCCCTGAAACCTGCCGGCCTGACAGGGCGTCAGGGCCATTTTTTCCCGAAAGCCTGCCTTTGCATTTTTGTAATTAGTGGAAATGACAAATATCATGATCCGTTTTTCGCTTCCTGTCTATTTCTTACAATTCGCAGTTATTCACTGTCCTCGGGAAGGGAATCACGTCCCTGATGTTAGCCATGCCTGTCAGGTACATCACGCATCTCTCAAAACCCAGCCCGAAGCCTGCATGGCGCACGGAACCATAGCGGCGCAGGTCAAGGTAAAAGTCATAATCTTCTTTGTTTAAGCCAAGCTCCTCTATCCTCTTCTCCAGAAGCTCCAGCTTATCTTCCCTCTGGCTCCCGCCGATGATCTCGCCGATGCCCGGAACCAGGCAGTCCATGGCCGCCACAGTCTTTCCATCCTCGTTCAGCTTCATATAAAAAGCCTTGATCTCCTTGGGATAATCCGTCACAAACACCGGGCGCTTAAATTCTTTTTCCGTGAGATACCTTTCGTGCTCGGTCTGCAAATCGCTCCCCCATGCCACCTTATATTCAAATTCATCATTGTGCTTCTCCAAAATCTCAATGGCCTGGGTATAGGTCACATGCCCGAACTCAGAGTCCAGCACATGGGTAAGACGTTCGATCAGCCCCTTGTCCACAAACTGATTAAAAAATGCCATCTCCTCCGGCGCATTCTCCAGAACGTAGCGGATCACATACTTCAGCATTTCCTCCGCAACCGCCATATCGTCCTTTAAGTCCGCAAAGCACATCTCCGGCTCGATCATCCAGAACTCTGCCGCATGGCGCGCCGTGTTGGAATTCTCTGCCCGGAAGGTCGGGCCAAAGGTATAAACATTCTTAAACGCAAAGGCATAGGTCTCCACATCAAGCTGCCCGCTCACCGTCAGGTTGGTAGGCTTGCCGAAAAAGTCCTGGCTGTAATCCACTGCCCCCTCCTGGGTCCTCGGCACATTTTCCAGCTCCAGGGTAGTCACCTTAAACATTTCTCCCGCTCCCTCGCAGTCGCTTCCGGTAATCAGAGGGGTATGCACATAGACGAATCCTCTCTCCTGGAAAAACTGATGGATGGCAAAGGCCGCCAGAGAACGCACCCTAAACACTGCCTGAAAAGTGTTCGTCCGCGCCCGCAGATGGGATATAGTACGCAGATATTCAAAGCTGTGCCGCTTCTTCTGCAGAGGGTAATCCGAGGGGGAAATCCCTTCCACCACAACCTCCCGGGCCTGCATCTCCAAAGGCTGCTTGGCTCCCGGCGTTACCACAATCTTCCCTGTCACAGTGACCGCGGCGCCCACGCCCACCTTGGCAATCGCATCAAAATCCTCAAGGGCGTCAGAGTACACCACCTGCAGCGGTTCAAAAAAGCTTCCGTCATTCACCACCAGAAACCCGAAGTTTTTGGAGTCCCGGTTGCTTCTCACCCATCCGCCTACCGTTACCTCTTTCTCCGCATAGCTTTCTTTTTCACGGAATATATCCTTAATATTGGTCAGTTCCATTTTATTCCTACCTTTCTCCTGTACATTTTTTCATATTTTACCACATTTTTCTTCTCCTTAAAACCCTGTTGCAGTAATTACTCTTTCCAGTCCTCCATCGCCTTACACATATTCAGCTTCTCTCCTTCCTTATAGTATTCCTTTTGCTTTAGCAGCTCCTCTCTGTCAATCATAATGTTGATCGTATCTTGTTACAAATCATTCCATTCAAATACCTCAAACTTTTATCAGTTTTTCCCGTCAATATGGCAATTTCCGTAAAAATGCCGTATAATTCTTATATTCAATTTATTTAAGAGCCGCCTGGCGGCGGCAGAATGGAGGTAGCATGATCAATCATTTCTGTAAACATCCCCTATGGGAAGTCAGCGCCCAGCTATCGGCAGTTGCAGGAGGCGCCCGGCCGGCCGACCTGGTCATTGTCCATGCCAATCTGGTCAATGTCTGCACGAAGGAGATTTTGCCGGATGTATCTGTCGCCGTATCCGGAGGGCGTATCGCCCTGGTGGGCGACGCCGGACACTGTATCGGCGAGGGCACACAGGTAGTCGATGCCGGCGGGCAATACCTTGCTCCCGGTTTTCTGGACGGCCATATCCACGTGGAATCTTCCATGATGGGCGTAGGCGAATACGCCAAAGCGGTCATCCCCCACGGAACTGTGGGTATCTACATGGATCCCCACGAGATCTGCAACGTGCTGGGACTTGAAGGCGTCCAGTGCATGATGGAGGACGCCGCCCGCACCCCGCTGAAAGCCATGCTGACTACACCCTCCTGTGTGCCCGCGGTTCCCGGCTTTGAGGATACCGGCTCCCACGTGGGCCCCCGGGACGTAGCCGAGACCATGGAGTGGGATACCTGCGTGGGCCTCGGGGAGATGATGAACTTCCCCGGCATCCTCTCTTCCAATGAGGAGACCCACGCCATTACCGGAAACACCCTGAAAGCGGGAAAGATTGTCACCGGCCACTACTCTATGCCCGAAAACGGAAAGGGGTTAAATGCCTACGCCGCCTCCGGCATCCGCTGCTGCCACGAATCCACCAGGGCAGAGGACGCCCTTGCCAAAATGCGTCTTGGCATGTACGCCATGTTCCGCGAGGGCTCCGCATGGCACGATTTGAAGGAGGTGTCCAAAAGCATCACGGAAAATAAAGTGGACACCCGCTTCGCATGTCTGATCTCCGACGACACCCATCCCCACACCCTCCTGTCCCAAGGACATCTGGATCATATTGTCCGCCGGGCGGTGGAAGAAGGCATCGACGTCCTTACCGCCATCCAGATGGTGACCATCAACTGCGCCCAGTGTTTCCAGATGGATCACGAGCTGGGGAGCATCACCCCGGGAAAATGCGCAGATATGGTGCTGCTTGACAACCTGGATGGTCTGAATGTGAAGAAAGTCTGGATCAACGGCGAGCTGGCCGCCCAGGACGGCACTATTGTGGAGGAATACGCCCCTTATACTTACCCGGAATGGGCCACCCGCTCCATCCACATCCGGGATGAGATCACACCCGAAACCTTCCGCGTTCCCGCCAAAGAAGCGTGTGTCAGCGCCCAGGGGACGGTAGAGGTGCGCGCCATCGAAGTGATCCCCGCAAGAGTAGGCGATTACGAGCGCCATGTCACCCTGAAGGTAAAGGACGGATTGCTTTTATCCGATGTGGAACAGGATGTACTCAAGACAGTGGTATTCGAGCGGCATCACAAAACCGGCAAGAAGGGCTTTGGTTTCGTGAAGGGCTTTGGAATCCGCTGTGGAGCCATGGCCTCCACGGTAGCCCACGATGCCCACAATCTGCTTGTAGTAGGCACCAACGACGAGGATATGGCCCTGGCCGCCAACACCCTGATCCAATGCGGCGGCGGTATGTGCGCCGTCCAAAACGGGGAAGTGCTGGGACTGGTTCCCCTTCCCATTGCAGGACTGATGAGCGACAAGCCTGTGGAGGAAATCGGAAAGATTGTAGCCGCCTTGGAAGAGGCCTGGAAAAAGATCGGCTGCTCTATGCCCTCGCCTTTCATGACCATGGCCCTGATTCCCTTGGCCTGCCTGCCGGAGCTTCGGCTCACTGACCGGGGACTGGTGGACTGCACCCGGTTCTGCTTTGTGGATATTGAGGTTTAGACACGGATAACCGAATAAGGTTTTCGCCAAATATTTACAGGCAGCGACAAAAATAGAACCTTGCCGCTGCCTGTAAAATCGGTTAATCTGTTTTCTCTACTCTTGTCCTGCCAAAAATAACCGGACATGCCATCGCTTCCAGATGGCAGTCCCGCACCACTTTTCTGTGTATCTGGTCGGCCTCCTCCAGAATTTCCTCCTCATCAACTCCTGTAAGCCTTCCCTCCTCCATTACAATTTTTCCATTGACAATCGCCAGGGAAAAATCGCCACCGGATCCCTCGTAAACGATTTTGTCTATGGGGGATAACTGTGGGAAGAATTTGTCCTTCATCCAGTCAAGCTGAACCAAATCTGCCAGCTTCCCCGGCTCTATAGAACCTAAGCTTTCCTCAAAACCAATACATTTTGCCGCATCCACAGTTACCATTTCCAGCGCTTTCATCGCCGGCAGATAACGGTTATCATCATGGAAAATACGCTCGGACAGCAATACCCTGCGCAGGGATTCTAGCAAATCCAATGTTGTTCTCGGCGCACATCCGTTTGTCGTAATTCCCACCGGAATCCCCATCTCAACCGCCTCACTGATCGGCGTTCTTTTATAATATCCCTCCGCGGTATAGTACATCTTGGTACCTGTCTGACGGAATATTTCCAGCTCTTTATAATTGGCAGCCGCCACATGCTCCATCCCGATCAACACATCCGGCCCCAGAAGCATATTCTCCTTATCCGTATATGCAAGCGTAATCCAGCCTCCGTATGTATCGGTGTAGATCTGCGTATTATATTTTTGGGCCAGTTGCCGCACTTTTTGGTTAATATCCAGTTCCATGGGGGTAAGTTTACTCAAATTACCCGGATTACTTTCTCCCATGGCATGCCCCATCAGCAATTGATGCGGCGTTACAAAAACATGGGTCAACCCGTCAAAGGCTCCCTGCATCCTGCGCAGTGTCTCTTCCGTCCCCGCAAGCATGTCATCATAAGACGCCCGGACCTCTACCTGTCTTCCGTCTTTCCACCGGGTATATCTTTTGGGATAGCTCTCTCCATAAGGAATTCCGACGCCCAGGATTTCACGCCCGCCTGTCTGGATATAACCGGTTCCATGGCTTATGGGGATCTCCGGGCAGTCGCCCATAGGGGTACTTCCCATCACATTGACTGTGGTTGTGATACCATTATGAATCGCACTTGCGCCATGAAGCTTACCGTCCGTATACCAAAAATCAGAATCAGCATAATTTTCATACACCTGAATCAGCATTGGCCACCAGTTTTTCATGGTATCGGATTCAAGCTTTCCCATCAGGCAATGGCCTGCATGGGAATGACAGTTGATAAGACCCGGAAGGAGAATGTTTCCTTTGCAGTCAATCTCCCTTTCCCCTTGAAATTCCTTTTGCAGTTCTTCTCCCCCCACAGCAGCTATGTATCTGCCCTTCACTGCAACGACTCCCTGATCTATGATCCGACGCCCTTGATCCATCGTCACAATGACCGCATTTTTTAACAGTATATCCGCTCTTTTCATTCCGTCCCCCTATAATCCTGCATATGCTTCCCCAGCCGTATTTCTGGGCCTGTACCCGTCTTTGTCCAGGAAACTTTTAAGCTTCTGTGCCCATAAATCTTCCTGCTCCTTTTCAGCATCTGTCCTCTCTCTTAGTAACTTCCCTTTTTCCACCAGCAGTTCCCCGTCTACCATGACCTCCGCCACATGGCTGCTGTTTCCATCCATCATTAGACGATGGACAGGCATATCGTAGAAGGGGGTGGTTCTGGCCCTTCGAAGATCCACTGTGATAATATCCCCGTGTTTTCCCGGCTCTAAGGAACCGGTCTTCTTATCTATCCCCAGGGCCCTTGCGGCGTCCACCGTCATCAGTTCCAACTGCTTTCCCACCGGAAGATAATAAAGATCATCAAACCTAAGCTGCTCAATCATTTGTGCCCTTCTTGCCGTCTGAAAGGGATCCAGGCTTCCCCCACGAAATCCATTTTCATTCATAAGCGCACAGGGAATGCCTCTCTCCAGCATTTCAGCAAAAGGACAATAACGTATAGATTCCTCCACCCCATGCGCTATGGCGATTTTATGTCTGGCAATCTCCATAATCTCCCGGTAAGTCAGATCATTTCCATACTGAAACAGCCATTCATTCCCCTCCCAAATATCTTCTGCCGCATTTCCCAGCACTGTCACATCATTTTTAAAAACATTGGCAGTGAGGGGGACTTTCAGTTCCTTCACAGCTCTTAACTGTTTGACAGCCGAAGCCGTTTCCTCACAGGAAACGCTTTTGTTTAACCCTCCATGCCTTTCCGGATCTCCAACCAGATTTCCCAAATACAGCCGCCAGCTTAACCTGGAAGATTTCTTTTCCTCTTCTCTCATCCCTATCAGAAGCTTCTCTTTATCCTTCTCATCTATTTCCCGGGCTGGTATGCCTGCTCCTGCAACCATTCGGATTCCCTGCGTCCTCTGTCCGCTCAATGATTCCTGTACTTTCTTCCAATAATGATCCCTCTTCTCCTGATCCGGCCAGGGGTAATTTACCACCCCTGTGGTATACCCCAGCCCAATTCTCTGACGGGCCACACATCTTCCCTCCGTCCGAAAAAAATCAGCCGGCAATTTACTTAAAATCTCTTTGGCTTCTTTGTCCTTGTTTTCCACACTTAAATGGTGGAGATAGCCAAAACCTGCATATCCTCCGCAATCAATAAATCCCGGAAGGACACATTTCCCCTCGCAGTCAATCTCCGTGAATTGGACCTTTGAAAAAGCCTCCTGCCTTGCATCCCACACTCCCTCTCCTGCCCATAAAATCTCTCCATCCAAAACCGCCACTGTTCCTTTGGGAATCACTCGCCTCTCAGAGTCCATTGTCACAATACAGCCATTTTTAAAAATATATCCGCCCATTCCTATCTCCTTATGCACTCGTATATAATGCCTCCGCCAGCCGCTTATAATATCCTATCATCCTCTCCGGTTCACAGGACGGCTCGTCCACCACAATTGAAAACCACCCCTTATATCCATGGCTTTTTAATATTCCAAACATTTCTTTATAAGGGAATATCCCCAGCATTTCATGCATATGCACATGGGCCAGATAGGGCATCACTTCCCCCAAGGTAAGCTCCGCTGAACCGCCAACCAAATCCCCGTCATCACAATTGTATACAAGTCCGCAATTTCTCTCTGCACATTTCCTCATCACTGCCTGCATATCCTTACGGAACTGGAAGGTTCCATGCATGTTCAGCAGGACTTTCACACCATAGTCCCTGGCAAAGTCCCCTAATTCTCCCAAGATTTTACTGATCCGTTCAATAAATGCATCCCTTGAAATAAAATCCGGGAGATCATTTCCCACCACCCAGAAAACCGGTGCTCCCATTTGCGATGCCAAAATAATCCCCTTTTTGGCATCCTCCACATTTCTTGCAATCTCATCTTCCTCTTTCCCATCAAATCTACAATACGTGGCAATGGAAACCGTCTCCAGCCCTTCTCCATACAGCCGCTCACGGATGTCCAGGATTTCCTCTCCTGGTGTTTCCAGTTCCACACCGTGCTTATGTCCATATCCTACGCTGAATTCGATTCCCCCTATTCCCTGCCTTTTACATACTTGTATCAGCTCCTCCAGGGAGAAATCACCTGCCAGATTATGAGTATTCAAACATATTTTCATTTCTTCTCCTTAAACCTCCATATTTATTAAACAATTTCATTTGACATCTGAATATTCCTTGATATATACTAAATTAACAAAGTAAACAAGAAGGTAAACATCATGTCCACTATTCGCGAAGTTGCTAAGGCTGCGGGCGTATCTCCCGCTACCGTTTCACATGTATTAAATGGAAATACCAATTTTTCCACCAAACCCGAAACCAGGGAAAAGGTCTGGAAGGCTGTCAATGATCTTCAATACATTCCGGTCAGTACCTGTTCCAAAAAGAACGAAAAAGAAAAGAGCTGGAACATCGGAACTGTTTTGTATATCACCGTAGAAAAGATGTCTGATCCCAGCTTTCTGGCTATCCTTCAGGGAATAGAATTCCAGCTCAAAAAGTATAACTCTTCCATTTCATCCTTCCGTGTCTCCCATGAAATTGACGAGGTCATTCAATCTATGGCGGATCAGCAGATTGACGGTTTCATCTGTATGCAGCCATTGGAGCCCCATCATATCGGTAAATTAAAAAATATCTGTAAGCATGTGGTTATGATAGACGGCTATCTTCCCAACTGCGACAGCGTAAGCTATGATCATTACGGGATCGGCGAGATGGCAGCACAGCACTTTCTCTCCCTTGGACATCACCGCTTCGCTTTCATGTGCGGCCAGGACTTCAACGAGCCGGATCCCTTCCAGGAGCAAACCCTGAATGCCTTTCGCTACACTATCCAAAAAGCCGGAGGCGTTTTATCTGAAGAACATATCCTCAGGATTCCCAAATGGCGCCAAAGTATTGCCTATGAGGAAATCAAAAAAATGATGCAGAAGGATCACCCTACCGCGCTCTTTTGCACCAGTGATCTGTTGGCTATGACCTCCATCGGCGCTATCAACGCCTGTGGCTATAAGATTCCTTCCGACATTGCTCTGATGGGTATCACCAATATAGAGGCAACCGCCTACTCCACACCCCCATTGACCACGATCTCCCTTCCCCTGGTAGAATTAGGCAAAAAAGCGGCTGATCTTCTCATCGCCCGCTTGAACGGAATGGCAACATTGCCTGAACGGATCTTATATCCTACAGAGCTTATAGTCCGTACCTCCACCATTGGAGCTTCCTCTGAGCAATAGCGAAAATTAAATGGGAAGCCGCGAAAGTAAACTGACTGCCGCGGCTTTCTTTTAGCCCTTTATGATTGGCGAGAGATAATGTAATGCTTTCTCCATTCTTCCCAGCGCCAGATCATCAAATTTCATTTTTTCATATATTTCCGGAGGCACAATATCTCCGGAGGCAATCTTTTCATAGGAGAGTCTTGAGAGACGTTCCAGTTCCCGTATTTCTTCCTCTTTCAAATCCGGGTGTCCTGCCCTCCACTGGGGATTCTTGTAAGAGATAAACATTTCGCCCATATGGTCCTCAATATTAAAGAGCGCTTCCGGATTCTTTTCACGGACAATATCTGCCATTGTCTGAAAGTCCAACACGCCGTCGCCTGCCGGACGCACGTTTCTCTTCAATCCTTCCGGGCTTTCCAAAAGGAGTACATCCTTTACGTGCAGCAGCTTAATATAAGGCGCCACACGCTTCGTCGCCGCAATGGGCTCTTCCCCCCTCGAAACGATATTTCCAGTGTCTAAGGTAACGGAAACCACATCTTCCCCAACCTCCTCTATCACCCTTAAGATTTCCCAGGTAGTGATCTCCTCATGGGTCTCTATGGAAATTGTGGAACCATAATGTCTCAAGACCGGGGCCAGTTTCTTTAAAAATTTCACGGTTGCCTCCAACTGGTTCTCCCAGCTTACATCCTCGCGGAATCGGTCCGTACTGTAGGGCTCCGGCAGGGTATATCCCCGGTACCCGCCAGTCTGAGATACCAGATGGTGGCTTCCCAGAATCGCTGAGGCTTCTATGATCTTCTCGCACCCCTTTTTGTAGCTTCCATCCCCCAGTTCCCAAAAGGAGGGCATTTCTGCCGTATTATAAGGATTGATTCTTCCTAAGCCCGCTGCCAGATACATTCCCAAATGATCTGCCGTCTCCTTTGCCTCCCGCAATTCCCCTTTATCCAATGTTGCTGAGATAAAAGTAGGATTTTTAAACTGTCCTCCCTGAGCTCCCATTCCCTTTGCCCTGAGCAGTGTTTCTTCAAGCGGCTCCTGTGGATCCCTGATAAAACCGTGACACAATTCAATACCCAGCTTCATAAATACGCGCCATCCTTTCTCCTTCTTCTAAGCCTTTAATCCTCCCAGCGCAATCCCTTCCATCAGAGAACGCTGTCCTGCAATAAACACAAGAATCATTGGCAGGGTAGCCATTACCGCACCTGCCATAATCAAATTATTCTCCGTCGCCACCTGTCCCTGCATACTGGACAGCGCCAATGACAATACCCTCACTCTGTCTGAGGAAGTCATTGTCATGGGCCACATCAGCTCATTCCACTGGCCTAAAAGGGCAAAAATCCCATAAGCCACCATAGCATTGGAACATAGCGGCAGCATGATTTCCCCATAAATCCTGAAATAGCCCGCTCCGTCTATTCTGGCAGACTCCAGCATTTCATTGGGAATCGTAAGAAAGAACTGCCGCAAAAAGAAAATACCATATACGCTGATAATACCGGGAATAATTAATGCCTTGTAGGAATCCAGCCACCCCAGCGCATCTACGGTTTTATAATTTGCAATCAACGTCATTTGCGGCGGTATCATCAACAATGTGAGCAACAGGCCAAAGAGCTTGTCCCTGCCCGGAAAATGCATTTTTGCAAATACAAATGCGGCCAGCGAATTAAAAAATAATTGAAGCAGAACCGTTGTAAACGTCACAAAAATCGTATTCAGATAATACCTTCCAAAACTCATTCTGCCAAGCACGGTCGTATAATTGTCCAATGTCCAGCGATCCGGAAAAAACTGAAGCGGCAGACGCATCATCTCTGTATTCGTCTTAGAGGAGGAGAAAACCATCCAGATGTAGGGAAGCAGCATAATCACTGAGCCTGCCGTCAGAATCAGCCATTTCGCCCCTATTGTCATATAACCCTTTCTCTTCATTCAGCTCCCTCCTATATATCATAATTTACCCAGCGTTTTTGCCCGGCAAACTGAACCACAGTCACCAGCAGGATAATCAGTAGCAGAATAAACGCCTCCGCAGCCGCGTAGCCCATTTCCATAAAAGTAAATCCGTTTCTGTAAATTCCAAATACCATGGTTCTCAAAGCATTCATTGTATTGGTAGGCATGCTTCCACTGTTCCCCGGCATACAAAACATATAGACAATGTCAAATGTTTTAAACGCTGACATTAATCCGGTAATGCTGAGGAAAAACAATGTGGGGGAAAGCATGGGCAATGTAAGCCTCATAAAGATCTGGAACCCGTTGCCTCCGTCAATCTTCGCCGCCTCGTAATAGGTTGCCGGAATATTTTTAAGCGCCGAGAGCAAAATGATCATGTTATATCCCATCCCTGCCCACACACTCACTATTACCACCGCTATCATGATAAAGTCCGGATCGGAAAGCCAATTCGGCCCTGAAATCCCTAAAAGATTCAGCAAATAGTTGATGATCCCCGCTTTGGAATTAAACATCCATTTCCACACTGCCGCAATTGCTACCGGCATAGTCACCGACGGGAGATAATAAATTACCCTCATAAGGCCTACCGGCCCACGCCTTACATTCAATGCCGCTGCGAGAAGAACCGAGAATAGCATGGTCAGCGGAACCGAAACAAAAGCAAAGATCAGCGTATTTTTCAGCTCAAACCAAAATATTGGATCCTGAAACAGCCTGACAAAGTTGTCTAATCCTGTAAATCTTGGCCTGGTCATCCCATCCCATTCTGTCAGCATCATAACCACAGAGCGGATAAGGGGATAAAACCCAAAGGCAATTGCCCCCACAATCGTAGGAAAAATGAATATCCATGCCCAAATCCATTCCTTCTTAATCTTTTTTCTCACTGTCCGTTTCTCCATACAGTCACCTTAGATTGAATCGGTGGGTATAAGCTATACCCACCGTCACTTTATTTATCAGGAAACGTCATAAATTCCTTCTATCCCGTTTCATTCCTTAAGCGCCTCTGCAACCTTCCCATCGGCCTCCGCCAGGGCCTCATCCAGATCTTCCCCTGCATAAATTAATCCCAGCATATCCTGAAAAGCCTGATCCGCAACGCCCATATTTCTCTTGGGAATGATCACTTCCCCAATGTCCGCACTTCTTCTAAAAGGTTCCATATTGTAGTCCTTAAATATCTCAAAGAACGCCTCCTGGGCATCCTGGCGGGCAGGACAGAGCTGTTCGCCTTCTATTTCCTGGGCTTGCTTGGAGCCAAAAATCTTCATGACCTCCCAGCATTCCTCTTTATATTTCGTCTTGGCAGACATACACAGCCCCATGCCCATGATACTCACACCTGCTTTTTTGTTGGCAGGCATTGATACCACATCAAAATTCGTCCCCATGGCTTCCACAAAATAATCCATTGAAGCCGGCGCTGCAACATACATTGCTGATCTGCCGTTAATGAACATCTGATCTGCCGACTCATCTACCAGATCCTGGACGCTTGGCGCCGACTGGTCTTCAAAAATCATATCTCTTATTAATTCCAGGGTTTCCTTCATTGCCGGGTCGGAGAAATTACTCGAAACCCTATCCTCTCCATAGGGATAACAACCGTTTTCAAGGAGCAGGCTATATACCGCATTTTGAGGCTGGGGCCCCACGATAACCCCATATTGCTGTACCCTGTCCCCTTCTATGACTGTCAGCTTTTTGGCAAGCTCTCTGAATTCCTCAAACGTCATATCGTCTTTGGGATATTCTACATTGGCCGCATCAAAAAGTTCTTTGTTGTAGTAAAGAGCCGTATGATCTATATTTTGCGGAAGTCCGTATATTTCCCCGTCCAGGGAAGTAAACAGGTCTATGGCCGGATCTACGAACACACCCATATCATAGCTGTCCCGCTCAATGTAACTGTCCAGCAATTCCAAAAATCCCTTGCTGCCGTAAGCGATTGTATGATTCGCCTCGGAAAAGAACAGATCCGGGCTCGAATCGGAAGGCAGAGCAGTCTGCAGCTTCGTCCAATAATCATTCCATGACAATACGGTATTATTGAACGTAATATTGGGAAATTGCTGTGTTACCATCGCCTCTCTGCGTTCCACGCCGTCCAACATGCTCTGATCCCACAGATACATGTTCAGGACCACATCCCCGCCACTTTCCGGCGTCGTTTTTTCTTCCTCCGCATCTGTTACGGTTTCCACTTCCTTTTCCGTCCCTGATGTATCCGTCTTTTGTCCCTCTGTCTTACCACATCCTGTAAAGCAGCCTAAAACCATCAAAGATGCCATTAATATTGCCGTTATTTTTTTCCTCTTCATACTTACCCCTCCTGATTTGCAATCCGTGAGCATATCGGATGCCCCGGATCAAATTCAATTCTGATCTTTCCCCAAGTCACATCATTACACAGATCCTGAAGTCCGTATTTTTGAATCAGTTCCTTATGGCAAGCTTCCGCTTCCCTTAAAATTACGGCCTCATCCACCAGCGTCAGCTTTCTCTCTTCCATCACAATTTTTCCGTCTACGATCACTGTCTGGAAATCCGCCCCCACTGCAAAGTAGATTACCTTTTGTACCGGTGTTGTCTGCGGAGTAAGATGCGCATCATACCAGTCCAAAATGGCAATATCTGCTTTCTTTCCCGCTTCCAGAGAGCCGATTTCATCCTCCCAGCCCAGACATTTCGCGGCATCAATCGTAATCATTTCCAATGCCTTTCCAGCCTGAAGGTAATGATAATCGTCATGGGCCGTCACTTCGATAAATATCAGCTTTCTGACAGCCTCCAAAAGATCCACCATATTGCGGGGGGCACAGCCATTGGTAGTTGCCGCCACCGTTATCCCCTTTTGAAGCATCTCGCTCAGAGGCGACCTCTTATAAAAACCTTCACCCGTACAATATACTTTTGTTCCTGTGCGTGCCAGGATCCCCACTTCTTCCGGCGTAATTCCCATCTGGTGTTCCAGCCCTACCAGCACATCCTCACCTAATAAGGCATTTTCCTCATCCATGGACGCCAGCTTCACCCAGCCGCCATAGGTGTCCGTATTGATCATTGTATGATATTTACGGGCAATTTCTCTTGTTCTTTTACACACCTCCCGGTCCAGCGCAGTCAGACGGGCCAGGGAAAGGGGATCACTGCATCCTCCATGCTCTGCCAACTGCAAAAATTGAGTGACACAGACTCTGCTTCTTCCCTCATGCTTTTTGTGATTCTGTCTGATAATTTCTTCTGTCCCTGCCGCCATATCATCTATTGTTACCAGTTTTTTGATCCATTTTCCATTTTGGAGCCGTGTATAGCGATGGGGGAATTCTCCCACCACTATCCCGCATCCTACTACATCCCTCCCTCCAACTTCACAGTAACCGTCTACATGTCCCCTTGCCAGCTCCGGTTCATCCGACATGGGATTCCCCCCAAGGATATGGAATGCTGTGGTCACTCCGGCCTTTAAAAATTTACAGGCGGAGAGCTGTGCATCCAATTTCCAGAATTCGTAGTCCGAATGGTGTTCATATATATTGCTCACCATCGGCCACCAGCATCCCAGGCTGTCAGTCGAAACTTTCCCCATGAGATTATGTCCTGCATGGGTATGGCAATTGATCAAACCCGGAAGTACAATGTTTCCTTTACAGTCCAGCAGCCTTTTCGCCTCATACTTTTTAACCAGAGTCTCTGTCTCCCCCACTTCCAGTATTCTCGTTTTATCGACAGCCACTGCTCCGTCCTGCAAAACCCTTCTGTGTTCATCCATGGTTATGACCATTCCATGAATCAAAAGTAAATCAATCAAAGTATCCCCCTTCCTCCGCCAAAATCATTTTGGTCTTCCTCAAATCCTTGTATACTTTTGTCAGCCACCCTGCCTGTTTCAGGCCATCCTCCAGGCCATGTCTGGGAATGGAATGGCCCTGAATTGCCGACAGCCAATCCTCCTGCGGGCTTTGAAGCGCCTTTTCCTCTTCAATCTCCTGCCAACCACCTCCTGTATTCAGCCAAAGTTTCTTACTGTTTTCTTCCACCGCAAAGCTGGCATCCGTTCCATGAATCGCTAAAGAAAAACTGGAAATCCCACTCATATAGGAGGCCTGCGCCACTGCAATGGCGCCTGAACAAAATCGCAGCAGTACCGCTGCCGTGTCCTCCATAGCCTCCCCTGACAAAGAACTCCCCATAGAAGTCACCTCTGCCACTTCCTCGTCTGCCAGATATGGCGCCAGATAAAAAATCGGAAACCCCAGCTCTAACAGGACGCCGCCTCTCACATCCTTATAAAAATGTTCTGGAAGCCATTTATGCTGCAGACCGTCATGCGACTGATGGAGGTGGAGCGATACAAGCCTTCCAAGTGTCCCATCGGCAATCAGCTTTCTGGCTGTCTGAAATACCGCCCGCCCCTCCAGAGGATAAGCCACTGCAAAAATACCTTTATAACTCACAGCACTTTCTCTCAACAGCTCTATTTGATCTTTTCCCAATGCCACGATCTTATCCGCCAGGATATGTACCTGTTCTTTCATGGCTGCAGTGATAATCTGTGCCTGGTTCCATGGTTCCGCATTTAAAACCACACCGTCTACCTTGTGTTTTTGCAGCCCTTTTCTCAGATCATCCACATAAGGAATCCCCTTGGCATCTGCCCACGTCCTTCCGCGATTTGAGTCAGTGTCCCATGCCCACGCCACCATCACCTCCTTCCTTTGCAAGAATGTATCCAAAAATTCATCTGCATGATAATGATTCCACATCCCCAGCATAGCTATTTTTAACATTACGATTATTCCTTTTAATATCTGTAGGCGCTTCTCCAGACGGGCACATTCCACTCGCCTTCCAGTCCGGCTTCCCCAACACACCTTTTTGCAATCCGATCCGCTTCCCTTACAATCTGATCTTCGTCTGCCAGCAGTAATTTTCTTTTATCCACACACTGACGTCCCTTTACCCACACCTGATCCACATCATGGCCGTTTGCATCCAGCACCAGTCGATGCACCGGCATATCTTCCCATGGCACCAAATGCGGCTTGTCCATGCTGACTGTTACAATATCCGCATCCTTTCCGTCTTCCAGCGATCCAATCTCCTTTTCCATCCCCAAAGCCCGAGCGGCATTCACCGTAATTCCTTCCAGAAGCGTACCTACGGGTAAATAATTAATGTCATCAAACCGGTAATGCTCAAGCATTTGTATCTTTCTCATGATCTGAAACAAGTCATACCCATTTCTGGGGGCTGTTCCATCTGATGTAATCGCTACGTTGACATGCTCCGCCAGCATCTCCGCATAAGGGCAATAGCGAACGGTCGATTCCGGCGAATGCCCTACATTGGTTTTCGTCTGGGCAAGGATCCGGATTTCATCCATGCTCAGATCGTGGCAGTGTTGCAACAGTACATTGGGCCCCAACAAAGCTTCCTCTGCCATTGCCATCAAATGTATCAAATTGCCAAAGGCATCTGAGTGTATCCCGGTATCGTATTTGGCCGCCAGCCTTTTCACCTCCCGCATCTGCATTTTTTCAAATGCGGTGAGACAATGGCACCTTTCAGGAGCAGTCCGCCCCCAGGTTGGCTTATCGGGCAGCACCGTAAAGGGTGTCACAAAAATGCGAATTCTCTCATGATCTTCTTTCCCAAACTCCTGCAGAAGCGCTTCTGTGGAGTTCATGTAATCCTCCCATGAAGCATAGACCTCTTTCCGCTTCCCCTCCTGATATTGCCCCACCTTTTTGGGCCATTCTGCGCTTCCCGGCCCGACCCCTATCACGGCCCTGGCTCCCAGCTTCTCATAGCCAAGGGCCACCTCTCTTGCATAATCGGGCTTATCTGCCCGAGGCTCACATCCGATCACGCTCACAGACGTTGTAACTCCGTTTTTGAGCCTGTCCATAGCCGCCAGGCGCCCGTCCGCCGCCCAGAATTCCTCATCCGAATACAAAAACTGTATTTGATATACGCTGTCCCCCCAATTATGTATGGTATCAACCGACAGGCCTTTCAGCAGAGAATGGCCGGAATGACCATGACAGTCAATCAGTCCCGGAAGCACGCAATGGTTGGTACAATCTATTATCTGAAAATGGTTGTATTTCTCCCGCAGTTCCTTTTCCGGCCCTATTTCCTTAATCTTCTCTCCGCAGACCGCTATCGCATGGCCCCGTAATACCCGACGGTTCTCGTCCATGGTCACGATTGTTCCGCCAACAAACAAACCCTCCATTCCTTCTCCTCCTACTTTTTCCACAAAATATCAACCCCTGTACCCTCTATTGCAGCCTGCATTTTTTTCCAGATGTCCTGTTGCATCTCTGTCAGAGGCGGCCTGAATTCTCCCACCGGAAATCCTGCTTTCCTCATCGCTGTCTTGATGGGAATCGGATGCGTCTCCCAAAATTGAGCCTGGAATAATTCCATGAAATGAATCTGTCTATTGGCGGCAGCTCTCTTTTCCTCCAGGCTTCCCCACATCATTTTCTCCACCATCCCACCTATCTCACCCGGAATCAAATTCGCCGCTGTAGAAAAGACTCCCTGGGCCCCCATAGCAATCAATGGAACTATTTGATCATCATTTCCGGTCCATATATGCATCTTTCCTTTACACCTGCGCATAACCTCACCCGAAAACACTGTATTTCCACTCACTTCCTTGACTCCATTAATCATGGGGTGATCTGACAGGCGCTGGCAAAGCCCTGCTGACAAAGACATTCCCGTCCTTGCCGGAATATTGGACAGTACAACAGGCACATTGGACTGCCCGGCAATCTCCATATAGTATTTATATAACCCCTCTTCCGAGGTTTTCAGATAATAAGGCGGAACTACTAAAAATCCGTCTGCCCCCTGATCACAGGCCCATCTCACAAGCTTCACCGTATCGCTGACATTCGGTCCTCCCACGGCAGCCAGCACTTTTACTCTCTTTTTCGCCAGCCGGATTCCCGCTTCTATCACCTGTCTTCTCAGTGCATCGTCCATCCCCGGCCCTTCTCCGGCTGTACCTGCCATCACGATTGCCTGTACCTTAGCATCCATTTGAAATTCTATCAGTTCCCTCAATGCCTCCATCCAAAGCCTGCCCTCCAAAAATGGCGTAACCATCATGGTAGCGGTTCCCTGAAAAACAGGCGTTTTGTCATTTTTATCCATTTTTATCATTTTTTAATAAACACGTATATGCTATCGTTTAGTTTTTTCTTCTGTTTTTCATTTTCATGGCTTAATATTATTCTATTTTTTACATTTTGTCAATAGCGTTTATCTGTTTTTAATCATTTTGTTTAATAAACACATACTCATTTGTTTATCTAGGAAAAATAAATGCACGCAACAAAAAAGGAACAGGTAACATCCTGTCCCTCATTGTTTACGTGTTTATTGATTAATGCATATCAGTGCCATTATGCAGAGAAAAAATCCCGCCCACTGTCCGGGCTCTATCTTTTCCCCATAAATAATCCTGGCACTGATCATATTAAACAGAATCCCCCCTCCTATCACACATGGAAACTGGATCACAGATGGCAATTGATTTGAGATCTGAATGTTTAACAGGTTCCCGGTTAATGTTGCCAACGCCACAATCACGCTGAGCAGCCAAAAGATCTTCTCTTTTCTGTTGGACTTAGCCCATCCTCTCTCCCCGGCCCGGCCTTTCACCCCAAAGAAAACTGCCGAAACCACCGCCCCTGCCAGTAATCCCAAAGCGAGAAAAAGCGTTTGCTCCCTCCCCTGGCACAATCTCTGCTGTAAAGAAATGGAGGAAAGCATAATACCATTCCAGACAGCGGCCAAAATGCAATCTTTTATATACCTTGCCGTGTAGCCCCTCCCCGCCTTTCCTCCACTCAAAACTGCAAAACCAATGCCCAAAAGAAGCAATGCCAGAATCTGCATTCCATTCAGCCTTTTTCCAAATCCCGCCACGTCCACTCCAATAGGGGCAAGAATCGCCAGCGTCATGATCATGGAGGCCGTTGACATAGGCCCTTTTGAAAACGCATTGTTCAGGTAATAAAATGCCCCGGAAATTCCAGCGCCAAACAAGAGCGCACAAATCCCTGTCGCCATACTCTGTGGAAGAGATATTCCCTTCCACAAAGCCAGTATCAGGCCGGCAATTCCCAAATACCACATTTCGAAATGCATATATGACAGCGTTCCACGAAAATACCGTCTGGAAAATTCCTTAATTCCCACATACTGTACTCCAAATATTCCCACTGCCAAAATCACTGCGCCCAAATACACTCCTCCTGTCTGTTTCGTAAATGATTCCTTCCCTATCTGTCAATTGTGTCAAATAGCCGCAACAGTTCTGTCTCTCCCACAAATTTTGTCAGGCATCCCATTCCCTGCACACAGATTCCCCCGGTCACATTTCCAAACCGGATGCACTGCTCCACCGGATAATCATGATACAGTCCATACATAAACCCGCTCAAAAATGCATCCCCGGCTCCGGTGGCATCTATCATTTTGGCTCCCTGCAATGGCGGAATTATTTTTGTTCCTTTGCTGTTTTTTAACAAACATCCCTCTTTATCCAGCTTAATGATCACATCCGGGAAAAATTGGCCCAGCTTCTTTGCCGCATTCTCTATGGTACTCTCTCCGGTGATCTTCAATGCCTCCTTTCGGTTTGGCACGTAATAATCTGCAGCTTCCAGATAATCTTTATATTTTTCAATTGACAGGTCTTCTTCCCATCCGGTGTCAAACACCTGAATCGTGTTCTCCGCACTAAGCCTTTGATACGCCTCCAAAAATCCTACCTGCATATCCACCACCTTAGCCCCATGTAGCTGCCTGTATACCTGTTCCAAATAATGCGGCGCGATCTCTACCCTATCCTGGTAAGACACAATACTCCTGTCCCCGCCGCAAACCATCACGCTGGAGAGGGTGATAGGCCGGCCGCTTCCTTTATACAGGTTAATTGTCTGCACGCCATAGCCCTCAAGTGCTCTTGTTACAAATTGGGAAAAAAAGTCCTTCCCCGCAAAGGTCAGCAATTTAGAGTCAATCCCTAATCTGCTTAAGTTTATCATGGTGGCAGGCACGCCGCCTCCCAACTGCATATCAAACTCCCTGGCATAAACCTCCTGCCCTTCCTCCGGTATTTTTTCCAGTCCTGCATACAGCAAATCCAGATTGGCAAAACCTGCGCCCCCTACAAATCCCATTTATTTCCACCCTTTCGTATATTCCTGATTTATCTTAAGATAATCCTGAACCAGCCTTTGGGCCAGAGAATAAGAGTTTACTAGCGGATGAACCATAAGGCATTCAACCGCTTTTGCTGTGGATTTCTCCCGCAGCGCCTCCGACGCCAGCCGCTCATACATTTTGACTCTGCGGATCAACTCCATTTGCAGCTCTCCCGGATGTTCTATCCTGTGGGGCGTACATGCGCCTTTTTCTATTGTGCAGGTAATCTCCACCACATCGTCATCCAAAAGTCCCGGAATGGCTCCCTGGTTAGGCACACACAGTATCATTTCCGATGCCTTTTTCTCAACCTGCGCCCGGATATACCCCAGGGCCACCCCTGCATATCCTCCCTCATCCTTCCCATAAATATCAAAATGATAGGGTTTATTTTCTCTCGATACGCCGGTCTCGTTCGCCATATACGCATTTGTCCTCTGTCCGTACCATTTTTCAAAAATCTTCAGGCAATCCTCGAAATCCTTTTCCATATCCAGGCCGGATGGATCATTCAAGTTGGATAACTCCTCCATCATATGATGATTCACATCACGTATCACTTCTCCCCGGGTTACCTTGGCGTCCAGAATATTCTGCACTGCTTCCTCCCGATATAAGAAATAATAGAGATACTCGTTCAAAACACATCCAAAATGGGCCACCAGATCTCTGCGGAAAAAGCGCATATCCGTCTCCGTATAAAGCCTTGGTTCCTTCAGCAGTTCTGGCATTATCTCTTTTCCGTCTAATTTGATGCTCTCAAAAAAAGACAAATGGTTCAGGCCATAGCATTCTCCCGTCACAGAATCCGGGTCCGCATGGTAAAGCTCTGCCACCGAATGAAGCAGGCCGCTGGGAGCATCACAAATCCCAAAGGTAAAATCATAGCCCATATCCCTAAGCGTCTGGGAAACCACCCCCGCCGGATTGGTAAAATTAAAAACCTTAACATGGGGAGCGGCATATTCTCTGGCCAATTCGCAGTATTCTACCAGCGCCGGCACGGAGCGCATAGCAAAGGAAAAGCCTGCCGCTCCGGTAGTCTCCTGTCCCAGGATGCCTCTTCCAAGCGCGGTTCTCTCATCTCTTATCCTCATTTCATCGCCGCCCACACGAATGGTCGTGATGAGATAGTCCGCACCTTTAACCGCATCCACAGCATCCGTGGTCAAACGGAATTTCAGTTCCGGCCTGATCCTTTTTGCCACCTGCTTCGCCATTCCCCCGAAAATGCGCAGCTTCTCCTCATCATGATCCATAAAGACGATCTCCTCAAAGCCCAATCTTTCACTGTTCTGCGCAAGGCTTTTGGCCAAAAACATGGAGCGTACGCCCCCGCCTCCAATTACTGTTATCTTCATTCTTCCCTCCTGATACAGGTTTCTCCCTCCACCAGTCTATATGGCAGAGTATACTCCATTTTCCTTGTCTCCTTATTTCTTCCCGTACTGTAAAAACTGTTTAGCGTCCACTCAACCATTTCATCTATCGGCTGATAAATTGTAGAAAGCCTGGGAACCACCCGGTTCGATAAACTGATTCCGTCAAATCCCAACACCGAGATGTCTTTGGGAACCATGAGCCCTCTGTCATACAAGGCAGAAATCGCTCCCAATGCCGCTTCATCACTGAAGGCAAAGACAGCCGTAAAGCTTTTTGCTTCATTCATTGCCTGACAGAGAGCCCGATAGCCGTTTTCATAGGTCAGTTCCCCAAGTTCAACACAGTTTCCTTCCTCGAATACGATTCCATATTCCTTCATAGCCTGCCGGCATCCCGCTAACCGCTGAAATCCTGTACTGATGCTTCCATGGCTGTCCGCAAGGATAAGGACCTCCCTGTGATTCAGCCCCAGAAGATACCGCATTCCCTCGTAAGCGGCTGACATATCATTGATATGAACCATATCGCACCGATTATCATAAGCTGCCCCTCCCAGCATTACCACCTTAATATTTTTCGCCTGTATATAGTGCAGCATATCCTGATCAATATCCTCATCCACATAGATCACGCCGACCACATACAAATCCTTAAAAAATGTTTTGTAGCTGTCATCATCCACTATTGTCGGAAGAATCATGATTTGGTACCGGTATTTGGGCATCTGCCGGATAATCTCTTTCAGCACTTCACTGAAATATCCCAACTGTAAATGGGGTACAAGCACAACGATTACTCCCTGGCTCTTTTTTATTCTATGATCCGGAACATATCCCAAAGCGCCGGCCGCTTCCTCTATTCTCTTCGACAGCTCCTTCCCCACTACACTACTCCCCGAGAAATACCGGGAAACGGTTGCCGGAGAAACCTGGGCTGCCTTTGCAACATCGCGGATTGTTGCTCCCACTCTCCCTCCCCCTTTGCCGCTTTTTTTCACCATACATCATCTGTTGTCCTGTGTCAATTTTGTTTCATATGTTTCAGAGTTGTTTCAATTATTTCTCCCTGCCAGAGCGTGTTTGAAAATTGCATTCCACCAGATGTGCGTCAGCAGCAAATTTCTCCTTGCGCCCCTGCACATAATGGAAAAGGGACGTACATAATCTGTCCGTCCCTCATCGTACTGCCTGCCTTGCGATCTCCTGCAGCTTATCCAAACTGTAATCCAAAAAACTCCGCATACCGCAGCTTCCGTCTCCGGCCCCGCAGTAAACCTCCTTTTGCATCCGCTTACATCCGCCGCCGCATATCTTCTCATAAGGGCATTTTTCACAGATCAGCCTTCTTTCTCTGCTCCGCATTTCGGACTTCACTGACAGCAAAAACAACTCCTCCAGTGACTGCTCCCTGAAATTTCCCAGAAGATATTCGTCCAGGCAATAAAAATCACAGGGAAATACGCTTCCGTCCGCCTCCACAATGAGCTGGGGCTGGCACTTCCCGTTGATTCCGCAGGAGGTAGGAATCTGATAGGCCAGATAATTTACAAGGTCGTCGATCAGTTTGATGCTGCGGTAGGCTCCCTTATGGAAATCATCCAGCCAGCAGGAAAACAACTGGATATAAAAGGAAGCAAAATCCTGGGGCGTTAAGGCGTAAGAGTTGTCCTCCTCTCCTGAAAGCTCCCCCAGGCAGGGGGTAAACTGCACCCACTTAAAATCCTGCTTCGTGATAGCCTTCCATATCTTTTGGGGATACTTTGCAGCCTCCCTGGTCAGAGTACAAAGCACGTTATACTCCACCCCATGCTGCTCCATCAGCCGCACCCCGTCCATCACCCTCTGATAGGTTCCCTGACCTTTCTCGTCTTTTCTCGCCTCGTCATGGCAGGCGGGCAGTATATCCAAGGAAATCCCTACGAGAAAGTGATGCCTGGCAAGAAATCTGCACCACTGCTCATCCAGGGATAAGCCGTTTGTCTGCAGGGCATAGTTCACCTTAATTGACTTGTCCCAGCCCTCCACCAGATTTACAAAATGTCTGTAAAAATCCAGCCCGGCCAAAGCCGGTTCGCCTCCCTGAAAGGCAAAATTGATCTGATCCCCCCGCTGTAAACCGGACCGGATGTTCTCCAGGATTTTTTCTGTGGTTTCCCGGCTCATAATCCCATAGGAACGCACCTGTCTTAAATTAGTTATATCCGCATAAAAACAATATCGGCACCGCATATTACACAGCGAAGATGCGGGCTTTATCATAATTGAGATATTTTTCACACAAACTCCTGTCTGCCCGCCCGGGCGGGCGTAAAATTGGTTACACTTATCATAGTCGATTTTCCCCGGGCTGTCCAGATGAAAAGAGGGTGTAAAGCCTGACAATTGAACAGACTTTACACCCTGTTTTCGTGATATTTGGTAGGGTAAACAGCAAATTATTTTGTCGCTTACTATATATTGTCGTTTACCCTCCATATAATTATGCCGTATGTGCCTTCTTATCCGCTTTATGCCTGTTCAGGATTTCATGCACCCTTTCCACTTCATCAAGAATAAAATTGTTTTCACGATGCACCCGCCTTAAGTCAGCTTTTACATCTATCATATCCATTTCAAGGCTTGCTACCCTTTCGTCAAGTTTGGAAACCTTTTGATCAAGGCCTGCAAATTTCTCATCCAGTCCTGTAAATTTCTCATCCAAGCCTACTACTTTTTCGAGCAATAAATCAAGCTTTTCACTGTCTGTCATATGACCGCCCTCCCCTTCTTGTAATTATCAAATTGCTGATACTGCTACTATACCATAATTAAGATATAAAGTCTACTCTATTTTGCTCACCTGCTTGCAGCGGACCCCCATAGTCCTCCCCGGCATGGCAATCCCTTTATTCGATCGCAAAAATCCTCCGGTTCTATCTGTCATATTCATTATATCAGTCCGGCAAAGGACTTTCCACTGGATTTTTCGTCATTCACATATCAAAAATAAATTACATATCGCCTGCGTAAAACATCACATATCGCGGTAAAACCACAAATTGAAAACAGGATGCCCGCCTGCTATACTCTGAAAAAAGTACGGGGAGGACATTTGCATGGACAAAGCGGCGATCCTATTAATTACATGTGACGAGTTAAACAAAGGCGTACTTGGATACTGTGGCGGGCAGGCGGTAAAAACGCCGCAGATCGACAGCCTGGCAAAGGAAGGAACCAATTATGGGAATTGTTATACCACAAGCCCCTGGTGCCTGCCTGCAAGATGTTCTATTCTGACCGGGCTTTATCCCCACCACAGCGGCGCTTACAGCAATTTCCGGAAATGTGCGCTGGATAACGGACTGCCGAATTTGTTCACTTCCATGAAGGAAGGCGGCTACCACACCAGTGTTTTCGGTAAATGCCATTTTGCACCGGTGCCCTATTCCAGTACCCGGCCGGACAGAACGCTTCCTTATGATGATTTTAAAGCTTATTACAAGAGTCTTGGAATTCAGCATCTGGAATTGGAGGATGATAAGCAGGTTTCCGTCTGGTTCTATGATGATTACAGCAGAGAATTGGAGGAAGCCGGATATTTAACGGCATACAGAGAGGCTGTCTGGAACCAGGAGTATCAGAAAGTGTTCCCGTTCCCGGGGCCTTCCCAATGGCATCCGGATGCGTGGGTGGGGAGGAAGGCAGCGGAATATATCAGGCAGTATGACTGCTCTAAACCTCTGTTTACCTGGATTTCCTTCAGCGGCCCCCATTATACCTTTGACGCCCCCGAAGAATATCTCAAACAGGCAGACACCGAACATCTTCCTCAAAGGAAAAGAAAAGAAGGGGAATTAGAGGGCACGGACCGGATTCATCATGACAGTTATTTCGGTGGGCCTAACGCCAATATTGACGGAAGCCGACAGGCAGAAAGGATGCGCCTGCAAAAATTATACTGAAGACTACTGGAAGCGCCTGCTGACCAGCTATTGCGCAAACATAAAGCTGATCGACGACCAGGTAGGAGAAATCCTGCGCGCCGTTTCTGAAAAATATGGAGATAACGCTATGGTACTGTTTTCGGCAGATCACGGGGAAATGCTGGGAAATCACGGTCTGTGGGGAAAACACAACTGCGCTTATGACGAGGTATGGCGGATCCCTTTGCTGATCCGATACCCGGGGCAAAAAGAGGCAAAGACGGACAACCGGCTGGTAAATTCCACAGATTTTCTGCCAACCTGTCTGGACGCGGCGCAGCTTCCCATACCGCCCTGCGACGGCCGTTCTCTGCGTGATCCGGATTGGAGCAGGAACTATACCTTTGCAGAGGGCGAAGGCTTTCTGGCAGTTACGGACGGGAAATGCACGGGAGCTTCTGGATTTGGAGGGCGATCCGAATGAATATGAAAATAAGGCTATGTGGGAAACCTGTCAGGCCAAACGGGTCAGGATGCAGGAGAAATTAATCGAGCACCTTTTGCCGGAGGTATTGGCTTAAGCGGAGACGGACACAGGAGGAATTTGAAATGAAGAAGAAAAAAACACGAATCTCGTGCATCACTATATATTTGTGCCCGTCAATAAAAGCAGCCTTTCCCTTACCAGATTCCTAGCCATATCTGCAAATACACGTTTCGATTTCTATTCTAACAATTCAGATTTCAATTTTTCAAGCAGTCGTTCGGCAATAGGGGTAAATATTTGGTATTTTTTCCAAATTAAATATATCTTTGTTTCAAGCTTCGGCGTGAGGGGACGAAAAACAAGTCCGCTTTCAGGGTTTGTGTCAATCAAATGTTCAAAGGTCAAAAGATAGCCGAGTCCTTCTTTCACAAAAAGCGATCCGTTATATGATAGCCGAAACGACCCTTCAAGGTGTAATTTATCCATGTTATTGCCGCACCATTTGGGAATATCATTGCTCCATCCCTGTTCGGAACAAAAAAGAGGGATTCCAAATAAGTCCTCCACGCAGACGGCTTCTTTTTCCGCCAATGGACAGTTCTCTGGCATGACAACACCCCAAAGATCAGCATGGGGAAATGTCAAATAATGATATTTTGCAGTATTGGGTTCCTGCGCCAGTACGGCAAAGTCAATGATACCTTTATCCAGTTTTTCCGTAACCTGTTCCGTGTCGCCGCTGGTAATATGATAATGCAGATCAGGGTAAGACTCTTTGAATCTTCTGATTGTGGCGGCGAGGCATCTGATCTGGTAAGATTCCGCCAAGCCAAAGTAAACATCGCCGCCCAAGACATCATCCAAAGCAAGAAATTCAGTTGTGATTTTGTCAGCCATTTTTATCAAGTCTTCCGCCCGTTTCCGCAGTAAAATTCCTTCTTCCGTAAGCTGTATGCTATAACTGCGGCGCATAAACAGTTTTTTCCCGAGCTCGTCTTCAAGTGCTTTTAGCTGCTTGGAGAGAGCAGGCTGGGTGACGTGAAGCAGTTCTGCCGCGCGGGTTATATTTTCTTCCCTTGCCGCGGCAAGAAAATATCTCATAGTTCGCAGCTCCATATTGCCCTCCTATGATATTCCCAAAATTTATATCATGATATAAATTATAGCCATTAGCAAAATAAAAATCAAGGAGATATAATACAGACATAGCAGGAAGGGAGGCGGTCATACGGATGATTTGGTTCAGAATCTAAAGGATGCAGGCTGCAGCGCCCAGACCATTGAGAAGGTTTGCAGACTGTATGGTAACGGTCAGATTCAGGATGCGATTAAAACACTGCGGAAACACCGCTGCGGCCTGATGGACAGCCTGCATGAAAGTCAGGAAAGGGTTGTCTTGATTTCTTAGTATGGCAGATGGAAAAGCAATAATTAAAAAACAACAAAAAAGAAAGAGAGGCATTACAAAATGGAAAATACCGTAAAACTGGAATTAACAAAGGAATGGGATAAGACTTTCCCGAAAAGTGAAAAGGTGAATCACCGCAAGGTGACATTCCCTAACCGTTACGGGATCACACTGGCGGCAGATCTTTATGAACCGAAAGGAGTGGAAGGGAAGCTGGCTGCGATTGCGGTATGCGGGCCGTTTGGCGCGGTAAAGGAGCAGGCATCCGGACTGTATGCACAGACAATGGCGGAGCGCGGCTTCCTCACTGTTGCCTTTGATCCTTCTTTTACCGGTGAAAGCGGCGGTACACCCAGATACATGGCTTCACCGGACATCAATACAGAGGATTTCCAGGCGGCGGTGGATTTCCTTTCCGTACAGGAGAATGTTGACCCTGAGCGTATCGGCATTATCGGTATCTGCGGCTGGGGAGGCCTTGCCCTCAACGCAGCAGCACTGGATACACGTATTAAGGCGGCGGTTGCCTCCACCATGTATGATATGTCCCGCGTCAATGCCAACGGATATTTTGACGGTGAGAATTCCGCAGACGCACGATACGCAAAGAAGGAAGCCATGAACGCCCAGAGACTCGTAGATTATAAAAATGGCAGCTATGCGCCGGGCGGCGGCGTTGTCGATCCGCTTCCGGAGAATGCGCCTTTCTTTGTAGCAGATTATCATGATTACTATAAAACGGACCGAGGTTATCATAAACGTTCCCTGAACTCAAACGGCGGCTGGAATGTGATCGGCTGTATGTCCTTTATGAACCAGCCCATCCTTTAGTACAGCAATGAGATCCGCAGCGCAGTCCTTATCATGCACGGGGAGAAAGCACATTCCTGCTATTTCAGCCGCGATGCTTATGCCGCAATGGTGAAGGATAACCCTTATGCAGATAACAAGGAGCTGCTGATCATCCCGGAGGCAGTCCACACAGATCTGTATGACGGAGGCAGGAAGGACGCCATTCCGTTCGATAAGCTGGAGCAGTTTTTTTCGGAAAATATGAAATGACATTTATAAACTTAAAATACGAGGCGGAAGGCGGTGTTAGGAAATTTTATGTATTGTAACCCGATGAAGCTTTACTTTGGCGAGGATTCCCTTGCCAGTCTGAATGAAGAACTGCCTAAGTATGGACAGAATGTACAGCTTGTGTATGGCGGCGGCCCTGTCTGCGGCTATGTAAAAGCGGTTTCGCATCTGCGATCCGATTTGGGCCGTAAGCGGCCCAAATTGCCGGTTGGAAATAAGCCTGATGGCTTATTTCCAACCTATTCCTTTACATAATCCCTTTGATAAAAATTTCAACGCCAATGACAATCAAAATCACCCCGCCCAAAATCTGCGCCCGGTCAGAAAGCCTTGTCCCAAATTTCTTCCCGATCATCAGCCCGGCCATGCAGATAATAAAAGTTACGCCGGCAATGATCAAAGCAGAGGACAGGGCCCTAATCCATCCGTATCCCGCAATCGTAAAACCCACTGATAAAGCGTCGATGGAAGTAGCAACTCCCTGAAGAAACAAAGCCCCTGCCCCGATTCCCTCTTCTTTCTCCTCAGAATCCTTTTTACGGATCCCGTCGATCAGCATCTTTCCGCCAATATAAACGAGAAGCACCAGCGCAAGCCACGGAATAAACTTTTCAAACATGACAAAATACTGGACAACCGTACGGACGCAGATCCATCCCAGCATAGGCATCAATGCCTGAAATCCCGCGAACACTCCCGCAATCCCACACATACGGCCCCTTTTCATATCCGGTTCGTTCAACCCATTGGTCAATGACACGGAAAATGCATCCATAGCCAGCCCTACTCCAAGGAGTACACTGTTAAAAATAAACAAAAATCCCCATTCCATTGCGCTTATTCCTGTTCCATGTAATCCATCAGCCGCTGGGCAGTGGTAAAGGCAAGGCCGGTAACCGTATCCGCGCAGCCATAATAAATGGCAATTCTCCCTGTTGCCGCATCTGTCAGCGCCGCGCAGGGAAATACCACATTGGGCACATCCCCCACACACTCATAAAGCTCGTGGGGCCCTAAAATATAGTTCTTCGTCCTCCTTATCACCTTCCATGGCTCCTCCAGGTCAAGCAGCGCACATCCCATCCGGTACACAAATCCGTTGCAGGTATTGATCACCCCGTGGTAAATCAAAAGCCATCCCTCATCCGTTTCAATCGGAACGCTTCCGGCGCCGATCTTGGTACACTGCCATGCGGAGGCGTCTCCCCTGATTGTTCCCATCACATGCCTGTGACATCCCCAGTATTTCAGATCAGGGCTTTCGCTTAAGAAAATATCTCCAAAAGGGGTATGTCCATTGTCGCTGGGCCGGCTCAGCATATAATAGTTGCCGTTAATTTTGCGCGGAAACAATACACCGTTACGGTTAAACGGCAAAAAGGCGTTTTCCAACTGATAAAAGGTCTTAAAGTCAAAGGTATATCCAATCCCAATGGTTGGATACCCATGGTATCCGTTGCACCAGGTAACATAATATCTGTCCTCTATGAAACAAACCCTGGGATCATAACGGTAATCCCTTTTGGCCACCTCCGGATGCGCCCCCTGGAAGCAGACGGGCTCGTCGGAAATCTCCCATTGAATGCCGTCCTTACTGAACCCTGGGAAAATATCCATACTGATGGACTTACTGTCACACCGGAACACTCCCGCAAAACCATCCCCGAAGGGAACCACTGCGCTGTTAAAAATACTGTTTGAATTTTTGGTGGCAAACCGCTCAATAATCGGGTTTGCATTATAACGCCATACCGGCAGATGTTCTCTGCCGGTTGGCTCCTGCCATGGGATATTTGGTAAATTCTCTCCTGTAATTTTAATCATTCCTGCTGCTCCTTTTCTTTCCTTTGTGATAAGCTTATATCACAAGTTCCTGTACTTTCGTCTATTTTATCATTTACCAGTATGGCAGTCCAGCGCTATATCAAAGAAGAAAAGGCCCGTTCCGGAAGGATAAGCCGCTGCCAGATCGTTTCCAGCCATTGCCTCACTTTTTCCACATCTCCCCTTTTCGCCGCATTGATCAGGCTGTCTTTATCCCACTTCATGTCGATCTTCCAAAATCCATTGATTACCGCATAGAGATAAGGGCACCAGGCTTGTTCTTCCGCCGAAAAACTGCGAACCGAACGATATCCTTTTAAAAAGGAATCAAAAATCTCTCTTTTCAACCCGCTCTTCGAACCGTCCGGATAATTCATAAGCCTTGCTTCGAATACGGCCTGCATGAATGCGTCGCAAAACAGATTGTTATCTCCGCATCTGTTAAAGTCAAACACGCCGATTTCACCTGAGGGGGTCTGATACAAATTGCAGAAGCTTATGTCCCCCTGTACCGCATACCGAGGCAAACTTCGCAGAGGTTCCAGGAGCTCCATGTAGGAATGATACTTTTGGACAATTCTGTGAAACAATACCTCCTCTTTGCCGCGAAGAAAAGATTCCACAGAGGCAAAGGCTTCAAAATCAAACAGATCGTTTGCCGCAAAGGGATCAAACAGCACTTTATTAGGTACGTGAAGATTATTTTTCTCGGAGATGCTGTGCATTTGTGCCAACAGCCTGCCCGTTTTCTCAGCAATTACAGGCTCAACGACTCTGACCTCATGTTCCGCGAACTGCTCAGCCGTAACGATTACGTCATATCCATTGATTTTGTACAGCCTGGCATAAGCTCCCTCCAAGCGAAACTGATATGGCGTTGTGATTCCGTTTTTTCGCAGCTCATCTGCAAAACGGCTTTGATCCTCAATCCCTTCTAAGGTCACATCCGCTTCGTTTTTGAACCGTATCACGAGAGGCGGGCCTGACTTAAGCTCTACTTTTACTATAAGACGTACCTCCTTCGAATCGGGGTCGTCGCGCTCATAATGATACCTTTGCAGTTCAGAAATGTCTCTGATTTCCGAACCGATTTTAAAGTCCTTTAGCACACGGTCAATATCTGTGAGATTAACGACAAACATTGCAAATCACCTCTGTTTACTTCTTTCCGCAGCATTTTTTATATTTCTTACCGGAGCCACAGGGACAGGGATCATTCGGATAGATTTTCTTCGGCTTTATTTGCGGCACTTCCTTCTCATATGCTCTATGAAAGCTTCTCGCTTTGCTTTTTTCCTCATCCTCCAATTTATAAAAATAATCGGCCCTCTCTTTGTTCCCGAGTGTGTTGTATTCATCGCCCAGCTCTCTGAACAGATCCTCCTTGTCCCGAAAGTCCACACCGGCTTTAATCTTTTGATACAAGTCCTCCAAAGTTGATTCAAACCGGGCATCTTTATGGTCATTCAGCTGCCTGTAATAACCGATCCATGCCCATCCCCACAGCGGATCCTCCCGCAGATACTCTTCATACAACCTATAGCACTCTTCCACATTTCCCATATCCGCATAGGTGTCGGCAATATCCCGCCTGGCATTCTCGTGAAAAAGATTATCATCGCCAGACCATTGAATCCGGACGATTTGCTCATTGACCCTGATTTCCTCCTCATAAAGGTGCGCATTATGAACAGCCATCACCGTATCGTCAGCCCAGTTTCCGATCTGCCAGTCTATGGATTCCACGCCGAGACTGTCCGTCATATTGTTCTCACGAACCATGATTTCTATAAGGTGATCCCATGCCTCCAAAAGCTTTCTCGCGCTTTCTTTGGAAAAATCACGTTCTCCCGGCATGGCATCCATAAACTTAAGTTCCAAAGCATCTGCTTCTTTTTGTGTAATTGCCATAATGTTTTTTCCTTTCTTAGCTGACAACAGCCTTAAGATTTGGGGGATTCCCCGTTAAAAGAAATTCATATCTGAATAAATTCATATCTGAATTGCAGTATAAGCGTATTATGGTGGTTTGTAAAGAGAAAACAACGGATGCTAGACCGTGTTTGAAAATTCATTCCAGCCATCCTTATGTTTCAATCAAAGGCAGATGATTTTCCGTCACCTGCCTTTGGTCTGTTTGTGACATCCTTTCCGGTTTATACCGTCATTTTCCCCACCAGCTTCTCATACACCCGACACATCATATGAGATGGCTCCACGGCCAAAGCCTCCTTCAAAAACCTTTCCGCCTCATCCTTCCTCCCAAGTCCCATATTCCCCAGAGCCATCAGATAATAGCAATGGGCCTTATTTCTCATAGTATAATCCTCGTCGAAGATCAGAAACTCCGGCAATGACACCGCGAAATACTCGATCTTCACCTCGTCCCGCAGGTGCTGCTCCCCATAGTCGATCAGCCGGTAAAACCGGGCTCTGGCCTCCCCCGCCTTTCCAAGCTTCTGGTAAGACAATCCCTGATACAAGATCATGTCGGCAGGCTGGTCGTTGTAATACATGGCTCCGGCAGGCTCATCCGTGCCCTCCGTCGCCCTCACAAAGCATTCCTCTGCCGCCTGTTTTTGCCCAAGCCCTTCCAGGGCAAGTCCCAGATGATAATAAACATGGTTATCCTTTGTCCCTTCCAGCTTTCCTTCTCCCAGATTTTCCGGGTAAACCAGAGCCTTCTCCAAAAGCGCCTTTGCCTCCTCATAACGTCCATCCGCCAGGGCTTTCCTTCCCATCTCAAGCAGCGCAAGGGTGTACTGGGTTGTAATCTTCCCTTCGCCCCCTTCCCATGGATGGAAATGGTGTCCCATGATGTACTCATAGGCCCGCTCATGGTCCCCGGTGAGGTTCACCAGAGTGATATATTCAATATAAAGGTCATCCCGCTCCTTGATCAGCTCCCGGTGCTCCTCGTATCCTTCCAGCCTCTGCTCAAAAGTCCAGCCCAGTTTCTTATAAAGCTGATCCAGCTCCAGGAAGATACGCATGTCCTTTTTATTCAGGGCAAAGGCCTTTTCCATCTCCCTCCTTGCCCCTTCGGCGTCTCCGCATTTGTTATAGTAAGCCAGTGACAGGTTCCGGTGTACCGCGGGAAAGCGATCGTCCGTCTGGGCCGACAGCTCCCAGAGCCTTATGGCTTCCTGCCAGTTCAATTTATCATAAAACAGGTTGCCAAGATAGCAGGGCGCCTTTGCATGGCAGCCGCTCTCTATGGCGAAGCGCAGCACCCTAATATCCTCCGTCTTGTTGGGGAAGCAATAGTCAAAAGGAGCCTTCTCGGCCCTGGCAAGCAGCTCTGCCGCCGTTCTGTTCGCCATAGCGTTTCCCTTACTGTCTGTCGTACCGCTCATACTGCCAGTCCTGCCCTCCGGCTTTCCGCATTTATCATCGGCATTCTCCCCAATCCTGCTCTGATAAAAAGCAGCATAGTAATACAGCATGGGATATTCTTTGGTGCAGGCATCAAGAACCCCCACTGCTTCCTGATACGCGCCGAACTCCCCGTAATCTCTTGCGGTCATCAGATAGTTTTCCTGAAAATCCCGCATCTTTTCATTTAATGCCGCCCTGCCGCTGCCGTCCTTTCCATCCGGCAAAGTCCTTTCGTCCTCATTTCCGACAGACAATGTTCCCTCGTTTCCTCCAGGCAGAACCCTCTCATTTCCGCCAAGCAAAATCCGCTCATTTCCGGACACGAAATCAAAGGGATCCAGGGCAAGGTTATCCTCGATCTGCCTGCCGGCCTGCTTTTCCCTTCCCAGCTTTCTGAGCAGATAAGCCTTTAAGCCTCTTGCCTTTACATTGTGGGAATTTTTCACCAGCCCCTTCTCCACATGGTCAAGAGCCTTTCCAAATCTTCCGATTCTGGCGTCAATGGCTGCCAGATAGTAAAATGCCATTTCCTGCTGCTCGCTGCTCCAGGTTGCCTTGTAAAAGGCGTCGTAGCTCTCTTCGTATCTCTCCTGATAAAAGTACGTCAGCCCCAGCAGGTAGAAGGTTTCCCCATTATAAGGGTTGGGGTTTCTCTCTGCCAGGCGCTCCAGAGCTTTTGTGAAATATTTTTCCGCCCCCTGGAAATCCCCCCTGCGCATCAGGAGAGAGCCGTAGGCATTGTTGATCCGGATGTCCCCCGGGTCTCTTTTCAGCCCCTCCAGATAGTAGGGATCGGGAAGATAAGTGGCATGGCGGTACTGCTCGATATGCTGCCCGGTGAGATACAGCTCCTCGTTTGTCATAATCTCCTCCGGCGCCTTTGCCGCTCTGGCAGGTTCGGGAAGCTCCGGGATTTCTGCGGCCTCGCCCTGGTATTCCACCAAGAGATTTTCCTGGGCATCACAGACCCGGATCCGCAAATCTTCCTCTTTCTTTCCGGCGACTTTCACATCCCCCTTATAAATATCTGTAGGGGAAAGCCTTACCCTCTCATCCAGAACCGTCTCGCCGCAAACTGTCAGCTCCACTCTGGCCGACTCGTATACTCCCGTGGCATAGACGATCACATGGGCTGTATCCCCTTCCATGGAAAGATGGACGGCGGCCTGGGTGGTGGCATTTTTTACCTGTCCCACCGCTTTATAGGGCATGAAATACTGGGTAAAGGTTTTTTCCTCAAAGGGTTTCAGCCAGGTAAAATCCGGCTGGTTATCCGTGTATACCCCTGTCATCAGCTCCACATAAGGGCCGTCCTCATCGGTCAGGTTCCGATCCCAGGCCCTGCCGAAATCACCGCAGCCCCAGGTCCACTGCTTCTTGCCCGGTGAAATGTGATGGTCCGCCACGTGCAGGATCCCGGCCTCTTTTCCATAGTCATATCCCCCCACAAAGTCGTATTTGGATTTCTCCGCCATATAAGAGGTGGGAACCGGGATGTTTTTGTAGCGGGAAATATCCACGCCCTCGCTGTAATCCTTCTTATAATATACCCCCGTCGCAATGGGGAACCTGGAAACGTCCCTTTTGCCGTGATCCATCACTGCATGGACGTCCGGAGGAAAAACAGACTGGGTGTTGTCATTTACCGGAACCGCCGGGTTCGCCCACCAGAGGAAAGTCTGGGGCATGGAAGTACGGTTGTAAAGCTGCCCCTTGATCTCAATATACGCCTTTCCCGGATACAGGGTAATCCTGGCAATCCCCTTGGTGCCGTACATCTGGTCCACATCATGGAGCAGGACGGAAGCGCTGCCGTCCTCCCCTTCCTCCATCACATAGTCCACCGGAAGGAAGGTAGTGGGCCTATGATGCTGGGGCCAGTTGAACTCGATCCCTCCGGAGATCCAGGGCCCTGTCAGCCCCACCAGCGCAGGCTTGATCACATGGTTGTAATATACGAAGTCATAATCGTTGGTCTTGTCATAGGCCCTCTGAATCCTGCCCCCCAGTTCGGGCAGCACCATCACCCGCAGGTATTCGTTTTCCAGCCACACGGCTGTGTATTCCTTATCCCTTTTCTCCTCGCTGATCCTCTCCACGGTGGGGTACGGGTAAACCTTCCCGCTGCTGCCCTGATACACCCGCTTATCCAAAAAAATGGGGTTCTTCTCCGCCTCCCCGATCTCATAGGTGGGGATCATAATTTTCTTCTCCCAGATGGCTGCTTTCTGATTCATTTTCTGCCTCCTTTTCGTTTCTTGCGCTTTGTAAAATTCTTTATCTGAACACATATTTCCGGCTTATCTGCTGCTTTATATCCGTATTTTATCCGATATGCCCTCCAAAAGCATTGCTCTGATTTGCTGTTTCATTTATATTTATTGCTATTGCGTTGTAGGGGATATTTCTCTATAATGATGCTGATAGCAGGCGGCAAAATAACTTGTCGTCCCCAATAAGACAAGCGAGAGACATCCGTTTATTTCCTGTTCCATGCGTTCCCTCGCGTTTCAACAGTAAGAAGGTATTTTATGAAATCCCACGAAAAGAATGTGGCTTCCGTTTCCGATTATTTTATCTACTCCCCCAGCAAAACCGCTCTCGAAACCTTTCTTTATCCCATGCAGTGCGGCCTCTTTTCCCATAAGCCCGGCTACCGTCTGGTGCGGGAATCCTTTGACAGCTTTCTGCTCATGTATATCCGGAAAGGAGAGCTGGACTTATCCTTCGAGGGCAAAAAGACACACGCTGCCTCCGGCAGCTTTATTCTCCTTGACTGTTACAAAAAGCACGGCTACTCCTCCGCCACCGGCTGCGAGTGCCTGTGGTGCCATTTTGACGGCCCTGTCGCAAGGGCTTATTATACCTGCGTCACCTCCCGCATCGGCAATGTTTTTTCCCTTCCGGATCCTTATCCTGTTCTGCGGAAAATGTCCGGTATTCTCAAGATTTTTTATAACGGCAGTATCGTAAAAGAGCCCCTTATGGCCAAATATCTGACCGACATATTGACGGAGTTTCTGCCTTTTACCCCGCAAAAAAGCCATGTCCGCGATTATGCAGACATGGCTGAAAGAATCATCACTTATATCAATGAACATTTTACAGAGAATCTGTCCATCGAAACTCTGGCGGATCGCTCCGGCTTAAGCCAATACCATTTCATACGCGCCTTCAAAAAGGAGACCGGCTTTACCCCTCATGAATATCTGATCAATACCCGTATGGCCACTGCCAGATACCTGCTGAAAACCACTGAACTTTCCGTGAAAGACATCTGCTTCAACACCGGTTTTTCCTGCGAGAGCGTATTCTGCAATGCCTTCAAAAAACACCATCATATGACCCCCGCCCAGTATCGAAGTTTTTCGCAGAATGATGAGGCGCCCCGGCTTTTTCTGTCGTGAGCGGTTTATTCGGGAAACACCTTGCTCAGTTCAAGGAAGCACCCGTCGAGCACACTCACCTTTGCCACCTGTGTGTGTCCGTATTCCTCACAGATGCGGAGGGCTGCGCCGCCATCCCGCCGAAACACCTGTACGGCCCTGTTCTGGGGATCCACGATCCAGTATTCCAAAACCCCGGCCTGATCATACAGGTTCAGCTTCACAAGCCGGTCATGCCGAAGAGTGGAAGGGGACAGGATTTCAATCACCATCTCCGGCGCTCCCTTGCACCCGTGCTGATCCAGCTTGCTCCTGTCACATACCACCGAAATGTCCGGCTCCACCAGCGTGTCCACATCCTCCGGCCCATCCCCATCCCGCGCAAACAGACGGACGCCAAAAGGAGCAGGATAAACCCTGCACTGCTTCCCTTCTAAGAAATTGGCAAGCTGCCGGAATAACTCCCCGCTGATTTCCTGGTGGATTCTGGAAGGCGTAGCCATCATAAACGCCTCTCCGTCTATAATTTCAATCCGTTCATCTTCATCCCATGAGAGAACATCCGCAAAGGTATATCGGGTCTTTTCTGCAGGCAGTGCCATGTGTCATTCCTCCTATCCTCTATTGCTTCCAACCATGCTTCCATGGCTTTGCAATCCGTATTATAACATGAGTCCGGGGTTCGTTCAACCGCTCCTGCACCTGTTATCCTAAAGCGTGTTAAAAAATTCATTCCAGCCTGATCTCATACACCGGCTGTAGCGCCGCCTCCTTCAGTTCTGCCACATAAGCCTGCGCTTCCTCCCTGCGGGCCGCCATGGCGGATTCAACGTTCACATTCACGCCCTCCTTCAAAGGCGTAATATAGATCACCATGCTTTCCTTTGAAAGTTCCTGTGCGAAATCCTTGAGCCCGATCTCCCATACTGCGCCGTTGGAGAAATTGTCATTGATCATGCGGTTTCCCAAAAAGGCATGACCAATATCCCCGCTGTAAACAAGCTGCAGCCTTGCATCCTTTAATCCTTCCATCAGGTTTTCCGGAAAAGTAAGGGTGTATCTTCCCTCGGCCACCTTCTGAACCTTTACCTGCGGTCTGCGCTCCGCCGTCTCTGCCAGATAACTTCCCAGGATCTGGACGTTAGTAATACTTTCTGTTTCCCGCACACCTGCCTTTCCCTTGAGCAAATCCGCCGGATAGGTTCTGAGCAGGTTTACGGCTTTCTCTGTCTCCAAACGGATTCCGTCCTGATCCTCCAGAATGGCTCCCTCTGAAAACACCAGTCCGCCGTTTGCCAGCAGGAACATCTGATTTGCCAGCTTTCTGCTCACTACAAGAACACTCAACTTCCTTCCCTCTTTTTCCACCTCGAAAAGCTCCGTGTCCGCCCCGTCCGCACACTGACAGCATTGATCGCATTGATAACTGTCCGTCTGTTTCCCGTTTACCCAAACTCCGTCCTCAAACAAAAACTCCGCCCGCATCCCATCCGGGACAAAAAATACATAAGTGGTTTTCCCTCCCACATCGGTTTTCAGAACAGGCTGAGCCGTCGCCCGGATCAGATCAATGCCGTCCAAGTCAAAATGGAAGGGCAGGATGGCATTTTCTTCCGCAGCAATACTGATCTTCCAGGTGATCTCCTCATCCTTAAGCTGCAGAGTCACTTCCTCATCCTTTTTGTCCGACATAGCCGCGTGATCCTGATAATTATTTATAAACAGAAACCCTCTCTTTCCGTCCGTGCGCACCGCAAAGCGCAGGGTCTTATGATCCCTGGGGTCAATATCCGAGGCCCCCTCCGGAAGCGCCGTCTTAAGTCCGCAAAGCCTCTCCCCAAAGCAGTTCACAAAATAGTGGATGCTTTTAAGCCGCAAGCAGGATTCCCTCACCTGCCCGAACTCCCCCAGGGCCGCCTGGTAGTCGTAGGAAATCCTGGGAACCTGTCCCTCGTTCATAAACATGCCGTGCTTTCCGACCGGATTGCTGCCTCCCTGGAACATATAGCAGCCAAGGAAATTGCAGCCTGATGCGATCTTGATGTTTGCCATGGCATCCACGCTCTTGTAAGGGAATTGGAACCGGTAATAATAACAGCAGGTCATACCGCCGCCAAATCCTTAAGGCGCAGCATATATTCATCCCCCTCGTCCCCTCCAAACCCCCACTCATTGGAGATTCCCATGGTGATCTCCCAGGGAGCGGAGGAGTGCATATATTCGTTATCGATCTGGACGCCGATGATCGGGCCGTTGTCCTTGAAGAACAGCCCGGCCACCTGCTCGCCGATCTTCGCATACAGCCGTTTTGTATAAAAAAGAAATCCCTCGCTCAGCTTCCTCACCTCAAAGGGCTTTCCGTACATCCAGTCCGGTATGCCGCCGTTGCGCACCTCTCCATGGTCAAATGGGCCTACCCGCAGGATCACATACAACCCGTGCTTGTGGCACAGTTCAACAAATTTGCGCAAATTCCGGCCCCCCGTAAAGTCAAAGACTCCTTCCTCCTCCTCGTGATGAATCCAGAAAAGGTAAGTGGCAACCACGCTGATGCCTCCCATCTTCATCTTGATCATCTCGTCCTCCCAGCGTGTGTCCGACATACGGCTGAAATGAAATTCCCCGCTCACCCCAAAGAAGGGCTTCCCATTCTTCATCATGTAATAGTTGGTGAAAGAGATTTCCTCCCCTCCTGCGCTTGTCCCCTTAAAGTCTTCGCCCAGGGGGCGGATTTCCTTTTCTTTCAAATTTTCCAAATTGAGTTTATAAGCCATTTTGTCCCTCTTTTCTTTCCTGCTTTCTGCACTTTTCAGGTTTGTGATTTTGGTTTCACTATACCCCAAACCATGCCGGAGCGCATTGCTTATATTTGCTCAATGATTTACTTATTTTGCTCTTTCAGGTTCTGCCCCGTCGCACCCTTTCCAGACTGATCACAACTCCTCCAGACTAAGTGCCAGCTCAAACTCTGTCTCTTCTCCGCCCCCAAGCACCGGAAGGGTCTTTAATGTCCCTGCCCTGGAAACTTTGTCATAAAAACCGCTGGACGGCTCCAAAGCGCAATTATAATCCCCCTGAAAGTCTCCCGCCGTGATCCAGCCCCCCAGATATGGAAGCTTTGCCGCATCATACTGCATCAGTCCATGCCAGGTCCAGATACAGGGAATTTCCTCCCTGCCCGGATTGCAGATTCTGTACCGAATCCGAAGTTTTTCCCCTTCCAGCGAAAAGCTTTTTTCATACAGGTAAGAAAAGGCTTCGCTCCGCCAGCTCAGCTTTGCAAAAAGTTCTCCTTGCTCCTGCACTTGAAAGGCATGGTTCCAGATCTCGCCATGATCCGGATACCGGAGCCGTCTGTCGTTCCACAGAAATTCTTCTGCGTCAATATTCGGAAAGGCGTCATCCATTCCAAAGGCATAATCGGAAAACCTCTCCGCCCCCGATAAAATAAGCCCGTCGCCCCTGCCCTTCTGAGCCGCAAGCTCAAAATCCTTATCCTTTCTGTAAAAGGAAAGGATCTTGCCGCCCAGCTCCGGCAGAAAAAACAGCAAAGCTGCGGCCGCTCTTGACGATGTATATGACCGTTTGCAGTGGGCCGGCGAAGAATATATTCTTGAAGAACTAAACGACGAAATCGGCGGCCTGAAAAAAGCCGGTGCGGCCTATTCTTTGGATGTAATGTACTGGACTGGTTATATCTATCGTTATCCATACTCTTGATGTGGAAATGGCCATCGGGCTGAATCAGAGGATAGGTCCAGCTATCGACTAAATGATCCGTAATCAAAATACTTTCTATCTCACTGTGCAATTCTTCAAAGGAAAATATATCCGCGACAAAAAGCATTCCGAATGTTTCATCCTCATCGCCTTGGTTTATTTCTGTTTTTCCTTTTACAGAATATACGCAAACCGGCCTGATCACAAAATCCACTGCACCAGTTTCCTCTCTCAACTCCCGCCTGGCGGTGGTCAAAATGTCTTCGCCGCTTTCTCTGTGTCCGCCAGGCACTTCATAGGTATCTCTTTCTCTGTGCTTACAGAATACCCATTTCCCATTTGTTTTGGAAATAATGACCGCAAACTTAAGCAGTTCACCGTCTTTTCATTAATGCGATTGCTAATTGAATTTTATTATAGAGATTATATGGGTAAGTTTCAAGTTTCTCTGCAAGAACCAGGATAAACCTATAAGCAGCCATTTTTTTAATTTTCCGCCGTTCTCCAATTGAAGGAACGCAGCCAATATCATCCTCTCTTGACATGCCAATAACTCTGTTTTATAATTCACTGGTACTACCAGTTGGAGGAAGAATGCACATGAAATTTTTACGTCAGTTTTGTATTATTCTGTTTTTCTCGTTTCTCGGAGAAATACTGCATCTGATCATACCGCTCCCCATTCCGGCCAGCGTCTATGGGCTGATCCTTATGCTTACGGCTCTTTGCACCGGCATCCTTAAGCTAACACAGGTAAAGGATACGGCTGATTTCCTGATCGAAATCATGCCAGTTATGTTTATCCCGGCGGCGGCCGGGCTTTTGGACGCCTGGCCCTCTCTTGCACCTGTCTGGCTTCCGGTGATCCTGATCACCGTCCTTACCACTGTCATTGTCATGGCCGTTACCGGCCGGGTAACCCAGCGTCTGCTCCGCAAAGGCGGAAAAAAGGAGCGTTCATGAAAGAATTTTTGGTAGATTCCGTTTTTTTCGGCGCCGTAATCAGTCTGATTGCCTATGAGGTCGGTCTGCTTTTAAAGAAAAGATTCCGGCTGGCCCTGTTAAATCCCCTGCTGATCGGAACTGTCTGTGTGATGGCCATATTAGTTCTCTTTCGCGTGGAGTACAGCCATTATAACGAAAGCGCAAAGTACCTCAGTTATCTGCTGACTCCGGCTACCGTATGCCTGGCAGTTCCCCTTTATCAGCAGATTGAACTGCTTAAGAAAAATTTAAAAGCCGTAGCCTGCGGCATCACGGCCGGAGTGCTGGCAAGCCTTTTCAGCGTGCTGCTTCTGTCCAGGCTCTTTGCCCTAAGCCACGAACAGTATGTGACTCTGCTGCCCAAGTCCATCACTACCGCTATCGGAATGGGTATCTCCCAGGAATTGGGCGGCATAGAAACCATCACCGTAGCTGTGATCATTCTCACCGGCATTCTGGGAAATGTAATCGCAGAATTTGTCTGTAAACTGTTTCGGATTGAAGAACCTATTGCCAAAGGGCTGGCCATCGGCACCGCTTCCCACGCCATCGGTACCGCTAAGGCCATGGAAATAGGAGAGATTGAGGGCGCCATGAGCAGCCTTGCCATTGCGGTCGCCGGGCTCATCACCGTTTTGGGCGCTTCCCTGTTCGCGAATCTGATGTAATAACAGATCAAAAAGGAGCTTCTATGGATAACTTACACGGTAAAAAGGCATATTTCCTGGTAATTGAACATATCAAGACCCTGTTCCAAAAAGGAGAGCTCTCCTTCGGAGAAAAGCTCCCCTCCGAAAGGCAGTTGATGGCTACCTTAGGGCTTGGCAGGAATTCTGTCCGTGAAGCTTTAAGAAGCCTGGAAAATATGGGAATCCTGGAAAGCCGTCAGGGACAGGGCAATTTCCTTGTAAACCACATGGGAAACAGCTTAGGCAGCATATTCTCCCTGCTGCTTTTTATGGAGGAATGCAGCTATCCCGAGATCAGCCAGCTCAGGCGGAGCATCGAAATCGGGGCTTACCTGCTTGCCATAAAAAATGCCCGGGGTCCGGAACTTCAACCCCTTACCCAGGCTCTTCATGAGCTGCAAAACAGCAGCAGCCCGGAACGCGCCCGGGCTGACAAAAAATTTCATGATGTCTTAGTGCAACTCTCAGGGAACCGCCTGCTGATGCTGCTGAACGAAACCCTGTCCCAACTCTTTGAAAGCGCTGTCGTAAAAACGGTGGACCACATCTCGCCAGAGGAATGGGAAAACCTGATGGAATACCATGTCCGGATATACCAATGCCTGGCTGATCAAAGGGACGCTGACGGCGTCGCCGCGATCAATGCGCATTATGATTGGATTGAGGAAGAATAGTTTATGTGTTATTCATAACCAGCACTTCCACCACAGGAAAGGGAGTGCTTCCGTAGATTTTTCCGCATGAGGGACATATTTTGCAATCATCGTCACCACATTTTATATCCTCTAAATGCTGACCGCATTTGGGGCAATATTCAAACTGCATATGGTTATCTCCTTAAATATAAATACAAATTTACAGATGTCCCCTCCGTTTGGCCTCCTCCAGCAATCGGGGCTGAATCAGAGGATATGTCCAGTTTTCAACCAAACGCTCTGTAATCAGAATGCTTTCTATCTCACTGTGCAATTCTTCAAAGGAAAATATGTCCGCAACAAAAAGCATCCCAAATGTTTCATCCTCATCACTCTGGTTTATTTCCGTTTTTCCTTTTACAGAGTATACGCAAACCGGACTGATCGTAAAATCCACTGCGCCTGTTTCCTCTCTCAGCTCCCGCCTGGCAGTGGCCTGAATATCTTCACCGCTTTCCCTGTGCCCGCCGGGCACTTCATAAGTATCCCTTTCTCTGTGTTTACAGAATACCCATTTCCCGTTTGTTCTGGAAATAATGACCGCAAACTTAAGCAGTTCATCGTCTGCATCGTCGTAAAATTTCACTTCTATCATTTTGTGAATGACTCCTTATTCTTTATAGTAACCTTCGGATCGTGCCAATATCCTCTTCTAACTCCTGCGCGATCTCTTCAGGGCTTTTCCCCCTGGCTTGTTTTTTCTGAATCAGTTCCAGCAGCTTTTCATCCCGGCCTTTTTCTATTCCTTCTGCCATGCCCGCCTCAAAGGTATGCCGTAAATGCATTTTCTCATCATATTCTGTCAAAAAGATCATGTGTAGCACCTCGCTTTTCTCTGTCCTTAATATATCTGTCAGAATCCCCCGCTCAATACAGCAGTCTATAGCTGACTGGATGGCCTCGTCCCGCCCAAGCCCTTTCTTTATGTTCGCCTCAATCTCCGACACAAACTCCGAATACTCCCACAGCCTGCGGCATTTGTCCATAAGCTCCCTGTTGTGCCCGCGCCTTACATTGATCACCTGGCAGGTGCATTCCAGAGCCCCGCTTCCTCGTCCCATGGAAAAGGAATCCGACAGATAAAGGGTTCTCCTGTCCTCCTTCATGCCGTTTCCGTTATAAAACATAATATACTCAGGAGTCGGAAGCGGCACCCGCTTTTCCCCGTACACATCCGCACCTTCCGCCCCGAGCAGCCCCTCATACTGCTGGGAAAAATAGAACAGCCCCCGCAAAGGCATATTGGGGTTCCAAGTGCTCTGGTGTTCGTAGAGATTTAAACGGCTGTCAATGATAAAGGACAGGTCATTCTTCATCTTCATGAAAATCACGTCCTCCATGGTGACTACCTCCAACTCCTCTGGGTTGGTGTAATTGCTGTCATGCAGGGCATTGTACAACTCCAGCAGGTATTTCTTATCCTGGAAAAGATAGCGGAACAGCCTGTCCTTGTGCTTGCGGTTTTGCCGGATTTTATTCCACCAAACGCCGCGCTTAAACCATTGTCTCTTTTTGCCATAAGCTTTCCTCCATTGTAATGTTTTTTTGTGTTACAATCAATCGTTTTTGGAAATAATTCCGACTTACGGATCGATTTCCGCCGCTTCATCCGAAACAGATGATGGCAGTCTTAAGAACAGGGAATTCCCTGTGAAAGAATTTTAATAAAAAATCTGAAACACTGTCAGACAGGCTGGCGGATGCCAGCCTAGTTTCAGTATAAACGTATGGCGGTGGTTTGTAAAGAGAAAACCGGTTTTTCAGACTTTTTCAGCTTTTCGCATATCAACATCATAAACACCCCCGCAACAGGCCTGCTGCGGAGAATCCATTCTTTTTATAATCACTCTTTCTTTTCAATCCTATTGTACATATAATACCACTCCCTCTCCCCCACCTCATAATAAGGATAAAAATCCCTTGTCAGGTGGGCAAAAGGCTTCACATGGCCTGGCTTTGTCCGAAAAGAAAAAGAATACCCTTCCTTCCAGCAGCGGTTCAGGCTGGCCCACTCATTCGGGCAGACTGTAATAGCAACCGCCTCGCCATTCACCCATATCCGGTTTGCCCCCGACGCCCAAGTCGGAACCCTGAAATGCGAGGCAAAGCGCTTTTCCTTTTCTCCGTGCAGGACAAAATGCAACAATTTTTCCTTCGGGTAAAGGCTCACATTCTCCAAAGCAAACTCCGTATCTTCTATTTTATAACGCACCTGTGAGGGCAGGTACTGGCTGACATAAAGCCCCTCTCTATCCTGATAATAGAGCATATTGGCATACTCCGCCGCAGCCGTTGTACAAGAGCTTCCCCCCCAGTCTCCAAACCTGGCCTCCCCGGTCAGCATCAGCAGGTAATTGCAAAGCTTGAACACCGCCCAGCTACAGCAGGAAACCTCGCAGCTTCCCCATTTGTCGTCCCGCACACAGACAGAATCCCCAAAATTCCGGTAACTCTCATCCTTCGTGGCCAAATATGCCATGGCTGCGCTGGATAAGCTGTTCACATGGCTGTAAGCATAGCGGGGCCCCACGGTGAAATCCTTCCGAAGCCGCTTGTCCCAGAAATAGGGGTAATCCCATTCCCGTGCAAAATCAAAATACAGCTTCTGTCCAAAGGTGCAGACATTGTTGCCATACCAGTCCATCCCTCTGGGTTTTCCAGTGGCTTTCCTTTAAGGAAACGTTCTTATAATGGAAACCCTCAAGACGCATTATCCCTTGGTCTCCCAATGCAGATTTATTTACCATTTTAACCTCCATGCCGCGGGAATCAAAACATAAGCCTCAATACTTCGCCCCCCCAACACTCTGGTTATCCCCCACTGCGCTGAAGGTCATCACCTCTGTCCCCGCTTCGTCCTTCATCTGGCAGAACACGCCGCTGTAAACAACATCATCACAGGTCAGGGACATATAATAAGTCCCCTCTTTCCTCTCCCAGGTTCCCGCAGCCGCGCCGCTCACCGTGCCGTCCTCATTTAAGCTGATCATTTCCGCAACGCTGATCTCGTCATTGATCTTTTTCCCCTGATTGATGAAGAAGTAACTTCCCGTCCGTATCCCGGAAAGCGGACTGGCCTCCCGTTCTCATAGGTTCCCGCATAGTCGAAGACGCCCAAACCCTCCACAAAAAGATTTTCAAACAGAAATAACCTGCGCAGTTCCTTACCTGTAAAGATCGCTTAATGTGATCAGACGAACCTCCCCCCGCTCCTGTGCTTTTTGAAGTCCATCTGTAAAACCGCCTTTAGAAAAGATATAGTAATGATAGTTGTTTCCTTTTCCAAATGCTGATGCGTAATCCCTGAGCAAATCAAGCTCATCCACGCCAATCTTCTCATTTCGGTATTTACATGAGCCAATTATAAAGTCCCTTCCTTCTACAGGAGTTCCGACAATATCAATCTGTATCTGCTTCTTCTTTTTCGGGTCGGCGCCCCACCACTGGCCAATCTCACTCAGCTCAATGGGGAGATTATCCGAATAATAAAGCAGATAATCCCGGCACATTTTCTCGAATACCAGCCCCATGTAATCGGGAAGATACTGCCTTACGGCACGAGGATAGATCTTTGCGATCCTGCCAGAATCAATTGCACTCATGTTGGCTGGCACAAAACGATACCAAAACCGGAAAAAATTATCTGCCAACAGATAAATGGTTTTCTTACCGGGCTTCTCCGCAATCGGTGTTTCCTTTTTGACAATGCCCAAGTCGATCAGCGTATTCAGATATTTCGATACAACCGAATTTTCCACACCGACCTTCGTTTTAATGTCGTTCATGTGGGAAGAGCCGTCAGCGATCGCTTTAATAATCGCATTGTAGATCGCCGGTTCCCTCAGTTCCTGCTTGAGCAGGTTTCCCGGCTCCTCGTACAAATAGCCGGAACGGTCAAAGAAATTATCCAGCAGCGCTTCCTCCACGCTGTCTTTTACACCCAGCTTGTTAATATAATGCGGAACTCCTCCCGTAATGCCATAGATCAAAGAATGATCTTCCTCTGACAGATTCGGGTGGAACACAGCAGTCTCCTTATAGTCCAGCGGCTCAATTTTGAACTGTCCCGTTCTTCTTCCATACAGCGGGCTCTCCCTGCCAAGCACCTGGCTTTCCATAAAGCTCATAGAAGATCCGCAAAGGATCAGATACATCTTTGATTCCGCCCACTTATGGTCAATGACGTGCTGCAGCATGGCGGAAATAGCCGGCTTTGCTTTTGCAAGATAGGGATACTCGTCAATGACAAAAACAATTCGTTTATCCTGTGAGAGCGCCGTCAATTCATCCAATGCGAAGTCGTAAGACTTGAACTCCGGTGCAGATTCCATATAGGGACGCTCAAAGCTCATAATCGCTTTTGAGAGCGCCTCCAGATTTTCCTTTCCGGTTGTGTTCAATGCAGAAAAGAAAATAGTAGGCTTATCCTTACAAAACTCATTGATCAGCGCCGTTTTTCCAACACGTCTTCTTCCATAAATAATGATGCACTCAAACCTGTCGCCAATATACCGCTTATTGAGTTTTCTAAGTTCATCCTCACGGCAATAAAACTGACTCATACGTTCGCCCCCTATAATAATACTCGTAAGTTAGTAACTCGTAAGTCACATATTACAAGTATATTAAATTAGGAGAAATGCAAAGTCAAGCAGAAATGTTTTTACTCCATCGCCCTTGACGCCATGTCCACCATTATCCTGACAGAACTCTACGGACAGCTCTCCTTAAGCTTCCACGGAGAGTCCTCCTCGGAACGACAGAAGCAGATTTATCAGGATATTCTGGACTACATTAAAACAAACATCTCAAAGCCGCTCAGGATTTCAGAAATCGCCGCTCACTTCGGCTACAATGAGAAGTACCTGTCCCACCGCTTTGCCGAGGTTTTCGATATTCCCTTAAAGCAGTATATCCTGAAGGCCAAAATCGAGCAGGCTAACTTCCTGCTGACCGACACCAACAAATCCATATCCGAAATTGCCAGGGAGCAGGGCTTTTCGGACAACCATAATTTTTCCCGCACCTACAAAAAACTCACCGGGCTCTCCCCCAGCGAATACCGGAATACCTTTTCCAAACGGCTGTTGTATCATGTGTAGGGATGGATCTCTCCATCCCTTCAAAAAATGCTCTTCTTGTTATTTCCATCCATATGTTCTATAATATTTTGCATATCATTTTTCCATTTTCCCCCGAAAGGAGCCTGACAGGTATGTACATCCGAAAAATCGTGTTTGCGGACGACGAAGGTACCCAGCTCAAAATTCTGAGCTCTCTGATCCATAAGCTCACACCCCAGACAGAGCTTGTGCTCTGCTCTGACGGATATGCAGCCTGGGAAGCCGTTCAGGCAGGCGATACGGAGCTTTTGATCACAGACATCCGTATGCCTTCCATGGACGGTATCGAGCTGATCCGGCAGGTGTCCGAAGCTTACCCCATGACCGCCATTGTTCTGATCAGCGCGTGGCAGGAATTTGACTATGCCCAAAGCGCCATCGCCTGCGGCGTCTCGGAATATCTGGTGAAACCCTTCCGTGTGGAGGACATCCGAAAGCTCCTTTCCAAAATGGAAACCAAAATCAGTTCAATGCAAAAAGAACAGGAGCGCAGTCTCGGCTATGAAGCCCTGCTTGAGCAGCACCTCAGGGAATCCAGACAAAGTCTTCTGCTTTCCCTGATGTACGGGCGGCCCTGCGGAGAAACAACTTTTGAATCCCCCCTGCTTCATTCCCTGTCCGCTTCTTTAAGCTCTCCGGGAGTTATGGCTGTATTGCGCTGGGAGGTGCGCCCCGGTTCTTCTTCCGCTTCCTCCCCTTTTGCTCTCTCCCGCCCCCGGATGGAAACGCTGACCGAATATATTCACCGCCTTTTTCACACAGATTTCCTTGTGCCTTTGGATAATTCCTTAAGCAGCAGCGAACGCAGGCTTGCCCTGCTTCTCCCCGGCTTTAGCCTGGCCGGATGTATTTCGTCTTTTGAACGGCTTATTTCCCTGTGCCGGGCTGAAGATATTGTGTTCCAGGCGGGTCTTTCCAAGGAACATCCCGATCTTTTTGCCGCTTTGAATACCGCTCTGTGTCAGGCGGAAGAAGCCCTTTCTTTTTCCTTCTATTTTCCAGGAAAAACCACTCTCTTCGACTGCCATAAACCGGACAGCGCCCCGGCTATGTTCTCTCTTTCCGGTTTTGAAAAGAACATCCGCAGAGCGGTTCACACCGGAAACTGTGAGGAAATCCAGAGAAGCCTTTCTCTGCTGGAAAAAGAGCTGTCCCAGGAGCCATTTAAGGCCCCTGCCAGAGTCAAACATGGAGTATCCTCCCTGGCGGTATCCGTGATAAAAGATCTGGACGGCATGATTCCCCAAAAGGAGTATGACAGTGTCCTGGATGATGCCTACTATCTGTACAGCGGCTGCAATTCCCTGACAGAACTCTTTGCCATCTCCCTGCGGCTTTTGGAGCGGGCTGCGGCATATTTTACCCAGGAAAGCGGCCAATACGACACTGCGGAGGATGTGATTGCCTACCTCAAAAAGCATTTCACAGAAGATCTTTCCCTGCAGCAGCTTGCGGACAAGGTCCATTTTTCCGCCAGCTATCTCTCCGCCCAGATCCTGAAAAAAACAGGTATGGCCTACAGCAGTTATCTTGGCTATCTGCGCACTGAAAAAGCCCGTCAGCTTCTCCTGGAGACGGATCTTAAGATTATGGACATTGCCGCTGCCTGCGGCTACAAAGACAATGGCTACTTTAACCGCATCTTCCGCAGAAAATACGGTTCCTCCCCGGAACAATACAGAAAGGCACACAAAAAATGCTAAAGAAATTACTGGAAAAATTCCATGACCTGTACTTTGGCCAGAAGCTGATTCTTATTCTGCTTTTGTTTGCCCTCATCCCTCTTTTGTGCCTCCAGCAGATCATGATGCATTTCTACGAAAAGCAGATCATCACGGATGCTTCCCAGAGCACTTTATCCGTGGTCAGAGCCAACAATAACGTGCTCTCCACTCTCCTTGACGGAGTAGAGAACACTTCTAATATGATGCTGAACAACGAATTTTATTATGACATTTTCACCCGGATCGAAACCTTTAGCGTAGGCGACTGTCTGCGCTTCGACCGGTTGCTTTCGTCAAAAATGGCCAAAGAGTTTTCTACGCAGAAGGAAGTTTTTAAGGCTTGCTTCTACACCAGCAAGTGGATTTTCAACAGTAATACCAGTCTGATTCCCCTCACCGGAGAGGATGTCCGCAGGGCCGGTTATGACCGGATTGCCCGGGAGGCCAGGGAGGAGCCCTGCTGGATCACCGGCTACGACTACGGCGAACGTATCGGCTCCGAATTCCTGCAGAAAAAGGAAAGCTACGACTATCAATATCCGTTAACCATGGTAAGAAGCATGGATTTTCAGCTCCATTCCATGAATGCCTATCAGAAACTGCCTTCCGATGTGGAAAAACCGGTTCTGATCGTGCAGATTCTGGAAAAAGATGTCCGAAAGCTTTACCAGGACAGCATTACCTATGGGGAAAGCATCTATATGATCGCCAATGATCAGGGCACGGTTGTCTCCTCGGACAATGATACCTTTCCCGTCAATTCCCTGCTTCCCCAGCCTTTTTTATCCTGCCGCGGCTCCGGGTACCTCACCTGTCATCTGGACAACAGGGCTTTTCTTTTATGCTATGATTCCCTTACGGACAAGGGGCTTACCTCCCTGGCCCTTGTGCCCAGAGACGTGCTTCTCAAAAGCGCTGTCTCCGCTATCCGCAAGATCCAGTTTTTCAGCGTCCTTGCTTTGATCGCCCTTTCCTTTGGGGTGGCCTTTGGTCTCTCCCGTACCATCACGTCCCCCATCCAGCAACTGATCAGCGCATCGCTGCGGGTAGCCGGAGGCGACTTTTCCGCCAGCACACCGGTTCCCAAAGGCGGCGATTTTAGGCTCCTTACAGAGAGTTTTAACCATATGGAACGGGAGATCGACCGGCTCATTCACGAAAACTATGAGATTTCCCTGCGGGAAAAGGAGAGTCAGCTTGCCGCCCTGTCCATGCAGATTAACCCTCATTTTCTCTACAATACCTTAAATACCATCAACCTGTTAGCCATCCAGAATAACGACGAAGAGACCTCCGATCTCATCGTAGATCTCTCCGAAATGCTCCAGTATACCTTTCGCAGCTTTGCGGAAAAGACCCTTCTCTGCGATGAAATCGGCTGGGTTTCCAACTACCTCCATATTATGTCAAAACGCTATGATAACCTGTTCTGCACCCGGATGGACATCGACGAAAACCTGGAGGATGCCCTGGTTCCCAAGCTCATCCTTCAGCCCCTGGTAGAAAACGCGATCCTCCACGGTTTCCGCCAGACAAAAAAGGATGGTCTGCTTACCATCCTTATCTCCGGGCAGGAGGACAAAATCCTTTTCATCATCAAAGATAACGGCTGCGGAATGACCTGCACACAGCCGGATCAAGGCTCCGGCCATGTCGGCCTGTCCAATGTCCATCGCAGGCTTTCCCTCCTTTACGGGGAAAACTATACCTTCGAGATCAGCTCGGCCCCGGGGGAAGGCACCTGCGTCCGCATCCGGATTCCCTTAGAGCTGCAGGAGACGTCATAAACCATCTCTCCTGATGTCTCCCGCACCCCAATTCCGTGCCGGAATTTTTACTGTTTTTCCAGAAACCAGGTAGTCATTTCCGTGACTCCTCTGTTGGCCCATGCAAAATAGGGAATCAGCTTCAGGCGAAACTCCTCCTCCTGGCCAGGCTCCCAGGTATAAAGGGCTTCCATGGGTTTTCTGCAAAAGGCCTCCATGGAAAGCACAGGAAGTGAAAAGCCGCCAATCCTTTGCATGGAAACCGCTACGGCGCTGCCTGCCGCAATCCGAACAGCTTTGAGGGGTCTGTTATCATTATCCACACCCTCCGCGCAGTAAACAAAGGGGCCTCTCATCACAGCCACTCTGCCGCAGGCCTCAATCACCTGGGGATTGGCCCGGATCCATTTTACTTCCATAGGAAGGTCAAGGAGCACCTGATCCCCATTCTTCCAGTTTCTCTGAAGAAAAGCGAAACCCTTTACTTTCTCAAAGGCATACTCCTGCCCGTTTACACTGATTTTGGCGCCCCTGCACCAGCCGGGAATCCGCAGCGCCAGAGTAAAGTCTCCCTCTCCCTTTACCGTGATCAGGATCTTTCCCTCCAGAGGATAAGCGCTCTGCTGGGACAGGCTCACCTTTTTCTCCCCCAGCGAAACTTCTGACTCCGACTCCATGTAGCAGTGGGCATAAATTGTCCGGTCAGACACAGAGTACAAAAAGTCTCCGATGCTCCCCACGATTCTCAGAAGATTGGGAGGACAGCAGGAACAGTCAAACACCCTTACCCTCTTCAAAATAGGCAGATGCTCCCTAAGCCCCGCAGGCCTTAAATCGTTGAAGGCATTCCTCCTGGGGTCTGCCGACATGGGATTCTCATAATAAAATTCATTTCCGGAAAGGGAAACGCCGCTTAACACCGTATTGTAAATCGCCTGCTCCGCCACGTCCCCATAACGCCCGTCCGCATCCATCAGCCACATCCTGCGGCAGAAAAGAGCAAGGGCAATGGAAGCGCAGGTTTCGTTGTAAGCCGTGTATTCAGGCAGATCATAGTCGAAGGTAAAGGATTCCCCCCGGCAGGTAGAGCCTACACCGCCTGTGAGGTACATTCTCTTTTGCACGATATTGTCAAAAAGCCTTTTACAGGATAATAATAACTCCTCTTCCCCTGTTTCCATGGCTAAATCCGCCATGCCGCTGTACAGATAAAGAGCCCTCACACTGTGCCCCTCCGCCGTTCTCTGTTCACGCACCGGCAAGTGGGACTGCATATGCTCCTGATCCGCAAAATCATAGGTCTCATCCCGGCTGCTCTTTCCTCTGGTGTCCACAAAGTACTGGGCCAGCTTCAAATAACGCTCCTCTCCCGTATAGTGATAGAGCTTCACAAGGGCAAGCTCGATCTCCTCATGTCCCGGCGTGTCAAAGGACGCGCTGTGCTCTATTCTGAACACACGGTCGATCAGATCCGCATACCGGATGGCGACCCTGAGCATGTTTTCTTTGCCGGTGGCCTTCGCATAGGCAATGGCTCCCTCAATCAGATGCCCTGCACAGTAAAGCTCATGATCCGTCCGCCTGGTAAACCTGGCCTTTGGCTCCACCACCGTAAAATAGGCATTGAGATAACCATCCTCCCCCTGGGTGCGCTCCATCCTCGCTACCAGTTCATCGATCCGATCCTCCAGCTTCGGATCCCTTTGCTCCTGCAAAAAGTACGCCGCTCCCTCAATCCACTTTGTTACATCCGACTCCCAGAAGATATGGGGCTTACCAGGCATCCCTTCTTTCCAGTTAAATTTCAGCGCCTCAAACCGCCCCGTCTCCTCGAAACGGTCGTACACCGCGTCAACGGTCACTCTGCGGAACAGCTCCTGATACTCTTTCCAGAAGCCTCCGGTAATCCGGCTTTTCTCAAAGCCTATAGGTGTTAATTTTTCCATTTTCGTACCTGTCCCTTTCTACGCTTTCATTCCCGTCAGGGAAATTCCCTCTATCAACTGCTTTTGTCCGACCAGATAAATCCCGATACAGGGCGCCACCACGATCGTGGATGCCGCCATCAGCAGATTCCACTTGGTGGAGTAGTCTCCCCGGAACTGCAAAAGCCCCACCGCAAGAGTAAACTTTTCTTTGGTATTCAGATAAATGATAGGGCCGAAGAAATCATTCCAGCAATTCAGGAAGGTAAACAGCGCCACTACCACCATAGCCGACTTGGATAAGGGAAGCATAATCCTGGTATAAATCTGAAACGGGCCTGCTCCGTCAATCCGCGCCGCGTCGTCCAGATCTCTGGGTATTCCCAGGAAGAACTGGCGCAGCAGGAAAATGTTGAAGGCTCCCCCTCCGAAAAAGGCCGGAAGAATCAGCGGCCAATAGGTATCAATGAGATTCAGGTTCCGCCAGATCATAAACTGCGGAATCAGTGTCACCGAGGAGGGCAGCATCATGGTGGTCAGGATCATGGCAAAGCATACTCCCCGGCCCTTCCATTTCACCCTGGAAAAGGCATAAGCCGCCATGGATGAGGTCAGAAGTGTTCCCACAAGACATCCGATCACAATGATCATGGTATTTGCCGCATACCGTCCGAAATCCGCCGCCTTCAGGGCGTCTGTGTAATTGCTCCAGAGCATCTCTCTGGGCCAGAAGATAAAAGGCCTCATACTGTAAATATCCGTATTCTTCATAAAAGAAGAGCGGAACATCCAGTACAGAGGAATCACACAGATCAGGGATAAAAGCAGTAATATTCCATAGAATAACACCTTTTTTATGTAGTAGGAAGTCCCTTTTTTTCTTCTGACTTTTTTCATCCCGGATGTATTTGCGCTCATCAATCTTCCCCTCCTTCATAATAAACCCATTTATTGGACGTTTTAAACACAAAGGCTGTCAGCACAAGCACTACCAGGAAGAGAATCCACGCCATAGCCGATGCCTTTCCCATATCCATATATTTAAACGCCTGCCGCCACAAATTGTATACATAAAACAGGGAGGCATTATTTGGCCCGCCCTCCGTAATAATATAGGCCTGTCCAAAGACCTGAAGCGCGCCGATGATTCCCATCACAAGATTAAAGAACAGGGTGGATGAGATCATGGGAAGGGTCACATTCCAGAATTTGTGCCATGCATTCCCCCCGTCAATCTCAAGAGCCTCGTAATAGACGCCGGGTATATCCTGCAGCCCTGCCAGAAAGATTACCTGGGTGGAACCCGTGCCCCAGATTCCCATAAAGACAATGGATGGAAGTACGCTGTCCTTTCCCCAGAAAAACTGGCTTTTGGGCAGATGCAGAAATTCAAGAATCGTATTAAAAAGCCCGAAATCCGGATTCATCAGCAGAATCCACACAAAGCTGCTCGCCACTGCCGGAAGGATACAGGGCAGATAAAACAGGGAACGGAAAAAGGCCCGGAACTTCATCTCGCAGTTTAGGAGCAGGGCAATCATAAAAGCAAAGATCAGATTGGCCGGAACCGCCATAATCGCATAGAGCACCGTGGCTTTTGCCGAGAGCCAGAAGGTCTTTTCCTTTCCGCTGAAAAGATCAATATAGTTTTGAAACCCGATCCACTCCGGCGTCTTGATAATGTTGTAATCACACAGGCTGTAATAGGCGCTCAGAAGCATGGGCAGCAGATTAAAAAGCAAAAAGCCCAATACGGCAGGCAATGCAAATCCCCAACCTACAATATTGTTCCAAGTAGACATTTTTATCGTCTTTTTTTCTTTCCTATCATTCATCCATATATCCCCTTTTTGGTGCGCACGGTTTTGCAGGATCATTACTGTGTCTCATCCCCCTGCAAAACCGGCGCAGTTCTTTCTTTTTAACCGTAAAGCTTTATTTCCCGCGAAAGCGCTTATTTTCCATAGAAGCCCTGCACCTGTGCATTGGCGTCCGTTTCAATAGAACTGATTGCTTCCTCTGCGGTCTTTTCCCCTGACCAGAGATCATCCAGCGCGGGACTGATAATGTCGTTGATTTTGTTGAAGTTCTTCACATAGGCCGTAATGGGGGTATTGGCTGTCCCGTCCATCATAGGCTTCACAATGGTTTCATAATAATTGGCAGGATGCTGCTGTGTGATAACGGATTTGATGTAATCGTCATTATATTCCTTCATGTTGGTGGGCAGCCACAGACCGGAAAGGAACAATGGCTCGCAGGCTCCCACTTCCGTCAGCATATATTTGATGAACTCAAAGGCCGCATCCGCCTTCTCCGTATTCATAAGCGCAATCGACCCAAAGGTTGCCACGGTCTGAGCTTTCTCCCCCATCTTAGGCAGAGCCGCCACATTGTACTCCACGCCGTCGCTCATCAGGGTAGCGTTGGACCACTGGCCGTCAAAGCTCATGGCTACCTTGCCTGTTGCCAGCGCCTCTGACAGGCCCGGCATCGTCTGGCTGGTTGTCGGGGTGGGCGCCACATGGTATACGTAAGTCAGATCCGCAAGCTTCTGCAAAACATCCTTGCCCTCCGGTGTGGCATAGCCGATGGCGGAACCGTCCTCCGTCAGATAATCTCCTCCCTGGCTGAGCAAAAACGGCATAAATCCTGCCCACCATTTGGAAATGGTCACCCCATAGATGTCAATATTTTCCGGATCAAAGTCAGGATCCAGGGCGTTTTTACCGTTTTTGTCAATCGTAAGCTTCTGGGCATTCTCTACAAAAGTATCCCAATCCCATGCATCCGCGTAGCTTGCAGGGGGCTCCTCCACACCATATTCCGCAAACAAAGAGGGATTGTAGAACATGGTAATATTCTCGGAACCGATGCCGTAGCCCGCCATATAATCGGCGCTCAGCATATACTTGAACTGATCTCCCACACATTCCTTGTCAAACTCCGCATCCTTGTCAATATACTCCTGGAGATTGGCAACAATTCCTTCCTCAGCCAGTGGGAAAAGCAGGGTGTCGCTGTTGAGCATACATACTTCCGGGGTATCGTTCCCGGCAATCATCGCCGTAATTTTAGTGTCATACTCATCCGGAATATTCATGACTGTCACATGGATCCCGGGGTGAGAAGCGTTAAAGTTCTCTGCAACTTCCTCGTATACCGCCAGCGTATCGCCGCCGTCCCATTCCGTAAAACGGATTTCCACAACCTCCCCGCTGTCTGCTGCAGAGGGTGTATCGCCGCCTGCATCCGCAGAGGAAGAACCGCCTTTGCTGCTGCCGGTATCCGAAGCATTTCCGCTCTCTGTGCCGGAGCCGCTCTCCCCGCAGCCTGCCATTGACAATACCATGGCTCCTGCAAGCAGTACGCCAATTAATTTTTTCTTTTTCATAACTGGATCTCCTTTCTGTGTTACACTGGTTTCTATGACCTACTATAACAATTCTCTAATCTAACTTCTATTGGACAAATCCCAGATAACTGGACAAATCCACTTTCTTTTTCTTATGTGCCCCTGCACATTAATAAAGCCGGGATCTCAAAGGTATGTCGTAAATAACAGCGGCGCAGCAGCATCACGTCGAGCTGCCAGTTATTTTTCATATAACTGCCGAAGCTCTGCCTGTTTGAGCCTTTGCCCTTTTCCTTTAAGGGCTTCTTTGCGTCCCTCATAAATTTGCCTTACCCCCTTCTCAGCGGATGCCAGGCAAAGCCTGGCATCCTTATGTCTAAAAAACGCCCGAACGGACATTCTCCATTCGGACGCATAAGATAGAGCATTCTGATAAAATACGTTATTCTGTTTTCTATGGGGAAATGCAGGGACAAACTCTCAGCGCCACTGAATGAACATGGCCTGTTCCCCTGCTTTCCTGCTGAATCTATGTTTTTGGGATTTTAAAAGCAGGATTTCAGGAAATTGAGAACAGACTGTTCTTTCAGACGCGGCGATATGTGATTACTGCCGGAAGAAATCTTTTGCTTTGTACGATATTGTAATACAGTATGGTTGATATTACAATAATTATTTTGTTTGTCTGAAAAAAATTCTCAGATAAATTGCTGACAGCAAGACCCATTTAGGTGTATACTGTTTCGGAAAAACAGATTACAAGTCTGCTGCATATAAGAAGGGATAAATCATGTATAAAGAGACCATTGTGAAAAACCAGAACAAAACAATTGATTTGTTCCTGTTTATGGGACAGTCCAACATGGCCGGTCGCGGTATTGTGACAAAAGAGCACGGCGAAGGGGTTCCCGGCCTTATACAGGGCGCAGGGTATGAGTACCGTGCCGTGTCCGCCCCCGACAGGCTCTGTCCCATATCCGAGCCTTTTGGCCGCATTGAGAACCGCAAGGGCGGCATTGACGACGGCAATATGAAAACAGGCTCTATGGTAACGGCCTTTGCCAATGCCTATTACCCAAAGACAGGCATTCCCATTGTGGGCGTTTCGGCATCCAAAGGCGGAAGCCGGATCGACCAGTGGCAGCCGGGAGGCGATTTTTTGAATGACACCCTGTCGAGAATGAAAGCCGCATCTGAATTCCTTGATGCAAATCACTATTCGATCCGGCACCAGTTTATGCTTTGGTGCCAGGGGGAATCGGACGGCGACATCGCCAAACCCGGCGCACTGTACCGCAAAGAGTTTGAACGTATGCTCGATACCATGCTTATGGCAGGCATTGAAAAATGCTTTCTGGTCAGGATCGGCCACTACAACGGCTCCGGCAGGCAGGATTACAGCGAAATCATGGGGGTGCAGGATACCATCGCCCAGACGAATGAAAATGTGGTTATGGTTTCCAGAGCCTTTGCCGAAATGAAAGAACGCGGGTTAATGAAAGACGATTTTCATTATTTTCAGGAGGCTTATAATATCGTAGGGCGGGAGGCCGGGGAGAATACGGCGAATGATGTTCTTTTCCGGGCCCAGTCATAAAAACCACACAGAAACGAAAGGAACAAAAAAACCATGATCATTCTGATTGCAGGAGCATCCCATACAGGGAAAACCACGTTTGCACAAAAGCTTCTCGAAAAATACAAATACCCCTACCTCTCTATCGATCACCTGAAAATGGGGCTCATACGCAGCGGCTATACCGATCTTACACCGGAAAGCGATGACAGAGCGTTGACCGGTTACTTATGGCCCGTGGTGCGTGAGATGATCAAGACTGCCATTGAAAACAGCCAAAATCTTATTGTGGAGGGCTGTTACATCCCCTATGGCTGGGCAAAGGATTTTGAACCGGAATACTTAGTCCATATCAAGTACCGCTGTCTGGTCATGAGCAGTCATTATATTAAAACGCATTTCCCGGATATTCGGAAATACGCAAGCATTACTGAGGAGCGCGGTGAAGACAGTGAATGTACCCCTGAATCCTTAATCAAAGATAACGAAGAAGTGTTAAGACAGTGTCAGGCCCATCATGTCAATTATATTTATATTGATAAGGAGTATCGGATTGATTTGGAAATCTGATCCTATCTTCCTAAAGGCATACGCCGACGAGCAAACGTGTGCCCACCGGGCACACCAAGAACGCCCGAACGGATGAATTCCATTCGGTACAAAAGCAAAGGTACCCGATGCGTTTAAATGCCAGATTGCAAACAGGAAACTTGAAATAAGGACTGCATAGAGGTTGCTCTGTCGCAGGCCCAAGCAAAGCCTCATGCAGGATTCCCGGCAATGTATGTGGCTTCCATATCTGTTCAGAAAGATCACCTTCGCAATTTTGTATAAAGCACACCCCCTATTAACATGGCGTCATTGATATTTCAATCAACAGCCCCGGTGCTTCCCCTCACAAAAAGCATTGGCTCTACCATCTGCAGCTTTTCCACCGGCGTACCATAAAGCCGCCCGATAGCCGCCTTTACCAGCAGGGAGCCATACTCTTCATAATCATAACCGACACTGGTTAGGCAGGGCATGGCAGTTTCCGCTATGTAGGTATTGTCAAAGCTGGCCACCGATATATCCTCCGGGATTTTTCCGCCATGCTCCCGGATGCTCTGCATGACCCCAAGGGCCGCATAGTCGTTAATTGCAATCACCGCGGTGGACATGACGGACAGGTCTTTTTTCTGATACAGCTCATTCATCTGGGTATAGCCGGAACGGAT
>CAJTVL010000010.1 GCA_910579425.1 uncultured Lachnospiraceae bacterium | reverse complement strand
TATAGCTCAGGGCAAGTTCATACATTGCCTCCCTGTTTCCCAAGGCAACCCCCTTTTTAAGCCACAGCACCGCCTTCTCAAAATCCCCCTTTTCCTGATATTCCCTGGCAAGGGCTACGCAGTCCGCTTCCGGCTCCGTACCGGGCATCTCCCTGGTTTTTGGCTCCGGCCTGACCTCTGCCCCCGGATTTTTCTTAAAACCCTCACTTTGCAGCGCCGGGATCGTATCATAAGACCCTCTTTGGACAGCCCTCTCTTCTCTTTCTTCTTCCCTGGTTTCCAGGGCTTCAAGAGCCGCCTTAAGCTCCGCCGCCGTCCGGTATCTGTCCTCCCTGCGAAAAGCGCATGCTTTTTTTATGATCCGGGATAAGGCTTCGCCGGCCTTTTGGGGCTTTGGAAGGTCCTCTCCCGTAAGACGCCTTTGAATATCCCCGGGTTTTACGAATTCGCTGTCTGCAAAAGGCAGCCTGTTTTCGTTTGCAAGCTGATAGAGGGTAAGTCCCAGACTGTAAATATCCACCCGCTCATCATACCCTCCCGCAAACTGCTCCGGCGCGGCATAAGGCTCCGTTCCCGTCCGGGTTTCCGCCCTTTTGGAATTTTCAAGCATCCTGGAGATCCCAAAATCCCCCAGCAGATACGCTCCGTACTGATTATAAAAAATATTGTCCGGCTTAATATCCCTATGTATGATATTTCGGGCATGGCAGTTCATAAGCGCATTGCTGATGTCCCGCCCGATCCTTAAGATTTCATTTTCACTCAGCGTCCTTGTCCGAATCAGATTTCCCAGGCTGCTCAGATAATCCATGCGGATCAGCAGATCCACGCCAAAGCTGATCCTGTCCTCCCACTCCTCAAAATGGTAGTCCAGATAGTTCACAATATTTCCCGATCCTCTCAGCTCATACATCAAACTGACTTCATTCTCTGCCGCATTACAGAGCTGTCTTTTGACTTCTCCATAGTCCCTGCGCAGGCTGGAAGCCGTCTCGTTGTAACTGCCTCTCTGCTCTATGATATTGACCACCTTCATGACACAGGTTTCTTCATAGGTAAGGTTTTTGCGTTTCAGGAGAAAAACAGCGCTTTTTCCTCCCGAACCCTGCCCGATCTTCTCCCGGATGGTCCAGTTTTCAAATACTTTTCCGTAAGTCTGCAATCTTGCATCTATCGACATAACTGCCCCTTCTATTTGTCCGCCCGGTTTCCTATTTTACCACAAAAGGCAGCCAACCTCTACAGATTAACTGCCAATTGTCCCTCTATAGCTTTCAGGAATTCTTTTTGTCCCGAATCAGCTCGCGCATAGCGCCAAACTGCTGGTCGATCACGGATTGTCCCCCTATCGCCCGGATTATATTGGAGGTCAGGGTGGTGCCGCCTAAATACAGCACCACTCTCTCCAGCATAATATGAACAAATGCTTTTTTCCTTGGATTATATGCTGTCTGTGCGTTTTTCTCGAAATTAATCCCCTCAATATCCCTGTAAAAGATTTCATCGGTACTCTCTTTATAGACAAAACCCGTGGAAATATCTATATTTGCCGAATACACCAACACCTGGGTGTCCGTAAACATATAAACGGACATCTGCTGAAGCATGGAACGGAATCTCTCGTCGGATGCAATCCTGAATTTTACATAAGGATCCAGCTCTGTCTCATCCTTTCTCAGCCTGCTGATCAGTTTTCGGATCAGCCTTATAATCCAATTGTTGAAAAGCAGTTTCTGCATCCTTTTGAAGGCCTTTGCTTCTGCAAACGACTGATCCGGCCTCTCCCCATATCCGGTTACCACTACCGGATCGATCATGCCAACCTGCTCCTCGATCAGATTCAGCTTTTCCATCCCCCTCTGCGCAAGGACATTGGCATAATAATTCCACGCCTGATCCACCAGCGCTACATTGTCCTCGGAAACCGCCATCCATGTAAAATACCAGCAGGCACCCCCAAGCGCCGTGACCAGTATTGAGAAAAGGATCATCCCCACGCCGTCCCCGAACTTTAAAAACAGCAGGCCAATCACTACAAGAAGAATCGGCCACCAGGGACGGCGTCCCTCGAACCACTTCCGGATTTTCTTGGTATCAAAGCCACCGTTTATGAAGGATTCTCTCTTTTCTCCTCCTGGCTCCTGGGGCTGATTATTTCCGCCGCCAAAGGCTCCTGCCCCCTGTCCGGCTGCCCCCGCCCCGTCTCCTACCGGCGCACCACACACCTCACAGAATCTTGATCCCTCTTCTATTTCAGCTCCACATTTGATACAATTCATCACTCTCTCCTCCTTTGTCTGTTCTTCTTAACGATACCCCATCTGAGTCTCGTACTCCACGATCAGATCCCGATTTACCTTTTCAAAATCATTCAGATAATCATCGCTGAAATCAGAAGCCTCGACGGAACCAGTATACCAGTCCTTTTCATTAAAATAAGACTGCAGCCCCTCGTCATCAAACTTCCGTCCGTAGCGGGCGTAAATTTCATTTCTGGCAATCCGGCACTCCTCCTTGGTCAGCCCTTCCAAATCCTCCATGGATAAATACCTGCTGTTGCTCTCAGGAAGAATATACTGCACGTCCTCCTCTGCTGCAGCGCTCTCCTGCTGTTCTGCCGCAGCGCTGAATTCTCCCAGAATTTCTATATTGTAATCCGCCTTGCTGCTGCCTGCCAGTTCATTATACATTTTTCTCTCACTGGTGTAGCCGTCTACCGAAGACCAGCCGTTAAAGGACAGCTCCGTGCTCCCCGCTATGCTGCTGTTCCTGCTGTATTCCACACTTCCGTCCGCTTTGCATATCACATTGGTAAAGGCGATAGGAAAGTAAACCTTCTGGGGCGTGAATACCGGGCTTCCTTCCACGATTCCTCTCCCCTCATTGCTGTAGTCATACACTTCTCTGGAAGAAACCTGCGCTGAACTGATCAGATAGACCACACTGTTATACCTGCGCTGTTCATCCTTGGCTCCAAGCACGTAACAGCCTTCATACTGAATATCGCCGCAGGAAATGTACTCAAAATAATTGGAGAAGTAGGATTCAATGCAGTCCGACGCATCCCTCTGCATAATCTCAAGAGCCTCCTGGGATAATTGCTCTGCACTGCCCAGATAAGTATCCACATTTTCACACAGATACTCCCTGGACTGACTGGTGATACGGTAGCCGTGCTGCAGAGCCTCCTCCTGGGAAACATCCACCGAAATCGTAACGCTCTCCCCCACCGCAATTCCATAATCTTTATCCGGCCGGAAGCTGTAGGTGCTGAGAAAACCGTCCAGTCCCTGATATTCCCAGGTAAGATAAACATCCGGCGCCACTCCCTCAAAAAGCACCAAAAGCTCTGCAAAAGGATCAAGCTCCGTCACCGGGGAAAGCCCTTCCACTGAATATCTGTACTCCTGTCCCACAAGCTTCACACCGTATTCCTTTGCCATGTCCTCGTCAAAGGAAATAGAAACCACCACCTCGTCTCCGTTGGAAAGCTCCGTGGGATTTTCAACGCTTAAAGACACAAGATTCCTGATTCTGTGAATATCCAGTTCTTCCATCTGCTGATACCATTGATCAGATCCTGCCGCTATACTGGTTTTTCCCCCCTTCGCCTTAACGGCCGCTTTCTCAAAAGCCTCTTCATCCAGCCGCGCGGTAGCTGTCCCGGCGCTGTCATAGCCTGATACCTCAACAATAATGCATTCGTCCAAGGGAATTCTTTTTCCCATCTGTCCTGTCACCAGAATGATAACAATCAGCGCAGGAAGAAGGACTGCCCCGGCCCCCACGCCCATCCGAAAGCGCTTGTCCCTCATCTTCTCCTTTAAAATCCTCTGATAATCCCCGCCGGAAATACCGAAGGACGTACCGGAAGCACCGGGCGCCGGCCCGCCTGCAGCTCCCTGGACAGCAAGCTTGTCCCCCACCTTAAAGCCGCAGTTTTTACAGAAAACCGCTCCCTCCTTCAACTCTGTTCCGCAATTTTTACAAAATGCCATAGTACCTCTCATTCCGCCGCGCGGACAGTCCTATGCCGGCAGCATATCAAACAAGGGAAGTTTCTCCCTCAGGATACTCCCTCCCCTGCGAAATAAAAGTTTCATTAAAATTACCTTAAAAATACCTTAACATTTTATAAAATCTGTCGGATTTTGTCAATACTTAGCGCTGCCCTGTTTCACATTCTCCAGCAAAATCTCAAACAGGGACCGCAGCATTTTCTGTATAGTTTTCCTGGTGGCGTCATCTACCTCCCTGGCCGCCTTCAGCACATGCTGCAAACAGCGTTTCCAGTCTGCGCCAAAATCAAACACACTAAAGGCCTCGGAGGCGGAAACCACCTCATAAAGGGTATCCACAAAGGCATGAATTTCTTCCTGGGGCAGAGACAGAATCCATTCATTCAGCGCCGCGTCCCGCAGGATTTTGGCCCCGGTCATATTGGGAACCCTGACAAAAGAGCCGTCCTCTATTTTCCAGGTATAAGTATTGTGCTGGAGCATGCCGATGGCCTTGCTGTCCACAATCTCATAATTACCGTGCTCCTCCAGAATCATTCCCACCAGAGAGGAGCGGGGGATAAATTTGCATACCCTATCTTCTATCTCCTTAAAATTCCCGATCTCCCGAATTTCCGGACGGAACCCCGGGCCGTCGTTGCTGTACACCCGAAGCAGTCTTCCTCTGGTTCTCTCGGAGCAGTTCATTGCCGCATAAACCGCAAGATTTCCTCCCTTGGAATGTCCGCCCGCATAAAAATCCCCGGAAATATAAGAAGCCGCTCTTTCCATATATTCCACGGCGAGCTGCTGGCTGCGAAGGGGCTTTGAAAAAGCCATATTCAAATCCTCCTTCCATCCCACGATCGTGGCGTCCGTTCCCCGGTAGGCCATATAAACGCTTTTATCCTCCAGAATATACGTCATGGCGGAAAACTGCATTTCCTCATCCTCGTTGATCAGGTTTACATAAAAATCCATCTTCATGGTCCCGAAGCGCCGGGAAAGGGCAGCCAGCTCAAACAGCTCCTTATTATTTTCCCGATACCAGTAATCTCTCAAAATCCTGTCTCTGTCCTCATCCTCATAGATGCTCCGAATACCGACCGGCACGCTTCTTTTGTTCAGCTCCGGCACAAAGCCTTCATAGTGCAGATAGGACAACTGACTCAGCACCAGGTTATCCGCCTCGTTTAAAGGTCTTTCCAAAAAGCTGTATTTCCCCCACTCATTTATATAATCTATGATATTGGCCATATCAGCCCCTCCTAATACAATATTCCGTCATAATACTGCAAAAGCAGCTTCACCACCCGGCTGTAACTCACGACTCCGTCGGACACGCCGTTTAAGGTAAGGTTGGCGTCCAGAAAAGCATCCGCCGCTTTCTTTACCGTCTCCGTGCTGATCACAGCCTTCTCCTCCACCTGCTCCCAGGCCTCTTCGGTGAGAAATATTTTGTCCGCCGCAACCTGCGGATCAATCTGTGGATGGGAAAGATAAACCTCTTCATCTCTTCCGATGGCTCCAAAAAAATCCCGGTCCAGATAACCGATCACGCTCAGGCACGCGCTGTACTGAAAAAGCGTATCGTCCGAATCTATGCAGGCCAGATAGCCGATGAAGTTTGCCTCATCCTCCAAGAGAAACCCTTTTAGGTGGGACAGCTCATGGCACATGGTCACCGGTATATTGGTGACATACATCTGTCTGTTGTAATTGGCTTCCATGGAAAAGGGAAAGTAGTAGCCCATGATATACTGCTGGCTGTAAAAGCCCGAAACTGCCAGCGCCTTGGGCCTTGGATAATATCCGGAAAGGGCCTCATATTCCTGTCCCAGCCGCTTCATCTCTTCCCTCGCCCTCTTCTTCATCTCCATGATCCGTTCTTCCCCGCAGCAGATATACCCCCTTTCGTCCCGCTCAAAGACCTGGGAAAGGGCATTGGCCTTCTCCACCACAAAATCCCGCAGCTCCCCCAGCTCCTCCGCTCCGTATTCCCGATCCGGACTCTCTCCCAGCCCAAACCTTTCGGGAAAGGGGGAAACCTGATACAGAAGAAAGCAGTTCAGCATCATGACCAGGGAAAAAATCCCCGTAACCCAATAACAGAAGAAAGCATATCTTTGGTACAGCCTTACAAAGCTTCCGCCCACGGGACCGGTCCGCCAGAAACCGCGCTGCAAAGAGCAGCCTTCTTTTTTTCTGCGGCTTCGCTCCGCCGCCCTCAGAAGGCCGTAAACCACTCCGCCCATCCCAAGCAGCAGCACCAGCGCCACCGCCAGGTACAGCATCCACTCTCCCACGGAAAAGGGAAAAATCCCGGTAATCCTTCCGTAGGTCTCCACCCACAGCGGAAAAATATGCTTTACATAAAAATCACTGAACCCCTCCCATACTCTGCCCAGAATATTCAGTATAACCGCAAGCAGTATCATTGCTCCCGGCATCCAAAGCTTCCATCTTTTCAATCGCTTCTCCCCAATTTTCGAAAAATACTCATAACCTTTCCGCCGCTCTACTATATTAATAGTAAATATCCGCTCTCTATTAAGGACGGTCGGTACGCCTATGCAGTCTGTTTTTCCCTTTATGCAATCCATCAATCAGTTTTTGTGGAGCGGCCCTCTTTTATTCCTGCTGATGGGTACGCATCTTTATTTTACCATGAAACTCCACTTTCCGCAGAAAAATATTTTGAAAGCCATCCGTCTTTCCGTAACGCCCTCGGGCAAAAAGGACGGCGCCAACCTCTCTGTCTTTGCCACTCTCTCCACCACATTGGCCGCCACCCTTGGAACCGGAAATATCATCGGCGTATCCACCGCCATAGCCCTGGGCGGCCCCGGCGCTGTTTTCTGGTGCTGGATCACCGGAATTCTTGGGATGGCCACCGCCTACGCGGAGTGCTTTCTAAGCGTCCGCTTCCGAAGCATGGATAAAGACGGCGCCTATCAGGGCGGCCCCATGTATGTGTGGCAAAACGGTCTGCATAAGCCTTCCGTGGGAAAATTTTACGGCATCCTGACCCTCATCGCGGCTTTCGGCGTAGGATGTACCACCCAGTCCAACTCCATTACCCAGACCACCTCCTTAAGCTTTGGCTTAAATCCCCATGTGGCGGGCTTTGCCGCCGCAATCCTCGCGGGGCTTGTGATCGTGGGAGGCATCCGCTCCATCGGAAATGTGTGTATGAAGATCGTTCCCTTTCTCGGCATCCTCTACACCGCAAGCTGTGTGCTGCTCCTTGTCATCAACCGGGAAGCCCTGGTGCCTGCCATCCGGCTGATTCTCAGCCATGCCCTCGCCCCCCGGGCAGCCCTCGGCGGCGCGGCCGGCTCCTCTCTGATGCTCACCGCCCGCTACGGCATTGCCCGGGGGCTCTTTACCAATGAAGCGGGCATCGGCACCGCCGCCATCGCGGCCGCCGCATCCCAAACCGATGATCCCGCCCGTCAGGCCTATGTCTCCATGACCGCCGTCTTCTGGGATACCGTGGTTATGTGCCTGCTCAGCGGGCTGGTGATTGTCAGCAACCTCCTCCTGCACCCGGAAAGCGCCCGGAGCGTCAACGAAGCGGGGCTCACCGAAGCAGCCTTCTCCTATCTGCCTTTTTTGGGAAATGTATTTCTATCCCTGTGCCTGGTGGCTTTTGCCATCACCACCCTGATCGGCTGGTCCTACCTGGGAGAACAGGCTTACCGCTATGTAACGGGCAACAAAGGGATTTTTATCTACAAAGTGGCGTATATCGTGATGATCTATGTGGGCGCCGTCCTGCCCCTGAATCTGGTGTGGGAATGCACCGACCTGATCAACGCCCTGATGGTAATTCCCAATGTGGCAGCCCTGTTTTTGCTGCAGAGGTTTTTGAGATATGATTTGAAATAGAAATGCCGGATAGTTTCCCGCCTGATTATTAAAATTCAGTTTACGGTTGCATCCAAAAACAGAATATGCTAAAATGAAATCAGTGAAAACAAATCAAGGATTTCTGTGAAATGCCACAAGGAAGATTCTATCTCCGGATGGAGGATTCCTTACGGCCCGGGTACACATCAGTGTGCTTCATTCTATCTTCACGGACGAATATGTCCGTGTCAGCCAGGCCTGTCCTGCTTCCCAGGACAGCCCGCCAAATGCAGAGCAATCTCTGCGGAAACTCCCTGCTTACAACCAAATAACCGCAGGGAGGAATGGAGCACGGGAATTTCCTCTCTGCCACGCCATGAAAAGGAGAGGAACATTTGCCAAAAAAGACGACTACAGACAAAACAGGCCACACCCAAAAAGGGCAGGCGCAGACAATCTCCGCCGGCGTTCCAGATTTTATCAGAGTCTGATCGATGCACCGATTTTAAAATCAGGAAAGAAAACCCGTTACAGACATCTGCCCTCAACGGTTATTATCTTTATCACCCAGGAAGACCTTTTTGGAAAAGATCTGGCAATGTACACCTTCCGCGAATGGTGTCAGGAAGTGCCAAAGCTGCCCTTAGATGACGGCACCTGCAAAATTTTTCTGAATATGACCAGCAAACGGGGGCGGGCAGAACTCGTCAGCCTGCTGCAATATATGAAAAATTCCAACCTGGACAATGCGGAAATCTCCGTGAAAGATAAAAGAATTCCGGATTTGGACAAAGTTGTAAGAGAAGTTAAGGAATCGGAAGAATGGGAGGACGTGAAAATGAATATTCTTGAAATCGGCCTGGAGCGCGGGAAGGAATTGGGAATACTGCAGGGAATAGAGCAGGGACGACTCAAAACTCTGGTTCAAAATGTAGAGTCTGCCATGAAAAACTTTAATGTGACCCTGCCCCAGGCCTGCGCCGGACTCGAAATCTCCGTAGCAGAATACAAAAAGGCCAAAGAGCTGATTTCTTCGTGGGAATAAAAGCACTTATCTGACAAAGTTCGTTCTCTGGCTCTGCGGGCTACCACAACACTTGCCCCCACCTTCATTGTCTTGTCAAAAGACGTACTGTAAAACAGGCGTGTCAGAAACGCCACCAGCGTCGCATTGGCCGACGCATAATAGACGGGGCTTCCAACCACCAATCCATCACAGGCTTCAAATTTGGGCGCCACCTCGTTTACCAGATCATCATGCAATACTTTGTCGGCAAACCTGCCGGACTCATACCAGTTTCCCTGGTCAATCCGAAAATCGCAGGAAAAGATCGAACGCTCATGGGAAAAGAAAGCGAATCAAAAGGAGAGGAAAAGACAATGGACGGGAAATTACGGAATATGACTTCCATTTATCTTTCAAATGGAAATCAAATGCTTCTGCTCTTCCGCCAGGGCAGGCGGGTTGTGAATAACCTGTGGACCGGCTCGGCAGGAGGACACTTTGAAGAGTTTGAGCTTAATGACGCCAGAGCCTGCGTGTTGCGGGAATTAAAAGAGGAACTGGGCATAAACGAAACTGCCCTTGAAAATCTGGCTCTGCGCTATATCACACTGCGCAGAACCAGAGGAGAAATCCGGCAGAACTACTACTTCTTTGCCAAGCTGGCAAAAGATGCCGACAAGCCGATTACCTCCAAGGAAGGAATCTGCAAATGGTTTGAATACTCTGAGCTGCCTGCATTGGAGATGCCCTATACTGCCAAATTTGTCATAGCACATTATCTGGAAACCGGACATAGGACAGATGCTCTCTATGTTGGCGTTGCAGACGGAGGGACAGTTATCTTTACTGAGCTTCCCGAATTTAAATGATTTCATATAAGGCTGCCATTCCCGCACCATACTCTCCTACCGGCTGTCCGTTATCTGATATGCAGGCAACAATCCGGCACTGTGTCCGTGGCAAAGCCCTTTGCTTCCAAAATCAAGCCATCCTTCCTGATGATCTCTCGCAGGATCCTAAGCTCCAGTCTCCGCCTTCTCTCAAAGTGTGCTATCACATCTTCCATGTCCTGATAGCCATGGGCTTTTCCATAGGGAGACTCCTTCAGGAAATTCAGCATCAGGGGGAACCACATTTCATTTCCGTTTTCATCGCTGCGTTCCCTCTTAATATGAAGCAGATTTTCGCGAATCCTGTCGGAATCCAGATAGATCAGCTTAAAGCCCTTCTCCCTCAAAATCCCGTATGCTTCCTCATAAAAAACAAGGATGTCATCCTCCCCCATCTCATAAAACAGCATCATACTCTCAATGGAATTCTGGAAAAAGGAACACTCGAAAAGATTTCCCCGCCCGCAGAGGCCCCGGTACCTTTTCATAATGATCTCCTGAAAGGTCTCAAAATCTACTCTTCCGTTATAGATCTCATGCTGCTCCATATCCTGATAAAAAGCCCTATCCTCCGCCAGAATCCGGGTATAAGCCACAATATACCGCCCGTCCTCCACCTTCGTCTTTTCCCGGATTTCCTCTTGGATTGCAGGATATTTGCGCAGCATCTCCTCCCAGTCTTCCCCGGTCAGATAGCTGCACCAGGCAAGTTCTGCGGGGGATAAATCCCCCTCCCGGTAAACCTGGTATTCCGGCCATGTACGGGCCAGCCGGTTCAGCAGCGTGCTTTTCCCATAGCCGGGCAGGCCCTCAATAAAAATATTGTTTTTCATAATTAATACCAATACGGTTCCCAGTCTTTCATCAGCCGGGTCAGCGCTTCCATATAGAAGTAGTCTCCCCAGGCCACGCACTCATCTACACCGTTATCCTTGCAGGTATTATAGGGCGATCCCTTTGCATAAGTTCCATGTAAAAGAAGGCCGTTGGAAACCGCAGGGTCTGTCACCGCGCATTCCCTGATCAGCGCTTCCGTAAGTTCCTCTGCCTTTTGGGTATAATACTGCGCTTTTTCCTCGGGCAGATATTTGCTCATCTCCAGCATGCCGCAGACCGCAATGGCCGCCGCAGAGGAATCTCTGGGCTCGTCGCTTCCGTCGGTGAAATCAAAATCCCAATAGGGAATCTTGTTTTCCGGCAGATGCTCCAGGAAATAATCGGTAAGCCTGCAGAAAATATCCACATATTCCTCATCCCGCAGGAATTTGTATGCCAGCGCGGAGCCGTAAACGCCCCAGGCCTGGCCTCTTGCCCAGGCGGAACCGTCCCGGTACCCCTGATGGGTCACGCCGCGGAGAGGCTCTCCTGTGTTTTTGTCAAAGAAATAGGTGTGATAGGTAGAATTGTCCTCCCTGATAATGCATTTCATGGCCGTCTTGATATGAGCCTGGGCTTTCTCGGCATACTTGGGATCTCCCGTCACCTCTCCTGCCCAGAAAAGAAGGGGCATATTCAGCAAGCAGTCGATGATCAGACGGTAATTGTCCTCCGCTCCCAGCTCTCCCCAGGCCTGTACAAACTGTCCCTTTTCCTGGAATCTGCCAAGCAGGTTATCCGCCGCCATCAAAGCCGCCTCCTTGCCGGTTTCGTTTCCGGTGAGCTTATAAGCCGCCACGCAGGAAGGACTGAAGAGGAATCCCATGTCATGGTGATCCACCACGATTCTATCCGTAATTCTGCGCATAAAGTTCTCAACCTCTGTCTCCGCCGTCTTTTTCAGCTTCTCATTTCCGGTTTTCTCATAAGCAAGCCAAACCTCTCCTGTCCAGAAGCCTTCGGTCCAGTCCGTCATTTTCACTGGCTGATAAAAATTATTGACACTGGCTGAACCGGGAAACATCTCCGTAAATTCATCCGTCGCCTTCAGAATCAGCTCCGCCGCCGTGTCGTATGCTTTCTCAAAACACTCTCTTTGTCTGTTGTCCATGGTCTTTCTTCCTCGCTCCTTTTCTTTCAATAATAAGTTAAATCTATTTTAACAAATCAAACCTGGAAAGTATATCTGCAAAAGGGCGTTTTCATATACAAAAAGTAAACAATATGATAGAATGGTGGCATTATACGATTCATAATAGGAGTTTTTGAAAATGAAAAAGAATTATCTGAAATATATCCTGCCTTCCATGCTTTCCTTTTTGCTCACAGGAATTTATTCCATTGTGGACGGAATTTTTGTGGGACGGGCCATGGGGGATCCGGGGCTTGCCGCCATCAACATTGCATGGCCTCTGGTTGCCCTGATCATCTCCCTTGGCACCGGTATCGGCATGGGGGCGGCTGTGATTGTGTCCTTAAGCAGAGGGGCCGGAAATGAAAAAAAAGCCCTGCTGGCAGAGGGGAATGCTTTCTTTCTGCTTCTTGTCAGCTCCCTTTTACTGGTTCTGCTTCTGGCCCTGGCCGGTCGCCCCCTGCTTATGCTGCTGGGGGCAAAGGGAGAGCTTCTTCCTCTTGCGGAAATCTACCTGAAATTTATCCTGCTGGGCGGCATCATCCAGGTCTTTGCCACCGGCATGGTGCCCCTTATGCGCAATCACGGCGCTTCCTTTTATTCCATGTGTTCCATGGGGCTGGGCTGTATTTTTAATATCATACTGGATTATTACTTTGTGATCATCCTCCGGCTGGGTATGATGGGGGCGGCCCTGGCCACTGCCCTGGGTCAGATCATGACGCTGGTTTTTTGTGTTGCTTTTTATATAAGGAAGAAAAACCGCATCCCCCTCTCTGCCATGAGGCCGGACAAAAGGCTCGTCCTTTCCATCCTGCGGGTGGCGGCCTCCCCCTTTGGCCTCACCTATCTGCCCTCGGTCACCATTATTTTCATGAATCTGCAGGCTCTTGCCTGGGGCGGTGAGGAAGCTGTCAGCGCCTATGCGGTGCTGGCCTATATTATCTCTTTTATGGAGCTTCTGGTTCAGGGCATCGGGGACGGAAGCCAGCCCCTGCTCTCCCTAAGCGAGGGGAAAAACGATACCAAAGCCCTGAAAGCCTATTCCCGCTGGACCTTTTCCCTGGGCATCGGTTTCGGCATTCTGGGCGCACTCCTTTTCTTTCTGGCCAGGAACCTGCTGCCCGCCTTTTACGGCACCTCCCCGGAGGCAGCGGCCTATATTGTCCACGCCGCCCCTGCCTTCGCCCTGGTGATGGCCCTTTATGGCCTCACAAAGCCTGCGGTCTCCTATCTGTACGCCACCCACCGGGTAGGAAAATCCAGCATTCTGGTCTATGGGGAAATCCTTCTGACCTTGCTTTTTATTTACCTGCTGCCCGCTTTCCTTGGCCTGGACGGGGTGTGGTATACCATTCCGGCCGTGCAGGTGGTGCTGGCAGGGCTGTGCATCCTCTTCCTGTCAAAGACATATGCCCTCCGGGCACACCAAAAAAGAGATAAGGATGTGCCGGGCAGGGCCTGACATCCTTATCTCCGAAAAAAAGAGTCCGTTTTTTACTTTCTCACACACCAACGATACTGGTACGCCCCCAGATGCACCTGCTGGAGATCCACCGGCTCACCCGTAAAGATATCCTCATACTCCCCGAAGAGGGTGGGCAGACAGCTCCACTGCTCCCACTCGGAGAAATTGGCCAGGCACACCAGCTCCTGGTCTCCCAGGGTGCGGCGGATAGCAAATACCGGCATACATCCCGTATCCCAGGTGGTCACATAGGCATTGCTGCCAAAGCAGGGATTTTCCCTGCGCAGCTTCTCCAATCTCTTAAGGCCTTCCCAGACTCCGTACTGTACCGTTCCCTCTTCGGCTCTCCTCTCTGCGTTTTTCCAGTTAAAGACGCTTCTGTGAAGGTAGCGGCTGTCCGCTGCAAGATCAGGATTTTCTTTGTAGCTGTAATCGTTCACCTGCCCGATCTCGTCTCCGGAGGAAAGCATCAAAAAGCCCTCCAGGCTCATACAGGCAGCGTGCATCAGAAGAACCCTCTGGATCCCCATGGCTACCTGGGCCCTGTCGCCCTCAAAGCCGCCTTTCTCCACCCCGCAGAGACTGGCGGTAGTACCGCAGCTTCTGGCATCCTTCGATACCGGGTCGTAATTATAAAGCTCTCCTCTTGCAAAGCTCCCGGGGAGCACCCCTTCAAAGAAATGGTAAAGATATTCCTTGTGGGAGAGAGGGTCAATCATCAACGCCTTCTCATAGTCCTCATCCAGCCCCCAGCCAATATCGTCATGGCAGCGCAGGTAATTGACAAAATAGCAGTTTTCCGGCAGAGAGTGAATCTCATCCATCAGATGCTTGAGCAGCCGTGTGTCCCTTGTGGCAAGGGCTCCCCAGAGATTTACCATGGTGGAAGCGCCGTAGAGCATGTGGCATTCCGGCTTCTCGGGAGTGCCGAAGTAAGGCGGCAGCTCCCTGGGAGCCATAACCACTTCTCCTTTCAGAATCACTGCCGGGCACACCACTTCCAGAATCATACGCACCATGCGCACAATGGTATGGACCTGGGGCAGGTTGCGGCAGATGGTTCCCAGCTCTTTCCAAATGTATGGCACCGCGTCGATACGCAGCACCTCCACACCCAGGTTTGCCAGGAACAGCATATTGGCCGCCATCTCATTAAAGACCACCGGATTTCTGTAGTTCAAATCCCACTGATAGGGGTAGAAGGTGCTCAGCACATGCTTTTTCATCTCCTCGCACCAGATAAAATTGCCGGGCGCCGTGGCCGGAAATACCTGGGGCATGGTCTTTTCAAATTCTGCCGGAATATCGTAGGTATCATAGCACTGATACCGGTCTATGTACTCCTGCTCCCCGGCCTTGGCCCGCATGGCCCACTCGTGGGTGTCCGCCGTATGATTCATGACCATGTCCAGGCACAGGCTGATGCCTCTTTCCCGGAGAGCCTTGGTGAGAGCCTGTAAATCCCGGTTTGTCCCTATCTGGGGATCCACCATACGGAAATCCTCCACCGCATAACCGCCGTCATTGAAGGGATGGGGCATTTTTAAGAGGGGCATCAGATGCAGGTAAGTGATTCCCTGCTCCGAAAGATAGTCCAGATGGGAGATCAGCCCCTTAAGCCCGCCCGCGAAGAGTCTGGTATACATGGTCATGCCCAGCATGTGGCTGCCCTTAAACCAGTCAGGGGCCGCCTCACGCTTTTCGTCCAGGGCTTTCAGCTCCTTAGAACGCTTGTCATAAAAATTCTTCATGGATGAGAGAAGCTCCTCATAGCTTTTCTCGTCATGATACAACTCCATATATTTCTCTTTTAATTCCTGCTCATGGCCGGAAAGCCGCTGAGCAAATTTTCCTGTCTGCGCTGCCATTTTTTCCTCCTGTTTTCGTTTATTTTCGGCTATTACTTTTCAGATTGCTTCCCACTCAATCAAAACGCTCTCATACTCGCCCGGTATCTCGCTTAAGGTAAGGCCGCCGTTCATCCATGTCCTGCCGCTGTGGACATGGCCGTTATACAGGCAGCGGTAATTTTTATCCGGGTCAAGTCCCTTCACCTTCGTGTGTACGGGAAGGGGATTTCCCTCCGCCGAGGTCATAACCAGGGTCTGCAAAGCGTGGTCTTTCTCCTCGTCCACAAACTGCCATGCGAAGAAGCGTTCCCTTGGAGTGGTCAGCCGGTAGTAGGTTCCCTCATGCGTAAGGGAATAGTATTTGTGAAACTCTGCGATCTGCTCTTTTACCAGCTCCTTCTCTTCCTCTGTCAACTTATTTAAATCCAGCTCATAGCCAAAGCTGCCGGAGAGTGCCACGTGGCCCCTTGTCCGGAAGGGCGTTATCCTGCCGGTCTGGTGGTTGGGCACTGCGGACACATGGGCCCCCATACTGCTCACCGGATAGAAGAAGGAGGTTCCGTACTGAATGCTCAGACGGTTCACCGCATCCGTGTTGTCGCTGCACCAGATCTGAGGGGAATAATACAGCATGGCCGCATCAAACCGCCCGCCGCCTCCGCTGCAGCCCTCGATCAGAAGATCCGGGAATCTTTCCAGAAGCTTTTCCAGAAGCTCGTACACTCCCAGGATAAAGCGGTGATAGATCTCCCCGTTTCTGCTTCCCTCGTACACATGGCTGTAAATGTCGCAAACGCTCCTGTTCACATCCCACTTTACATAATCTATGGGGGCATGTTCCAAAATATCCGTAATATTCTTCAGCAGATATTCCCGCACATCCTCCCGGGCCATATCCAATACAAGCTGGTTCCTGCTTCGAGTGGGCTGCCTGCCCGGTATGGCAAAGGCCCAATCCGGATGAGCCCGGTAAAGGTCGCTGTCTTCGGAGACCATCTCCGGCTCAAACCACAGGCCGAACTTCATACCCAGGCGGTGAATCTCTTCTCCCAGTTCCTTAAGGCTCCCTCCCAGCTTTTTCTCATTAACAAACCAGTCTCCCAGGCCGCTGTTGTCGTCCTCCCGCTTGCCAAACCACCCGTCGTCCAAAACCAGCATTTCAATCCCCAGCTTTGCCGCCTGCTTTGCAAGGGCGATGAGTTTTTCCTCATTGAAGTCAAAATAGGTGGCTTCCCAATTGTTCACCAGCACCGGACGCTGCTCAAACTGGTATTTTCCCCGGCACATATGCTCCCTTAATATCTTGTGATATTGATGGGAGAGCTTGGAAAAGCCTGCGTCGGAATAGCTTAATATCACCTGGGGTGCTTCAAAGGTTTCCCCCTTCTTCAGGCGGAAAGAAAAATGCTCCGGTGAAATTCCTATCAGGGCTCTCGTCTGGCCCCTCTGATCCGCCTGGGCACAGGCGGTAAAATTGCTGCTGTAGACCAGACACATCCCATAACAATCCCCGAAATCCTCCGTAGCCTGGGGAGCACAAAGGATCACCGCCGGGTTATACTGATGGCTGGAGCTGCCGCGCCGGCTTCCGATCTCCAGCTTCATTCGGCGCACCCGGGTGCGCTCTGACTCCCGCTCCATGGCATGTCTGCCCGCAAAGGCAATCATATCGTATTCTCCGAACTGAAAATCCAGGCAGCAGGACAGGCATTTTTCCAGACGGATCTCATCCTCTCCCTGATTTTCCACCACCAGCGCCCTGGTAATCACATTTTCCTTTTCAAACACTCCGTAAAGCAGGCGCACCGCTATCCGGGAGGCTTTCTCCCGCATGGTGATTGCCAGAGTCTCCCCTTTTTCCTTCTCCGTATCATAAAGGGCGGGCATCCCCTTAACCCTATAAGAGCCGGGAAGAATCTCGTAGCCCTCAAAACGGAAATCCGCCGCCATGCTTCCATCCCCATGCACCAGCGCGATACAACTCTCCCTATAATCCCCCACTCCATCCGAGGGCAGCTCCTGGGGCAGGCAGTCCAGGGAATATTTCCGATCTCCCCCCGCCTCCGGCGGATTGCCCGAAAATCCCACGTCCGCCTGGAAAATTAAATCCTCCAGATTTTCTCCATCGATTCTCTTTCCATAATATGTGTGAAGCAGCACGCCATGCTCATCCGCAACCATTTGATAGGTGCTGTCCTTGGTGTGCAGATGAAACAGCCTTCCCTTCATTCCCACTTCAATTGCCATGTACTGTTTTCTCCTTCATTCTTTATAATGTTTTATGAAAAATCCCTGCAAATTCTTCTTTAATTATACCTTATCCGACCTTTAATTTCTATATTTTATCTGACGCTTTATTGGGTGCAGTTTGCATCAAAATGCCATGCTTTCTTTTGATCTGACTGCCGTGAAGGGAATAAAACTGAGCAAACCCTACAAAATATCCCGTGACTTTGTTTGCAGCCTGTGATAGAATGATAGCGTTTCGCGGTGAATACCAAAGAAGACCCACGGGGGAAACTGTTATGATAAGAAAATGGAAAAATGACGAATTTTACTCTCAGATTTTTAAGCTTTTGCTGCCTATTGTGCTGCAAAATCTTCTCAGCGCGGCGGTGAGCTCCGCGGATGTGGTCATGCTCAATTATGTAGGCCAGTCCTCCATCTCCGCCGTTTCCCTGGCCTCCCAGTACGCCAGCGTCCTTTTTATGGTCTACTATGGCCTGGGAACCGGGGCTACCATTTTGTGTGCCCAATACTTCGGCAAGAAGGATATGCGGGCCATTGAGATCGTGGAGGGAATCGCCCTGCGCTTTTCCATGCTGATCTCTGTGGCTTTTGCGGCTTTCGCCCTCCTTGCCCCGGAGCTGATGATGAAGCTTTTCACCAACGATCCCGAGCTGGTCACCATCGGCAGCTCTTACCTGCGCCTTGTGAGCGTCAGCTATCTGTGCTGGGGAATCACCGAGGTTTATCTTGCAGTACTGCGCAGCGTGGGAAGAGTGGTGATCAGCACGGCGTTAAACACCTTGGCCTTTACCCTGAATATCCTTCTGAATGCGGTATTCATTTTCGGCCTTTTCGGCGCACCCCAAATGGGGGCTCCGGGCGTGGCGCTTGCCACCTCCATCTCCCGGGTAATCGAGCTGGTCTGCTGTTTTGCGGTATCTGCCCTCAGTAAGGGTGTGAAACTTCGGCTGTCCATGCTTTTTTACAGAAATAAAGTCCTCTTTACGGATTTCCTCAAACTCTCCCTCCCGGCTCTCGGCAATGACGTAGCCTGGGGCGTGGCCTTTTCCATGTACTCCGTGATCATCGGCCATCTGGGCTCCGACGCTGTGGCCGCCAATTCCTTTGTGGTGGTAGCCCGCAACTTCGGCACTGTCTTAGCCTTCGGCCTTGCCAACGCAGGCGGAATTTTGCTTGGAAATATCATGGGGGAAAACCGGCTGGAAGCCGCCAGGGAAGGCGCGCGCAAGCTCCTTCGGCTCACCGTTATAAGCGGCGCCATCGGAGGCCTGATCATCCTTGCCGCAACCCCCTTTATCCTGAAATATGCCGTCCTCACCGAGACTGCCATGCACTATCTGAAATATATGCTTCTGATCAACACCTATTATGTCATGGGCGCTGCGGTCAACACCACCCTCATCGCCGGTGTGTTCCGGGCGGGAGGGGATACCCGCTTCGGCTTTGTCTGCGACGTGATCGACATGTGGGTCTATGCCGTGCCATTAGGCTTTTTGACCGCTTTCGTGCTGCGGCTTCCCGTCATGTGGGTGTATTTCCTTCTGTGTACCGACGAGTTTGTGAAATGGCCCTGGGTCATCGGCCGGTACCGGAGCGGTAAATGGTTACATAATATTACCAGGAATAACATTGAATAAAAGCATGTGCGCGCCGGGCGCACTGAAAAGAAAGGGATGTCTGCAGGCTGCAGCATCCCTTTCTTTCGTAATTTCTATTCTGTAGTTCTACTCCGGCCTGATGCTGATCTCCCCGCTGGAAAGATACTCCACGGCTCCGTCATCATATTGTACCTTCAAATGGCAGTCGTCGTCAATCCCCAGCACAAGGGCATACTCCCGCTCCGGCCCCGGCTCCTTATTCCGGCTTTGGCAGCCGGTTTGGTCTTGCCTGCCGCCAGGAATCAGGATGCGGACGCGTTTCCCGATCACAAAGCAGCGCCTGCGGTATTCCTCCAGATAATCGCGGGAGGGAAAGGTCCTGTAATATTCCATGAAATTTTTGAGAAATTCCGCCGCTAAGCGGTTGCGCATATTTTCTTTTGGCGCGGGGCTGGCAAAAACCGCTCCCGCCACCTCCCTTACCTCTTTTGGAAACCCTTCCTGTGGCTCATAGACATTGATCCCAATCCCAACCACCACATATTCCAGCCTTCCTTCCTCCAAAGAGGAGGAACCTTCCGTCAAAATACCCGAAATCTTTTTGCCCCGCATCCGGACGTCGTTCACCCATTTGATCTCCGATTCCTCCCCCGATACCGCCTCCACGGCTCTGGCAGCCGCCGCGGCAGTCAGGGTGGTCAGCATGGCCGCCTCCTGGGGCGGAGCCTGGGGGTGAAGAAGCAGGCTCATATAAAGCCCGGTGCCCTCCGGCGAGTAAAAGCTGCGGCCCCTGCGGCCTCTTCCTGCGCTCTGCCTTTCCGCAAGCAATACCATATCCCGCTTCTCTCCCTCGGCGGCATATTGCTTGAGCACATTGTTGGTGGAGTCCACCTGCTTTTCCACCTGGATATGCAGGGAGATCCCGTTCTTTGCAAGCTCCTGTCCGATAAAAGCCGCCGAGAGCACGTCCGGCGCTTTTCGCAGCACATAGCCTCTGTTATTCACCGCCTCTATGGCATACCCTTCCTTTTGGAGCGTCTTTACCGCCTTCCACACCCCTGCCCGGGACACGGAAAGCATTCCCGCAATTTCCTCCCCGGAAAAGAATTCTTCCCGGTGGTTTTCCAGTAATAATAGTACCTGTTCTTTGATGGTCATAATCTTTCTTTCCTGTAAGCTGAAAAGAAATGCCTCCCTGTCACAGAAGCATTTCCCCAATTACAAAAGCTTTTCCTCGATAATCCTGGAGGCCTCTGCTACCAGCCTGCTGCAGGGCCTGGAAGCATAGTACTCCTTGGTTCTCGCAGAGGGCTTGGCGCTCTCCTCTCTTCCTTCAATTCCAAGCAGCTCCCGGCAGATAATGGAATTGTTTTTCTCCTTAAACTGATCCGCCATCTCTCTCACAAGAAGATAAATTCTCTCCTTGCCTTCCTCATTTTCAGGATCCGTATTTCCTTCCTTTAAGCCCGCCAAAAGCGCCATGGCGGAAACCACGCCGCAGATTTCCCGCATCCTGCCTACGCCGCCGCCCATAGGGCTTGCCAGTTTCAGGGCGCTCTGCCTGTCCATACCAAACAAATCCGCATAAGTGACAAACACCGACTGGGCGCAGGTATAGCCTGACTCAAAGGTGGCAACGGCCTGCTCTACCCGGCTCTCCATCAGCCTTTCTTTCCACAGCACTTTTTGTATTTCTTGCCGCTTCCGCAGGGACAGGGATCGTTGGGATATACCTTGTCCGGTTTCACGATGGTGGTGGAGGATTTCTGCTCCCTGTAGAGCGCCTTGCGCTTGTCCTCATCAAATATAGGTTCCCACTCTGGCAGCTCGTAAAGCCAGTCCGCCCCGGCCGCCACCATATTTTTATACAGAAGCTCCTTTTCAAAGACAAGACTTACCTGGGTATCCTCTTCCATCTCCTCAATGGGATTGGCTTCCTTCAGGCTGTCATTGATGCCGTCCAGAAAGCCTGTCATAGTCATAATATCCACATCGTATTTTTCTGCCAGCTCTCTGACCGTGCCCTTCACCTCTTCATCCGGATTCGTCAAAAGCTGTGCGTAAATTTCTTTTTCCTTTTGGAAATAATCGTCCCAGAGCCTTTGCAGATCTCCTTTATTGGCTGTCTGTGAGTAGGCCGTTTCACGCCATTTTTTTAGCAGTTCCATTTGTCTTTCCTCCCTGTCGTTCCAGATATTGTATCACAGCCGCTCTCCCGCTCCGCTGTCCGGCATCTATTTTCAGGTATCCGACACCCGTTATTTCCGGGGCGGTGGCTGTAGACTCTGCCCTCAGTATACCTTATATTGAAAAAAAAGTAAATTTTTTTTATCCGGAATGTATAACAGGGATTTGATGGGTAATAATACTAATAGTCAATGGAACCCCCTCCTTTGATCAGGCGGTTCCCGACAGGGAACCGCTGGTACCTATGATAAAAGAAATACTTATCCTCCCCTTGGGGTGGATATATCCTCCCCTAAAAAAGCCCTCAAAACTGCCAAGGCGCGGTTTTGGGGGTTTTTCGTTTTTTTACATTGCACCTCATACAAAAGCAGGAGCGTGATAAAAGCCACGCTCCTCTAAAAAATCATTCATTCTACTCTTTGATCTTATCCAGTTCTGCAAGATTAACGCCTGCCGTTGATAAAATAACTTTTAATTCGATATACCGCTTATACATCAATTCGTATGTTTCATGATCCTTATTTTTTTTCGCTGAAATCATCCAATCTTGCAATCTTGAAAAATCAACTACAGAATCTCTTATAATATCTGACATACCAGGCATGAAAATCACCTCCTGATTATGAATATACTCTCGCATCGCTGTGAAACCGTCTGGAACCAATAGGATTGCGGTATCCTTGTTTCAATATAACATAACCGAATAACAAAGTCTATCAATTTTCTGACACTTCATGAATTTCTGCGGGCTTAATCTCGCCATTTAACCTGATACACTCCTGCTCCAGCTTCACATCATGTTCCAGCATATAACCGATCAGTTCCTTAAACTCCCCTCTCTCCTGAATGCCCTGCAGCCGTTTCCGGTCATTTTCCGTCAGCCGCCTGCCATAACTCTCATAGGTTTTCAGCGTTTCCAAATCCATCTGATAGGGCTGAAATGGAATTCCCGTCTTTTCCCGCAAATCACGGTAAATTTCAAAACCGCCCGCGTCAATGTCGCCGAAATGATAGTAATCGGCGTCCGGACATCTTAAATAGATTTCCTTAAGCAGGGCGCGGCGGATCCCATTGTGGTAACCGCCCAGATAAAGCAACAGGGCGTTTTCCTCCTGCCAGCGAAAATAAGTGGTAAGATTCTCGACGGTAATCACCTTTTTCACCCCTGCCACACTGTAAAACCGTATCCCGGCAATGTCCTCCCCGGAAAGTCCCATTCCTTGCCTTAATACTGACAAATCTATTTTTTCTTCTCCCAGAAGAAGCGTTATGTTTCCCTTTAAATAGACATAATTGGGCGTATGATAAATCCCGTATTCTGCCAGAATTTCGTCCCACTCTGCTCCCTCACAGTTTTCCTTAAACTGTCTGAATACGTGCGCAACCCTGCCTGAAATCTTTTCAAATGCCTTGGAGTCCTGGAAACAGCGAATGGAAAACTCCCTGAGATACAACTGTTCCTTATTCTCCTCAACCGCCTGTATGGCAGAGAGCAATTGTTTTGTGGAAGCTATATCATTCAAATCCACAAATTCCTTCACGGATTTATGTTCCCCCAGCCGCCCCAGCAAATACACGGCAAAGGCCCGGCAGACCGGAGCCGGGTTTTGTCTGATACATTCTTCCAAAAGCCGCCTGTGTCCGGCCGCCATATCATTTCTGGGTGTGCGGCTTACATAAGCATATGCCTCCTTCAGCCTGTCCATATTCAGCCGTACTTTCGTGATAATATGCCCTTTGCGCTGATCCTTCCAGCAGATCCGGAGCAATTGCTTCTCTTCGAGATCTTCCATGAACAGGTGAATCTTTTCATACTCCCCGGAGCTCTCGTCAAAGTAAGCCGGTACCCCTTTCTTCGTAAACCGGAATTCTATATGAATATTTCTTCTGTTTTCTCCCGTGGAAAGCAGGCTGGACTCATAGGTGTCCAAAAGCTTCCCGATCACATACCTGTCATACTGCGCCATTGTAATATCTCTCCGCAAAGCTCACTTTTTCATCCGTCATAATCAAAAGTGTTTCTTCCACAAAAGGGCTGATGTACTGGATCTTATCCGGCGGCGCGGCGATCAGTATCTGAAGGGGAAGCCTTCGCAAAAATTCCAGCACTCCGCCGATTCTCTCATCATCCATGTTGTTAAAAGCCTCGTCAAACATGACCAGGCCTACGGCTTCGCCGCCAATGCCGTTTCGGTACAGTTGGACAAAAGAAGCGGCAACCGTCACATAGAAAGGCGTCTGGGTTTCTCCGCCGCTCTTTTCCTCGCACACCTTGGAATACAGAGAATAGCTGTCGTCACTGTGAAGGATACGGATGTCATAGTCCATATAGGTTCTGTAATCCGTAAATTCATCCAGGGCTCTGGCGCTGTTTTCATTGTCCAGCGCCAGACGTTCAAAGAGTTCGTCGATCACTTCCCTGTGGCTTTCATGGAACAAGCCACTGAAAATAGACTCTCCCTGTATGGCGTTAAAATCATCCATGATCATCTCATAATAGTGGCGGTATCTTTTGCTGGGCATAAAAAGAAATTCATATTTTTCATTGCTGAAATGAATGTCCTTAAGTGCCCTGTTCAGCTCCTTAAATTCGGTCTGGGCATTTTTCATATTCTCCTGAAGCTTGGCAAGGAACTGCTCCCTGAACTCTTCCTCGGCGGAGAGTCTCGCGTTTTCCACCTTTTCCTCATAGCTGAGCAGCTCCGAGTTTTTCAGCTTGCTGTATTCCGCCTCGAACTCCCCATAGCCCTCCAGCGTAGCCGCCCCGCCGAAATCATGGGCTGTTTTGTATTCCACCATGCTGTTTGTCATGGACTCCGTACACTTGGCGATGGTGGTCTGATTCGCTTTTCTCCTGCGCACAAAGTTATCCTTAAACTGCTCGCAGCTCTTATCCTTTAACTGCTTCTCATAATCATGATTCCAGAGGACAATATCGTTTTCATATCTGACGCTGTCCTCCATGCACAGAGCCTGCTGCTCCACCAGGGCGGCCTGTTTCTGTGCAAGGATTCCTTTCGTATTCTCTATCTTCTGCTGTGTCTGCCCCACCCTGCGGTTACAACCGGAAATCTGTCCCTCTATTTCCTTAATAATCTTTTCCAGCTCCGAGAGCTGAATCTTTTTGAGAATCATTCCGGAATTTTTTTCCAGGGTTGCAATATTGTCCTTGCAGTTCCTGATCTCCTGCAATACATTCTTCCATTCTGTCAGCACATCCACACGATATTTGATGTCTGTATCCGTTTCCGTTGAAAGAGGGCCCAGCAGTTCTTCCAGATTCTCCAAAATCCTCTTTTTTTCCTTTAACTGGTCTTCAATTTCCCTGCTCTTAATTTTCGCCTGCTCGAGCTGTACCCGGACGGCGTTCTTTCCTATATAAGGGATCTCGAAAACAGAGGGCCTGATGGCACTTGCCACATGATTCTGATAGCGCATACATTCTTTTGTGATTGCGGTTTTATACTTCTTTAAATGGCTGTAATGGTCACACATCATGACCTTTCCCAGAACCATATTGATATAACGTTTTGCGTATTTGTTTCCGGAAGTGACCACCTGTGCCAGAGACCCTTCGGGCGGCGTGTCATATTTTTCCAGATTCTGCGTATTGATCAGCCCCACACCGTAGGTCTTTTTTTCCTTCCGCAATCTGTCATAGGTTCCCAGCGCAATATCAAAATTGTCCGGCTCCACCAGAATGTAAAATCTCTGTGTATTTAAATAGCCCTCCACCGCATTCCGCCATGTCTCGTCCGTAATTTCCAGCGTCTCGCAAAGAATCCTGGGCTCCGGCGTCCGGCCAATCCGGACAAATTCTTCCCGTATGGCCTGGGCCGTGCGTGTAACCTCCTCCGGGTAAGAGAGCTTCTTTTTCATCAGGTTCTCTATCTTTAAATCCCATTCCTTCTTTTGACCGGATAAATCTCTGATCATCACGTCCAGCTCTGCACATCTTTTATAAACCCTGTCGCTCATTTGATTTTTATAGGCAATGACCTTCTGCAAGGTATCTTTAAATCCGCCCAAATCCGCTGCCTTTTTTAATTCCTCCAACCGCCCGCAGTAGGCTTTGATACACGGATCCGCATCCGGCACCTTCAAAAGCCGGTTGGCCTGGGCCTTCGCCTGATCAACGCTCTCCATCAGCCGCAGCCGTTCCTGCCGCAGGCCTTCCTGTTTGTCCTCCAGCATCCGTAATCTTTTTTCCTGCTCGTCCCTTGCAATAAAATCCTTATCGCCGGCGAGCTCCGCAAAGAGGTTGTCCCTGATGGCCTGACGCTGTTCTTTCTCCTTTGCGGCGGCCCCGATTTCCTCGTTCCAGTTTTCCAGCCTGTGGCTGTCATGGACAATCTCATCCTCCAGCCGCCTGATTTCCTCTGTCAGAATATCCGCCTCGATCCGGTCAAGGAAATACTCATACATCCTGTCCTTGTGGAGGCCGTCCTCCACTTGCCTGTGGAATCCTTCAATCTTTTCCAGTCTGCCCATCCGCAGCTTAATCTTATCCAGCGTGTGCTGCAGCTCCTGGTAGGTTCTTACGTTTTCCCGCAGAATATCCACATTGACTTCCTTTTCGTCCAGCACATAGGAATACACAAAATCCTTAATGTCGTCGATTGGGCGGAATGCCATGGCCTTGGGAATCAGCTTGAAAAATTTATCTTCCAGCCTGCCGAAACGGTTCTTGATCATTTGCCTGGCGTCTTTTTCCGTGGTACACCAGGTCTTGATTTTCTTTCCGTTACTTGTCCGGAATTGGGAAATGGATTTCGGGATCTTTCCCTGAAAAAACATATCCTCCTGAAGTCGCTCTCCATCCATCAGATACCGGACTGTCTTCTCCTGCCCCTCCGAAGCGGAATCGACTACCGCTCCCACAATAAAATATTTCTGCCGTTTCTCCTCGTAAAACTCCAGGGCCACATGGGCGCTGATCTCCCCTGTCCTCTCATAGGGCCTGTTTTCCCGCCCGGTCTTACAGCGGATATATCCCGTCAGCTTCCGCTTGCCGTTCTCATGGGCCGCTTTATTGAAATAGTTGGCAGAGCAGGTTACCACGAACTGTATCGCATCCAACAGCGTGGATTTACCCGCACCGTTTTCCCCCGAAATCAGAACGGAATTTTCAAGTTCTATCATCGCATTGGTAAACCTGTGCCAGTTAATCAGCTTCACTCTCGTCAGTTTCTTCATTTATTTTTCCGCCCTTTTTGTAATTTTCCAGCTTTTCATATGCCTGCCTGATGTCTTCCACCCGCACTGCCATCAGTATGGAGTCGTAGATAATCAGCCGGGAATCCTGGTTTGACAGCTCTTTGTCCAAAACCTCCACCAGTTGGAACCTTCGCATGGTGCTGATGGCATTCCTCAGAGTCGTCTTATCCATCATTTTATCCCGGATTTTGAGGGTTAAAAATTTTTCATGAATGTCACCCATATTGATGATGACTTCATCGCTGACTGACAGTTCCCGCTTTTTCTCATCATACAGAATCCGCAGAATCAACAGGATGATGGATTCAAAGAGCTTCATATTGTAGCGGTTATAATTCTGGGGATTGGTAAGCTGCACCACGCCATACTCTTCATTGATTTCCAGCCGGTAGCCAAGCACTGACAGGTACTGCGAAAACTTTTCCCTGTGCTGGGTAATGAAATAATAATCCCGTCTGGACGTCTCATTGCGTTTACATACGAAACAGCTTCCAAGGAGCCTGTTGCAGATCCGCACAAACTCGTCCTTATCCTTTTGCAGCATTCCCTCTAAAAAGTCCATCTCGTTCCTCCTTTTTATGGATCGTATAATCCCGGAACCGGTATCCGTTTACCTCAACATCCTTACCTGCCTCTACCGCGTACTTCATGTTTTTTCGCTGACCATACAGCCGGATATAAATCAGATATACAAAGTCCTCCGTGGTCGCAAGCGGTAATTCCGACGCCATCATCCGTCCTCTTCCCTGCAGGCAGTCCAGCACATAGAGATTTATCTTTTCCGGATTCAGCACCCGCTCCATCTTTTCCATCATCTTCTTTAATTTTTCCTGCCGCAGCTTTGCATCCGGCAGCTCATTCAGAAGTTCCACAGGCTTAAATTCTTTTTTTCCTTCAATAGGCACAAACAGGGATTTTTCGTCTAATACGCCCGAACTGTATATTCGGATCATTTCATCCAGAAAGGAAATGCGGTAAATACCGCCTAACTCCATGCCCTTTGCATTGATCTTTTCGTTTATCTCCGACAGGATCTCTTTCAGCTGCCCTCTTACATCCTCGCCGCCAATCAGATAAAACTTCGCCCGGTTGATTGCCGCTTTCTGGTATTGTGTGTTTTTACGGTTTATTTCAGTCAGAATATCGTCCATATTCTGGAAAGCATTGATAATATCATGAATGTACTGATACACCAACTCCTGCGCCTGCTCCTTCGAAACCTCACGGATTGCGGCAAGCTCCGCACCGGCCTTCTCAATATAGGCTTTGTTGCGGCTCTTGCTCTCCAGACGTTCCACAATCTCCGGCCGGAATTTGGACACGTTATCGGAGGTCAGAAGACGATGATACGCCTTGTCCACAATATTTTCAATATAATCATTAAACAGCACATCCATGATTTCTGCCGGCGTCCTGTACTTTGTGAGTTCATCTATGTAATGCTTGATACCGGAATTTAAATTTTTCAGTCCTGTAATCAGCATATCCGTATTTTCAAGAATGGATAACAACACAATTCCCGGATTATCCGTATTGCTGCGCACCAGGCTGTAGATAGTGTAAATGTACCCCTGATATTCGATCTGTTTCCCCTCCTCAATTTCCAGAAGGGTCTTGATCATTTTTACGGCGTATTCCTGAAAGCCAGCCCGCTGTACATAGCTTTTATCCGTTTCAATCTCGATCCACCCGTAATATTCCAGCCTTCGAAGCATCCAATTAGCCTTGTCGCGGCTGTTCTTACCGTCAAATTCCTCTTCTTCTATGGCAAGCGCCTGTTCCTGGTCGAAATAATACTGCAATTCCTGCACCAGAATGTCTCTTTCCACACCAAAAGAAAGCTGGTGGTTCATAACCGAAAACAGCTTGATCAGGCACTCCCAATAGATTGCTTTATTGGGAGAAGCCAGCGGTACAAAAAAATTTTCCGGGATAACCTGAAACATGTGTGCCTCCATAGCATGGAACTGTCCTTTCCCGGCAGTCCTGTTTTTATGATAAAAATTTATCAGTTACAAAATTTTTTCACCTTTGCCTGCTTCTGAAAAAACGAAATCCCATAGCAGAAAATCTGTGTATAACCATAAAGCCCCTCTGCATATTGCTCTCTGATCATCTGGCCGGTCGCTTCCTCACAGTCCTTCTCCATATCGGATTCCCTTCTCGATTTCTTTGCTTCTATGATGATTGCCCGGCGGTTTCTTTTATCCTTCAGCAATATGTCCGGCCTTCCCAATCCTTTCTCTTTGTTTGACTCCACATGATATCCGCGTCCCACAAAGATACCCGCAAGAAACGCATGATAATAATCCTCGTGATAGTCATTGCAGCTGATGGTGTTCCATAACAGACGCGATCTCCCTGTTAGGAATTCTGAGACAAACCGCTTCCCCTTCTTCCCCAGGGCTTGTCTTTGTGATATATCCGGTCATGAGCAGCACACTCCACAGATTATCCTCCGATGCATGGAGCGTGTCATGGGTAAGTTCGTCAGAAATCCGCTCCGTTACCGTTCCGCCATTTAGAAGTGTCTCAAATTTCTCCGCCATATCAAAATCCGTCCGCTCCACAAAAGTAAGCAGAACCGAGTTATGGCTTGTATACTTCCAATAATTCTTTGGCTTTGCATTTTTTCTCTTTTTCAGGGCTGCCTTATCCTTTTGATCCGCAGCAATCAATATCTCCTCCACTTCATCCTCTGAAAATCCAAAGTATTCGGAGAAATCCTCATCCAGTACAGAGTAGGAGGCAAAGTTATTCGTACCTGTGAATATACTCTCCTTTGCAATGCGAAGGCAGCCTGTTATCACCGCAAATTCCAGAAATTCATTATCCTTAAACGCACTGCTCAGGATACCGCCAAGCCCATCAAGCATTGCCGTATAAAACTTATGATCCTTATCATTGTTCCTGCTGTCTGACTTCAAATCGGTATGCTCTATACACAATTCAGAAATCCTGACCTTATTATCACCGACTGCCCACAGAAATTCTTCATAATCCATGGGATACATACTGATTTTTCGTTCCTCGCTCGGAATCAGAATATCTTTCACATTTTTTCTGATCGAGATCAGAGAACCTGTTTCGATATAATCATATCTGTAATCCTGTACAAGAAACTTTATCGCCTGACGTGCCATAGGGCAAAACTGCACCTCATCAAAAATAATGACGGATTTTCTCTCATGCAAATCTGTTTTATATTGCAATTGCAATTGCAGGAAAAGATAATTAATGTCCGAAATATCATCAAACAGACTCCGTGTTTCTTTGGATGCCTGGGAAAAATCAATCAAGATGTAACTTTCATATTCCTTTCGTGCGAACTCTTCTGCCACGGTTGATTTCCCGACACGGCGTGCCCCTTCTATCAAAAGAGCCGTTTTTCCATTCGAATCTCTTTTCCATTCAAGCATCTTATCGTATATTTTTCGTTTAAACATGCCGCCTCCGATCAAGTCGCATTTTTTATTCTGGCATTTTCACTTAAATCGCATTTTTTACAAATGAATTATAGCACAGAATCGCATTTTTTATAATACCTTTTTAAGACTGTCTCTCATGGCATGAGAACCGGCAGCTCAAAATCCAGTCTGCCAAATTTCCTTAATATGTCCAGATCCCGTATGATAAAACTGCTGCCCCAATAATAATTTCCAATGGTCTGTTCGGCCACACACCAGCGTTTCCCCTCCGGGTGGGGATTGCTCTGTTCAAATGCGTCATTTTCTCTCCGCTTTCCTCCGAAAGATAAAGGCCCCTGTAAATTACAAGTCAATATTACGGAATTTTCTTAAGATATAGAATGCCCTGTCCAGATCCTGATCGTCAGGGCTAACGATCTCCGCCCGGTTTGAAAGTCCACAGATACGCCTTGGCTCACTGCCTAAATAAACCCTCCGGTTATTCGGGCATTTGCATAATCTCTCGGGAAACTGTTTTTCAAACCATTGAAATAAATCCTGGTCTTCCTCGTACAACGTCCTTGTAAACTCATTAATATTCTGAAAGTGGTTGAAATAAATACACAGCATGAAGTACTCCCGATCCGCATAAAGCCGCTCCATCTGCCTGCTGCATACAAAATTTTCTTTCGACAACTGCCCCACTGTAAGCGCCCCCTGATGCCGGAGAATATCGCTCACGACACTGTCTAAGACTATATTCTTCCTTGCAGTTTCAAATTTTTTCAAAAGCAGCATTCAAACGGATGGCAAATACAGATAGCTTATCTAAGGATTTTTTATCGCAGCAAGTGAAAAAACTCCTGTCATTTATTCCAATGAAATCAGAAGTAATGATATACCCCTCATCATCTATACGATACATAATATCTATACAAGCGTCAGGGATCACTATTTCCGAAGATTCCTCCGTTTCCGTGTCAAGACAGCAAGACTCTCCACCCCAAAAGCATCTCACATAAGGCCGCAAGACCGGGCACGGACTTATTTCCTGATAGACAGAATTATATTTGAAGGGAGTCGCCGTCAATGGCAGGTATCGTATTTTAGTCTTCATTTACTTTCGTTCTGACAATCGGCACCCACATCCGAAATCCATCCGGAACCCCTCCGTTCTCGAACCATCTTTCCGAAAAAATATGTTCTTCATAAAAGATGCCTGCCGAACAATCAAACTCGTAATCCGGAGTATTTTTTATAAATTCAACAAAAGCCTCGGAGGCGGTTTGAATTCCCGATACAGGCTAGCACCTTACTTGCGACACCACTCTCGATGAGAGAGAGCAGTTCATCGGTGGGGATACCATTTCGCATCCAGTTAGATTGTCGTCCACCGGAATTGTATACCCCGAGGTAGGTCACAAGTCCGCTCACCCCTTTTTCCTCCGTTTTGCAGCACAGTTCCTCCATTTGTTCACTAAGGCAGCTATCCGGATGCATTCCATGCATAACATGAACCCTTTTTAACAGCTCCGCAGATGGCCTCTTTGTCGGCTGCTTATCAGAAAGCAATTCCATCACCATAGCCCGCAGCTCGTCAAGTTGAGGAATCAATATGTTTGGGAAAATATTGTTCGATTCGCTCAGCTCTTCCAGAGCGTGCTTCAATCAAAAAATCTTGCATCGCTCTGCCAAGAACTTTGCAAGATTTTATATCTGCGCTAATACCTTTTATATATCTCTCCGCGATTCCCAGCATCCACTACATAAACAATTAGTTTTCCGTTATCAATGGAAAAAATAATTCTGTAGTCACCTACACGAAGCCGGTTTAATCCTTTATGTCCTTTTAAAGGACTTGTATCTCCATTTGGCAAGTTGTAAATTGCCTTATATATCAATTCCTGTTTATTTTTTGGTTGTTTTAAAATAAACTTTTGCGCTTTTTTATCAATACTAATTTTGTAGGTCAGCAATCGTCAGCCCCGCTTCCTGTATAGCATCTTCAAAAGAGACATATTCATGATTCGGCTGGTTTAAATATTTTTCTGCCAAATTTTCGCAAAATAATTCATCTTCTATTTCATCGTCGATCTGTATGCCTTTTAGCAGATATAAAATTTTTGTCATTTTATATTCAGGAATCTGATCAATAATCTGTTTCGCCTGTTCTCTCTCACTCATGCATACTACCTTCTTTCTTATTGATATTCTTAATTATACCAAATTATATGGCATTTTCAAGCCGTTTATCCAAATCATAAAGGACACCATACGCACTCAAACCCGCTTTACTAAATGAATCTCATCATCCCTGCAATAGCCCAAATTTTTGTATGCGGCCTGGGCAACGGTATTTTCCGAACCGGTAAGCAACCCAAGTTCATGCAGTGGATATTGCTTTTTACAGTATTCCTCTGCATAGGAAATCATAGCCCGCGCAACCCCGCACCGCCTGTATTGCGGTTTCACATATACCTCGGTAATCTCCGGCATATAATCATCATAGCAAAAGGATCTTTTCAACTGAACGCACACAAAGCCAGTCAGTTCTCCATTTGCTTCATCCACAACAACAATCTCCTGCCTGTTATCAGCAAGGGATGATCTTATATGATCAAGTGTTGTCTCGCCCTCGCCATTAAACTCATTGTTCAGTGCCTCTAATTGTCCGGCATCCTTTTCTGTGGCAACACGTACCATTCAACCCACCTCCAATTCGTATAATGCTATAGACCGGCCATTAGGATAATCAATAATATCCACAATTCTATAACCCGCGTTCAGATAAATCTTTCTGACTACCTTTTCATCCAGTCCGGTATCCAGCCGAATATACCGAATGCCGCGCCCACGGCACTCTGACCGGATTGCTTCTGTGACAAGTCCTGTCATACCCATTCCGGCGAACTTACGGCGCACACAGAATTTATGCAGATAGGCGGCTTCGTACTTAGGGGAATCGGGCCAATAGCCCGCATCTGTCCATTGCAGAATAAAAGCACAGGCAATTTCGCCGTCAATCAACCCAACGCAGAAATTCTCCGGCCCGGCATCGGTTGTAATCAATGCCTCCTCCGTCAGCCATTCATCAGGCCAGACGCGGTATCCATGCTCCCGCCCCCATGAAGCAACCTCCCTCAGCACGGCAATTGCTGCATCCATTCTGTTAAACTGAATCACTATATTTTTCATTGGTTAATATAGCCTCATTTAGCCGGTAGAACCCTCTCATTAATAACCCGATACAATTCATCATGCCATTCGCAGCTTTCCCCGTGTAAGGTTTTTGTGCTAAAATCAAAAACCTCCCTATCCGTTGAAAAATGCGTCTGTGCAAAGAAGGGATGAAGCTCTACCTGATTGACAGCAGTTCCTTTCTTTGTTATTTATTCTAAAGAAAAGGCACCGCCACATCCCCGCTTCCCTTCATATTTTCTATCCAGAACAGCCATCGGAAAGTTTCCCCGTCGCCTGCGCACCCCGTAGCAAAAAACGCCCGGTATTTGAAAAAATACCAAGCGTTCTCTTTTACCGATTCATGTGGACAATCGCATCCTTCTCATGTTTCTCTTTCGCAAACTACATATAGTCAGCATAGCGGGCACTTCCCTGCACATTATAGGTTCCGTCTGACGTATAACCATTGGCTGCGTTAGCCTGTGTCGTCATGTAATAATCTACCAGCGATGCGTTTGTGGCAATGGACGAGCCATAATCCTTGAAAAATGCCTGCACACTGGACATATCCGCTTTCTTGAAGATGTCTTCGTCAATCTTCATCCTGCCTTTATTGTCTACACTGATTCCAAACTGCTCCAGCGCACTTGCACTTCGGGCGGTTCTTTCTTTGATGCGGGATAAATTGGAAAGTACGCCGGAATTATAACTGGACTCCGCCGTGTCAAACATCTTGTTGTAATTGTTAACAAAACTCTTGGCCGTAGCAAAAATTTTGTCAACGTCATACTTCTCGCTGCCATCCTTATCCTTCACCATCTCATATAATGCATCACCGGCAAGGGCTCTGCCGTCCGCCTTGACGCCCGCCGCACCGGATGCGGCCGTCGTTTCCGTATCCTTATTGTCCGCAGTATTTGTACTGGCCGCAGCGCCTGCAAACCGAAGACGCGATGCAATCATAGAACCGTAGCTCATGATATTATCTGAGGAAAACAGATCCTGTACCTTGGAGACACCCGCTTCCTTCAGCTTGGCTTCGTTGAGCTCAAGAGTCCCGTTCCCATTGATCGACACACCGATTTCCGCAAGCTTGTCGGCATTGGTAGCCGTGCTGTTCATCATATTAGCCACATATGCCGTTTTATTTGCAAGCGTGGAATTCTTAGCGGCACTCACCACATTATTATAGTCCGATACAAAAGCTTTCATTGCCGAGACTACCTTATCCGCCGCACTCTTCCCATTTGCAGTGTCTGTATAAGTACCGTCTTTCTGTAATGCCGCAACAGAAGACTTCAGGCTCGAAAGTCCCGTTGTCAGATTGGCATTGGCCTCCTGTGCCTCCTTGGAAACCTTCGGATTCTTCTTCTCATCCAGAATTTTGTCGAGAATATTTCCTGAGCTGCTTTTCTTACTTGCTGCTGCCGATGAACTTTGCGCTGTACCGTAATAGGTCTTCATCAGCTTGGCATAGCTGCCATTTTTAATGCTGGCATAATCTGAAAGGAAATTGAGATTTCCCATTCCGCCGCTGCCGGATGAAAGACTCTGGAACAGATAAGAATAATCTTGATTTTTTCCTACATTAATACCGATTCCCATTCTCATCACTCCTAACAAATAATCTTTAACCACCTATTATAGTATCATTTTATACTTTTCTTTCCCAAAAGGCAACTGTTTTTAAATACTATTTTGGGCCTCTCCGTTACATAAAATAGTGAAAGCTGTCTTCTGTCAATACCACCCGCCCCGGTTTTGCCCATAATATCCTTTATGCAATTTCATCCCCGGTCTTAAACTCCGATTGTTAAAAATTTGTTTCTCTGGATAATATTTGCTTTCCATGCCATTCATATTTAACAAAAATTATTACAGTAGACAAAACAGAGATTATCTTTTATAATCAATTTAACTAAATCATTTAGGAGGACGCAAATGAAAAACTTAAAAATCGGATTGAAGTTGTTGATCACATTTATGCTTATCATCCTTCTTTTCTGTGCAACCGTTTATACGGCAATTATGGGTCTTCGGCAAAATGCGGCAAAGTATTCGGAATTCTACAACGTGGAATACCAGATTACCAATAAAGTCATGAGCATGCGCCGGGGTCTTCAGATCATCGTAAAAGATCTTTCTTACATAACGATGGAAGACGAGGAAGAAAAGAGCCAAGCCTACTTAAGCGATCTGCAGAAAGAGCTGACCCTGCTGGAAGACAATGCGCGCTGGCTCTTCGATAACTTTACAGGAGACGCTGAGCTGCTGAACGCTTTTGCCTCCTATATTACCGAAACCGTAGAGTTACAGGAGCAAGTAATCACTCTGGCACAGACGGATAAAGCGGGCGCGCAGAATATGCTGCTTAACGAGTATCAGCCTCTGGTGGAGGAAGCCGTAAATAATCTGATCCAGATCAGCAATGTAGCCGAAACCGCTGCAGACACCAATTATCTGGAAACCACCGGCATGCAGGAAAAACTGTTTTATCTCCAGTTTGGCATGGCCGGCTTCACTCTTGTCATTACCCTGCTTCTCTCCACTTATCTTACAAGGGCTATCACCAAGCCTTTGAAGGAGTTGGAAATCGCTGCCGGCAAAATTGTAAAAGGGGATTTCGATATTTCCATTCCTTATCAGTCCAAGGATGAGCTCGGCCGCCTTGCCGGCGCCTTTCGGAATATGACGGTGATCTTAAATTCCGTAATTTCCGATGCCTCCAGGCTTCTGAGCGAAATGGCCGACGGCAACTTTGATGTACGGACCAAGGCAGAAGAACATTATGTCGGTGCTTTCCAGGGTCTTTTGCTCTCTATCCGCAAGCTGAACCGCGATTTAAGCGCCACCTTAGGCCAGATCAACTTAAGCGCTGATCAGGTAGCGGCAGATTCCAATCAGGTTTCCAGCGGCGCCCAGGCTCTCTCCCAGGGAGCAACCCAGCAGGCGGCCGCAGTGGAAGAGCTTGCCGCCACCATTGCAAATATTTCCAACCAGGTCAGCGAGACCGCCGCAAACGCAGCAGAGGCAAGGGCACAGTCCAATACTGCGGGTGATGAGATGGAAGAATGCAACAAAAAAATGCAGGATATGACGGTTGCCATGGAGGAAATTTCCCGTACCTCCAACGAAATCAGCAAAATTATCAAGACCATTGAAGATATTGCTTTTCAGACAAATATTCTGGCCCTCAACGCTTCTGTGGAAGCCGCAAGGGCAGGCGAGGCCGGCAAGGGCTTTGCCGTAGTCGCCAATGAAGTCCGCACCCTTGCCAGCAAGAGTTCCGTGGCCTCCAAAGATACTGCCAATCTGATTGAACGCTCCATCGACGCGGTAGAGCGCGGAACTCAGATTGCAAACTCCACGGCAGAATCTCTGGAGCAGGTGGTAAAGGATGTCCGCGCCACTTCCGAGAAGGTAGACAATATCGCCAACGCCTCTATGGAGCAGGCCAGCGCAGTAGAGCAGGTAACCTTAGGGGTTGACCAGATCTCCACCGTAGTGCAGCGCAATTCCGGTACTGCCGTAGAGAGCGCATCCGCCAGCCAGGAGCTTTCCAGCCAGGCAGACACTCTCAAAAGCCTTGTGGCGAAATTTACTCTCCGGGAAGAATTCATCCCCAAGGGGAATGTCTCCAAAAACAGCAGTGATTGGAACAAAGGACGGATCGATCTCTAAAAGATACATAGTTCAAACGTGTGCCATCGGGCGCACCTGTACAGACAAGGGGCTGTTCCGAGGAACAGCCCCTTGCTTTTTCTCTAACCATTATTCTAAACAGCAATTTTCATATGGGTCAGGAGGCTTTCCTCACCAGTTTTTCCAGCACTTCCCACGCGATCTCCTGCTTCGGTGCAAATTCCTCCGAGCCCATATACCGATAAATTGAAGAAAGCAGCGCCCTTGCCTCCGGATATTCCTGCAAATCCTGCAGGCCCATGGATGAGAAGAGAAGCCTTCCCCCTCCACAACGGCATTCCAATAGCTGGGTCATCGGCCGCAGATAGGCGTAGCTGTCCATCTCCGTAATAATGGACTCATATCTCTCCGGCAAAATAACCGCTCTCTGGCCGGCCATGGGCCACCACTGCCAGTTCGTGTAAAACTCCGTGGGAAAATCCCGGAAAACCGGGTGCCCTTCTTCAATCAACTGCCCCATAGCCCCTTCCTGTTCGGAAAAGGTCCCTACAGACCAAAAATCCGTGGTAAACTGCGCCTGTATGGAATTCGGCAGTGCCTGGCTGGTGGACGGAGGCGTCAGATAAACCTTTCCTCCCGCCGCCAAAACCTCCCTGGCCTTTTCATCCAGCCAGGCAGTTTCATATACTTCCTTTGGACACGCCGGCTTTACCGGAGGATATACCCAGACGGGATAGCTTGCGCAGAGTTTCCCGGTGCCGTGCTCCATGGAAACTGTCAGCTCCAGCCTTGACGGTTTGGTAATATCTGACAGGGAAAACGCCAGTTCCTCCAGCTTTGTCTGCGTCCCTGCGAGGCAGCTTATTTCCCCGGCTTTCTTCTCTGCCACAAAGCCCCCTCCTTCCAGCCGATAACAGACCTCTCCTTCCAGAGCGCGCTTCCCGTAATTGGCCATCCTGACTTCTGCCTTCAGCACCTGGGTATTTTCAAACGTATACTGTGGCAAAAGCACCAGAGGCCGTTGATCCGTAAAAAATGCACGAAAACGCTCTGGCCTGGCAAAATCGAAAGGCTTGGGTTGTAAATGGGAATTGAGCATCCCCACCAGCGCAGTCCCCTGTCCCGGAAAATCCTGCAGTCCCAAAAGGGAAATTCCTGACAGCTCCCGGGTACGCAGAGCCGCCTCAATTTCCTCCCGATAGCCGATCCTGGAAAGTTCCCCGGTGGCCTCCACATATTTTTTCCAGACGGGAAGAAGCCCCTGCTCCTCCACCCGCTTCCTGATCCAGCGCAGATTTGCCGGATCGGATATGCCCCGGAAATCCTCAAGTTCGTCAAAGTCCGGTAAAACCTCAAATTGTCCCACCTCAAAGCTAAACACCGGCTTTGCATAGACCTTTCGCAGGTATGTCATGGTATCGTCATAATTCCTCATGGCGCCGGGATAGCTGTGATTGATATAACCCTTCATTCCGGCAAAGGTTCCCCGCAGTTCCTTTTCAAAGAAATTGGAGGAAGTATAGAAATCGCTCTCCGCATCGCATCCCATGTTTCCGTAGTGGACATTGGAGCCGTTTGCATAGAGCCTGGTATCATCCCACTCACGCGCTTTTTTCAGCAGTTCATTCATTCTCTCATGCCCCTTTTCTGATGCATGGAGCTCGTTTCCAAGGGTCAGCATCACAAAGGAGGGATGATTAGAGAGCATCCGAAGGATTCCCCTCAGCTCCTTTTCATAATAGGAAAAGCTCTCCTCCGACTCAAAGGCATTTTCCGGGTTCCAGTGGGAAAGCTCCGGCTGCATCAGCATCCCCATCTGGTCTGCCGCCGTAAAAGCCGCCCGGGGCGGACAATGAGAATGAAACCGCACACAGTTTATCCCATAGGATTTATAAACCCCAAGAATCTCCATCCATGCCGGCACATCCATGGGACAATATCCTGTCTCGGGAAATTCGGCACAGTTGGCTTCGCTTCTCAAAAAAACAGTCCGCCCGTTCAGAGCAAGCCTCCCCCTGCCGTCATCTCCGAAATCCCGGATCCCAAAGGTGATCGTTTTCCCTTCCCTTTCGTCCCCAAGGTCGGCTGTCAGCTCATACAAATTGCCCTCATACTCATCCCACCGACGAACCCTTTTCGCCAGTGCCAATGCCTCAAACCATACCTCCGTGCGCCCCCTCTTTATGGAAATCTTTACAGACTCCTGCTCTTTCAGCGCCTCGGAATAAAGATTCAGTCTCCCTTCCCACGGCCGGTTTGCACACAGGGCCACCTTCACAGTCAATGTATTTTTCTTGGGATAAGCATGGATTTCCTCCAAGAACACAGGTTCCTCCACTCGAAGCCTGATGTAGCCCAGCACTCCATTCCAGTTGGTCTGAGTCTCATCCGCAGCCGCAGAAGAATAGACAATCTCATCGTGAGGCAGCCCCGGATAGCTGTTATCCGACAAAAGGGTAAGCTCGTGACTCCCCTTCCAGTGCTTTGTCAGTTCAAATATATGAGGAGTGCTGATGGAAGGTTCCGTGAAATCCGGAATTTTCCTGTTGTCCAGAAGCAGCCTTAAACACCTTGCCCTCTCTACCTCCAGAAAAAGCCTTTTTCCCTGGGGCAGTTCAAAGGTAACTTTCCTTTTCAGCCTGACCTCTCCCTCAAAGGTATACTTCCTTGTGAAACGGGTGAGAATCACTCCGTCTCCCTGCAAATCCTCGTTAAACAGGGCACTGTCCGGATGCCACTGATTATTTCCCGCATCCTTTTTTCCAATCTGATTTTCATCCAGAGTGCCCGGCAGATTTATAGAGTAGGTCCGCCCATCTCTCACATCTGCCCTCCATATTCCTTCCAGTGAATAGATCATTCAATATCTCCTCTCCTATTTATGCATACGCCAACAGAGGAATCCTTACGCCCCATGCTGCAAAGCAATCCAGCCCTTCTCCCCTGACAAATAAGTAAGTATCTTCTTCCTGTACGATTCCGGCCTCAAAGCCTGACCTGTCTGTGGGGGTGAATCCAAGGCTGACCTGTCTGATTTCTCTGCCAAAGGCCCCAATCACCCTGTGAAGGTCATAGTCCTTTTCCGAGAAAACATCATATAGAAGCAGATCTCCCTCCTTGATCCGGGCCGCTGCATAGACGTTTAGTTCCTTACAGAAGTATACATTGTCCTTCAAAAATTGTGTCAGGTAAAACATGGGCAATTCGCTGTTATCTGCAAGGGAAAAAGCACTGCCGGAACGGCTTTTTCGGATCACCTCCTCCAACCTGTCCCAATCTCTTTTACCCTCCATGGGTATCTTTACCATGCTATCCCCGCTTTTTTCTCTGTCGGCCGCAACCCTTTTGGTATACAGCACCTCTTCTTCTCTGCGAAATCCAAATCTGGGATATAAATCCAGCACATTACCGTTTGCAAACAGATAAATTCCCTCTGCCCTGCCGCTGTAATCCCTGTCGATTTCCTCCATAATGCGGCGGATCAGGCCTTGCCCGCGATACTTTTCCTCTGTCATAACCGTGCCAAGCTGAATGAGATGCTTCCTTTGATTATTCCAGAGAAAATCCGTCCGGTTTACAGAAACATTAGCGGCAATTTCCCCATCGATCAGAATGGAATAGGGATTATACTTATCCGTCCAATACCCGTTCCGATACCATCCCTCGAAATCCAGCCCGAAGGTTTTGCCTGCAAGAGCGTTAAAGCTCCCGCGAAGGGCAGGATCATCCCGGTAGCCTTTTATTACTTCATATTCTTTCATTTTCTATCTTATACCCCTTGTGCGCTGAAGCGCACATACCAATCAATCGTTTGGAATTTTACTTCCGAACTTATCCTCTTAATGAACAAAGAGTCCGGCAAACCGGACTCTCGCAATGGTGCGCCCCAAAGAGGCGCACGGATTCTCAATCCAAAAAAGCTACCTTTCCGCTGGCAATATCGTAAACGGCTCCGCAAACGGTAAGGTCTCCCCTCTCTACCATTTCGCCAAGGCTTTCTTTGATCACAGAAACGCTTCTTTGTACATTCAGACAACAGGCTTTGGCCTCATCCTTTTCATCGCCGATTGCCTTGCGGATTTCATCGGTTATGTATTTCACATAACCGGAAGGATCGTGGTGAAGGGCTGCCCCCACTGCTCCGCAGTTGCTGTGCCCTAATACTACCACCAGCTTTGTTCCCAAATGATCTGCCGCATACTCCACACTTCCTATCTGATGCCTGTCCATCACATTACCGGCAACACGAATCACGAACAGTTCCCCAATCCCGGCGGAAAAGATACCCTCCGGAATCACCCTGGAGTCTGAGCAGGTTACCACGATAGCGTAAGGACTTTGACCGTTTTCACAGGTGTACTGTCTGATTTTCGGAGAAATATCTCCAGGATTTGCCTCTGCTTCCAGATAGCGCTCATTTCCTGATTTGAGCTTTTCAAGTGCCTCTGCCGCAGATAAGTTTTGATTTTGCATAGTTTGTCTCCTCCATTTCTCGTCCTGCTCCCAATTGCGGTGTTTACCGCCCTGCAGGCGCTTTTTCCTGTTTTAAGTATAAAGCATCGGACCTTTGGATGCAACTAATAACTTCATGTATCCGCAGCTGTTTCATCAAAGCCGCGCGGCTTATCCGCGTCCTCAGGCGCCTTCCCCTTCATATTTAAATGTCTTATAAACCGTAACGCCCACTTCAATCAGACAACAGACCAGAATAATCGAAAAAAGCACACGGTTAATCCCCTCTGTATTCCACCAGGCCAGAAGATCTCCCTCCGAAAACTTCTCTACTCCGGCCAGTCTGCGAATACTCAGGGCAAAATCAGGATTCCACAGAGGAAATACCAGAAGCAGGAGAACCGCTCCCGCCAGTTGGATCAAATTACAGAAGATCGTGCTGTACATTACCCCTCTGCAGTAGCGTCCCAGGGCCAGGCGGATGATCTCATTTACCAGCCCTGCTGCAAGGCAAAGGATAAAAACAGGTAAAATGCTTCCCCATGCTTCCATATTAAAGACGCAGGCTATACTTTCAAAATTGCCGTCTTCATAGCGAAACGCTCCGAAAAGCTCGGGCGCAAACAGAAGAAGAGCCGCAAAAATGCTGATAAAAATAATAGAAGCAATGCTGTCGCCGCGCTCAATCCGCGCCCGTTTATCCGGGATCTTCGGCAGTGAAAGCGGCGTCCAGCTTCTTTCCGGTTTGACCTTCACCTTAACCTTCCGCCATTCCAGAAAGGCAAAGATACCTGTCACCATTCCCACCGCGCCCAAAGCGCCGCTGAAAACATTTTCAAAAAAATCTGTAAAAAATATAACAAACAGCCTGACCCAGCCGGATACCTGCCGGCTTTCCATTCCCATAAAGCCATTGATCAGCGCGGAAACCACCGCGGAAATGCCGATGCCGATCAGCACAAGCTTCAAGATCCACACATAATCGTCATAGTATTCCGGCCCGATCAGATAGTCCCTGTCCCCGCGATAGCGTCTGGCAAAAACCGCCGGATCCCCCAGCTTTTCCAACACCGCCTGCACGGAAAGCCCCTCCCCGTTTTGCATATCCTCTATCAAAGCGCCGATCTCCATACGGATTTCCTCTCTCGCCTCCGACGGCACTCTTCTTACAACCTCATAGATATAACGTTCTATCATTTCCTGTTCACTCATTTTTCTCTCCTTTCAACAACTCGTTCATTCCAGACGATAAAATTTTCCATTGCTCCACCAACTCCCCGAATATCCTGTCGCCGTAAGCCGTCCGCTTATAATATTTACGCGGCTTCGCCTCCTGGGTATTCCATTCGCTGCACAGAAGTCCCTGCTTTTCAAGCCTTCTCAAAAGCGGGTACAGGGTATTGGCATCAATTACAACCCCCTTTTCCTCCAGCGTCTGAACCAATGCATACCCATAGCGCGATTCCCCAAGCTGACTTAAAACACACAAAATCAACGTCCCCCGGCGCAGCTCGGAAAGCAGGCTTTCCGATAAGTTCTTTTCCATAATCTGTCTCCTTATATTATTGTATGATTCATTATACTGTGTGTTACACACTATTGTCAACTCCAATATGAAAAGATACAAAAACAGATAAAATATTTGAAAATCAGGCCATACTTATAATGGAAAAGTTCTTGTATTTCAGATCGGTCTATGCTAACATATAAGGAGGATTACTTCGTGAAACCCGAAAAAATATTCACAAAGAGAGGGACTATGATCGTTTTAAATGTTTACTTAGACAATTTTTATGCTTTTAAAGACTTCCAAATGAACTTAACCTATCCCAAAAAAATCGTTGACTCTTATATTCAGGATGAGCATCTGAAAGATCACCCTAATTTTCGCTACAAAAAAGTGAATATCATAATGGGAGCCAATGCATCAGGTAAAACCACGTTTGGGTATATGCTTATGAGCATCTTTAACTTTATATCCGAAAAAAATCATTCATTTATTACAGGTATCGTCAACGACCGATCCCGAACGGCTTCTTTTATGATCGACTTGATATGTGAAAGTGACATTCTCTACCGCATTGCCTGTACCATCCCCCCAAAGCCGGAGGGCAAATATGATACCGGTGATGTAAAATTGGAAATCCGCAATGAAAATATCCGAATCAAGGACAGTTATGAGTCCTGTATCAAACGTTTGGAAGCCGCCTCTTATTCTCCATGTGAAAACTATCTGCAGGAACTGGAAAAAATGGAGTCGATATTTTGGCTGTTTGAATACCCGAGAGATACGAACCGTACCCTTTACTTTCGCTCCAAAGATGTGAAGTTTCCTTATGTTCTTGAAAATATCCTGAAAGCCCTGGATCCATCCGTTCAAAAGGTGGAAAGATCACAGGATGTAGAAAATGCTTTTGTAATTCGGCTCAGGGACAGGGCAATTATTCTCCAAAACGGCTCTCCTTTTGAAACAGAGCTGCTCTCCAGCGGAACAAAAGCCGGTGTAGAAATTGCCATGGTGGTTTCCTCCCTTTTACAGGGTTTTAACACTTTTTACTATTGTGATGAAAAATTTTCCTATATTCACAGTGACATTGAAAAGGCCGTTCTTTCCCTTATGATTGATTCTATCCGGCCAAACGAACAGTTGTTTTTTACAACACATAATACCGATATATTGGATATGAATTTGCCCAAACACACCTTTACTTTCCTGCGTAAAACCCTTGAAGGCGATGAGCATCTGATCTCGTGTGTCAGTGCTTCCAGCTTGCTCAAACGAAGCTCTGACTCCTTAAAGAATGCCGTGGAAAATGATATGTTTTCTACCTCGCCAATGGTAGATCTGATCTATGCAATCGGCGGGCTTTAAATACGGAGGATATTAGGAGTGAGAAGTAAATTCGTACAATACTATGTAGAAGGCGAGGATGAGGAAAAGCTCATTCATGTTCTTAAATCAGACTTAAACGTCATTCGACCTGGAAAAGTGCAAAAACTGAATGTCATAGATCATGTTTTGGAAAACGCCCGACTTATGACTCTCCGCCCGAGGACTATGGTTGTGTTGATTTTTGACACCGACACGGAACGAACAAGCATTCTAAACAGAAATTTGGAGAAGTTAACAAAGTGTCCGGCCATATCCGAGATCGTTACTATTCCTCAGGTCCTTAATCTTGAGGATGAGTTATTACAAAGCTGTGATATAAAAAAGATAACAGAATTATTAGGCAGCAAGTCCAATAAGGAATTCAAAACCGACTTCATCCGGGCAAAAAATTTGGCCGATAAATTAAGAGAACATCGTTTTGATATTAACCGGCTTTGGCGTCAGCACCCTTTATCGCCCTACCAACACATAACGAACCATGCAGAAAAGATTAAAGGATCTTTTACAATATGAACAAAAATTTACAATTGCCAAGCCACTCTTTCTGCAGTCACTGGCACGGCAAACCCTATTTCTCGCTGGACGCCTGGTGCAAAAATACATATGGCGAGAAGCTTTACAAAACCGCAATTGATTTAGGACTGACCTGCCCAAACAGAGACGGACGCCTGGGAAGAAGCGGGTGTATCTTTTGCAGCGCGGGAGGCAGCGGGGATTTTGCAATCCCGGTTCGGAGTAAGGATGAGGACGCAGCGCCTCCTTCCGAAAGCAGCTGCATGGATGCCGTCTCTTTTGACGAGGCTTATCAAAAAGGCAAGACTCTTTTTTCCTGTAAAAAAACAGGAGAACGGTTTATTATTTATTTTCAGGCCTATACCAACACCTACGGCCCGATTCCTTATCTGGAAAGAATGTACCGGCTTGCCCTTGAAAAGCCGGACTCTGCGGGCATTTCCATTGCAACCAGGCCCGACTGTCTGCCTGGGCCCGTTATGGAATTGCTTCTAAAACTGAAAAAGGATTACCCATCCAAATTTATCTGGATCGAACTGGGTTTGCAGACCATCCACGAACGGACTGCTTTGTTTCTCAGACGGGGATATTCCCTGCCCTGTTTTGAAGATGGGGTTCAAAAACTTAAAAAAGCCGGCATTCCTGTGATCACGCACATTATTTTAGGGCTTCCGGGAGAATCAAAAGAAGACATGCTCTCCGCCATAGATTACTTAAATATGCAGCCCGTCTGGGGGATCAAGCTGCAGCTTTTGCACATTTTGAAGGGAACCGACTTAGGGCTCCTCTGGCAAAAGGATCCTGCCTCTTTCGGCTCTTTTTCCACTCCGGAGCAGTATCTTGACGTATTGATCGCTTCCCTGGAGCGGCTCCGCCCGGATATGGTGGTACACCGGGTCACCGGGGACGCCCCAAGAAGCTTACTGCTCTCTCCTCTTTGGAGCGGCAGCAAACGGCTTGTCTTAAATACGCTCCACAAGCAGATGAAGGAGCAAAATACCTGGCAGGGAAAGTACTATAACGAAAGCTTTACTAAGAATTTTTATCAGACATAAAACAAAAGAAAGGCGATTGGCATATGCAGGAACTTATGACTTTATACAAACTGATCATTCTCTATATGCTGGCCAGAGTAGATTTCCCTCTGACCAGAATCCAGATTAACAATTTTCTTCTGGGCAGAGAATATACCACAAACTATCTTAATATCCAGCAGGCCATGGGCGAGCTGATTGACGACAAACTTGTGATCTCTCAGTCTGTCCGCAACCGTTCCCATCTAAGCATTACCGACGAAGGGCGTAAGATGCTGAATTTTTTTCAAAACGATATTCATCACGGCATTCGGGAAGATATTGACAAATATTTAAAGGAAAACGCCTTCGAGCTGCGGAATGAAAATTCTGTACTGGCGGACTACCGGAAGGCTTCCTCCGGGGAATATGAGGCCCATCTTGTGGCAAAAGAAAAAGGGGTCACTTTAATTGATCTGACCCTGTCCGTACCGGCCGAGGAAACCGCCGCAGCGATCTGTGATAACTGGATGGAAAAAAATCAGGAGATTTATCAGTATTTGATCGGGGAGCTTTTTTAAAATTTATGTTCAAGAATCTTCCTTCAGAAACCCAAACATGATTCCCACATCAAGAATATAGTTATATCTGCTGTACGGGATTTTACTTCCATCAAACAAAAGTCCACTGATACACTTTCTCAGTTCCGGAAAATCATCCAACTTTTTTCTAATATCGTCAAACAAGGTGCTGCTTTCTTTTAGCAGTGCCTTAACCGCATCCAAAATTCCTTCTCGCGTCCAACTGACTGCCCCTAGGTTCCTGTCTGTGACTGCCACACCCTCATCCATGATCTGGCAAAGTCTCGACACCAGATAGGGATATCCGGATGTATAATCATAAATGAGCCCTGCTATCAAATCAGTATCCATACCTGTCTGGCAGTCTTTTTCATATTCCTGAAGCATTCCCTCAATTTCCCTTGAATTGAAGTCCATGTCAACATTAAAATCCGCCGCAATATTCCAGGGGCTATTATAGCGGTGTTCGGCATCCGGCCTAATCTTAAGCTTCATATTTTTTATAGCAGATGTAGTGCGCTGATGCGCACGCAGGTCGTAAGGAATCCTCCCATCTGCGATGGGTCCCTCCTTGCGACATATATCATACACCCCTGCCAATATAACGGAATAAAAAGTAGAAACCTCTTCCCTTTCCAGATAATAACTGCGAAGCTGTGCAAGAAAATCCAGAAAAACCTGATTATTGACAGCGCTGTCCACCTCGTCGATCAGCAATACCACCCGTTTGCAGGAAGCCTTACAGAGCGCATTTAAACTATCAAACAGTCCCCTTAACCGAAAGCTTTTCTCCTGCATTGCGTTTTTCATCTGTTCCAAACCGAATGCTATATCCTTTTCTGCCAGCTTTCCTCTCACGGAAAAAAACTTATAAACGGAATCTCCAAAAGCAGTTGAAAACGCATATTCATCCGCATAATCTTCTGTGCTCATTCTCTGAAAATCAATAAAGATCACGCGATACATATCTTGCAAACAGACACTTAACGCCCGCAGAATCGTAGTCTTTCCGTACTGTCTCGCACGGTTTATCACAAAATAATCCCCATTATCTACCATACGTCTGTCTTCAATTTTCCCCCTCCTCGGCTATCGCATTTACCTCACAATCTCCCCCCAGCTTGAAATCCCTATGATCTCCTTGGCAAAATTCGTATAGTTATCCCGCTCCGGCGTATCTATGTATTTGAACACGTTATAAATCTGCTTGCGCCCGCCGCCTGCGTCCGTCAGGCCAAAGGCCAGTCCCTGGGACACCTCTTCCCCGGCGTCCGTTTCCCGGTTCAGTAAGAAACCGTCGATCTCACTGTAGGCCTCCATCTTGTAATAGGCGTAGGCAAAGGCCGCCGCCTGAAGGGCCTGTCCCGAGCTTGAGGTATAGCCAAGCTCGCTGATCAGGATGCTGCGCACACTTCCGTCCTCCTTGCGGAACTGCTCCTGCCGCAGATAATTCACCAGAACCTCAATATTTTCCATGGTAATCATAGAAGTGCCCGCATTGTGCTCCACATATTTGGAGGCCTTCCAGATCCGGGACTCCGTAAGGGGCACATTGTAGGGATGCTGGGCCACGCCCCAGTCCAAATTTCCCTTGGAAGAAATATTCCGGTTAAACGCATCCAGAATATCCCGCCCGTCATAGTTGGTATTGTTCTTGATATTCCTGTCCCACTGCTGGTCTAAGGAGATATAGACCCTTGCGCTGCTGCTCACGCTCTTGATGGCATTATAAAAAACACGGAAGGCTCTGGCGTATTCCTCCACATAGGTCTCCACATCAACGTAAGCCATATGGTTCCACTCCTTGCGGGCGTTGATCTCGTTGGCGATTACCCAGTTGGAGATCCGGCCCCGGTTATTGTCGGAATACCGCTCCGCCAGAAAGGTAGCAATGGCCGCCATGTATTCCACGCCCGACTCCTCCGCCCCGTTAAACATATAGTAGGGAGCCGAGCCGCCTCCCCTTGCCTGGGGATGGATCAGCTGCTGGTAAGCAGAGGAATAATTGTTCAGAATGATCGCAGTGGTAGTGATCCCCTTCCTGGTAAGCGTGCCGAAAATAATGTCGTATTCCGCCACCACCTGTCCGTTCAGGGTATAAGTCCTTCCGTCATAGGTATACTGGATGGAAGGGTAGGAGGGGTTGGTGGTAGGGCCAAGCAGCCTTGCCACGGGGATATTGTAAGCCGCCTGCTTGACTCCCAAATCGTCCAGCTCGCTTCCTGCCAGTCTTGAAGGGTCTACCAAAAGACCCTTAATGGATTTCGGCTGCTGGAATACGGAGGTATATTTGGCAATGGCCTCCGGGTTGGTGATGTATCTGGGGGTGGTCACAGGCAGATATTTGCCGTCCTTTTTCACAGCAACCACAAACTTCTTAAAAAGCCGGGTGGCGGAATGATTATAGTTAAGGGCAGCGGACATCTCCACCTCTTTATCCTTATAATCCCGATCCAGATACTCCGCATTCTCCGGGATACTGTTTTCATAGGTATTTAATGCAAAAAGATAATAAAACTTATCATCGCTTTTGGGAATCCCCTCCCCCTGCGCCTTTACAGAGATCTTTCTGGTCCCGGGATCAATCAGGCACTCGGTAACGTCTGCAAAATCCGCCTCGTTCCCGTCTGTCAGCTCAAAGCTTTCCGGACGGCGGTGAAAGGAATCCCAAACCGCATTGCCTGCGGTGATGATATGATCCAGCACACCGCTTCCTATATCCGTCTCTTCCTCTATCTCGGGCTGTACCTCATGGGCGATCTGTGGCAGTGTGATCTGCGGCACTTCTTCGTTTGTGTCCTTCATAAAAAGAAATACAAAGACCGCTGCAGCTCCTGCCGCCGCAAAAACCCCTCCCATCAAAAGAGAAACCCTTTTGGTCAGCTTCCTGGCTTTTTCCTTTTCCGGCTTTTTCGTCCCTGCTTTCTTTCGAACCGCTTTCTTTTTGGCCTTTTTCAGAGATGCTTTCTTTTTGGAAGAGGTCCGTCCTTCCGCGCCTCCGGGTTCCGGTGCAAATTCCCCGCTGATCAGCTCTTCCTCCAGCAGCCCTTCCCCTGCCACATCTCCCTCCTGCGCTTCCTCTGCAAACGGCTCCTCTTCTCTCAACTCTTCTTCTCTCTTTTCATCTATACTCATAGGTTCTCTTTCCCTCTGCTTTTCTGGTTTTCTTACTTTGCCCCAACAGGAAGCTTCGGCCAACAGCCGAACCGCTTCCTTTCCTGCGCGCTGCTAGAGCTTCTCACTTTCCTTCAGCCGCTTCATATGCTCCCTGACCTTCGCCTCATAGCCGTTCCCCGAGGGGTGATAAAATTCCTTTCCATTCAGCTCATAGGGCAAATACTGCTGTTTCACGTAATGGCCAGGGTAATCATGGGCATAGAGATACCCCTGGCCGTGTCCCAGCCTGGCGGCTCCCTTGTAATGGGCGTCCTGCAAATGCACCGGGATCGGCAGATTTCCCTGCTCCCTGACTGACTGGTCTGCCTCCCCGATGGCCCTGACGCAGGCATTGCTTTTGGGCGCGCAGGCCACATAGATAGCCGCCTCTGAAAGAATGATCTGAGCCTCCGGCATCCCTATGCGTTCCACTGCCAGGGACGCATTCACCGCCACGGAAAGCGCCTGGGGATCCGCAATCCCCACATCCTCCGCGGCGCAGATCATGATCCTTCTTGCGATAAAGGTGACGCTTTCCCCGGCATAGAGCATCCGGGCAAGATAGTAGACCGCCGCGTCCGGGTCGGAGCCCCGCATACTTTTGATAAAGGCCGACACCGTATCATAGTGATTGTCCCCGGACTTATCATATCGAAGGGCCCGTTTCTGAATGCATTCCTGGGCAACCTCCAGGGTGATATGTATCTTTCCATCCTCCAGGCGGTCCGTGGTCATAATGCCCAGTTCCACCGCATTCAAAGCGCTCCTTGCATCTCCCCCGGCAAGGTCGGCCAGAAATTCCATGGCGTCCTCCTCGATCACCGCATCGTAGACTCCCATGCCCTTTTCCTTATCATACACCGCTCTTCTGAGCAGTTCCCTAATATCCTCCGCGCTCAGGGGATGGAGTTCAAAGATAATAGAGCGGGAAATCAGGGCATTATTTACTTCAAAATATGGATTTTCCGTGGTGGCTCCGATCAGAATCAGGGTGCCGTCCTCCACAAAGGGAAGCAGATAATCCTGCTGACCTTTATTGAACCGATGGATCTCGTCGATGAAAAGGATGGTCTTCTTCCCGTACATTCCCAGAATGTCCTTGGCTTTTTTCACCACCTCTTCCATGTCCTTTTTCCCTGCCACAGTGGCGTTGATCTGGGTAAATTCCGCGCTGGTGGTATTTGCGATGACCTTTGCCAGAGTGGTCTTTCCCGTACCGGGAGGGCCGTAAAAAATAAGGGAGCTAAGCTTGTCCGCCTTGATGGCGCGATACAAAAGCTTATCCCTCCCTATAATATGCTGCTGTCCCACCACCTCCTCCAGGGTGGTGGGCCGAAGCCTGGCCGCTAGGGGAGACTCCTTTTCCATATTCGTGCTACGCATATAATCAAATAAATCCATTGCTGCCTCATTTCCGTTTCAAAAGGTTATGTTCCGTATTCATTGTAAAGCAGGGCGTGGTCGTTCACACACTGAAAAGGGCTGCCCGCCTTCACTGTCACACAGATATAATTGTTGCCTGCATTTTCCCCAAAGCTGGCGGCGCAGCTTCCGGACTGCTCCACATAGCCGGTTTTTCCCCCAAGCACCTTGCCCCCGTATTCCTTATCCTCAATCCTGCGCAAAAACCAGTTGCTCATCTCCAGGCCGTCGGGATGTTCCTCCTTTTCGGGAATGGTATGGATCCGGGTGGAAAGGATTTCCCGGCACAGTTCATTATCCAGGGCCGCTTCCAAAATCATGGCCATATCATAGGCGCTGCAGTAGTGATCCTCGTCATAAACCCCCACACAGTTGGTGAAGTGCGCCGTATCCGAAAGCCCCAGCTCCTTAAGCTTCTCATTCATCAGCTCCACAAAGGAATCCTGGTCTCCCGCCACATAAACCGCAAGCCCCACTGCGGCATCTGCACCGGAGGGCAGGATGGTACCGTAAAACAGATCCCTGACACTCACTTCCTCCCCCTTGACAAAACCGGCGGCACTGCATTTGTGGATATATCCATAATCTGTGATCTCAGGCGTCATGATTATGGTATCATCCAGATCTTCTTCTTTGATATGCTCCGCCGCCACCAGCACCGTCAGAATTTTGGTCATGGAAGCCGGATTAATGACCGTAAACCCGCCTTTTTCCGCAAGAACCTCTTGACTGTCACGGTCAATAAAAATAGCGTATTCGCTGAGAATCTCATCCCCTACCTGCCTGGTCTGAGAGGTTTTGCTTGCCGTATATTTTCCTTCCCCGTCCTTCCTTAAGCCGTCGCCCTGTGAGGTTTCCCCCTCCGATGCTTTTGTCCCGGACTCCTGCCCGGCTTCGCCGCCCATGCCTTCCGCTTCCGGATTTTGCTGTAAGTCCGCTTTACTACCTTCCGGGCTGCCCGGCGTATCCTCTCTCCAGATAATTTCCTCCTCTTTCGTATCCTCCCCGCTTTCCTGCCGCTTCAAAGCTCCCTCTTCTGTATGATGAAAATTTTTAATGGTACCAAACACCAGGGCAGACAAAATAAAAAGGCCTGCCGCAGCCGGGATATATCTTGTGATGCACCTGCGAAAAACCATCTGTCTCCTTTTGCTGCGCTGCATCTGCTCAATCCGCTGCCTGTGACGCTGCCTGGTCTCCTCTTCCTTATGAAATTCTTCGTTCACTAACCAATACTCCTATTCTAACTATCCATGAACCGCTTCGCGGCGCTTTAATCCATTCATACATCAAAAAAACACCCATTTACAGTATACATGAATGGCAAATTTTGACTTTGTCCTTTGCCACAGGTTTCATTATACACTAAATGAGCAGTTTAAGAAAGGGTAATTCTGTGAATTACAAATCACATTGCAAACAAATCATCAAGCGTGATTACCGACTGAATACTCTCTGCATAAGAATTACCCACCAGGCCATAGTAAAGCTCCTTGAAAAATACGGGAAGGATGCGCCGGGGTATATCGGGGAGTATGTTAAGTCTATGAAGGATAGGATGTAGGGGATACTATCCCCTCACCCCTCATAATACCTGGCCTGTGCATTCCACATCCTGGCGTAGCTTCCCCCTGCGGCAAAAAGCGTCTCATGGCTGCCCCGCTCCACGATCCGCCCGTCCTCGAATACAATAATATCGTCGCAGAACCGGCAGCTGCTCATTCTGTGGGAAATATAAATGCTGGTTCTTCCCTCCACCATCTTGTTAAAGTGGGCGTAAATTTCCGCCTCCGCTTTTGGGTCAAGGGCCGCTGTGGGCTCGTCCAGGATCACCACCGGGGCGTCCTTATACAGGGCCCTGGCCAGGGCCAGCTTCTGGGCCTCTCCGCCGCTGATTTCCACTCCGTCCTCCACATTTTTGTAAAGAAAGGTGTCAAGTTCCTGGGGCAGCCGCTTTGCCAGCTCCCCGGCATCCGCCTGCCGCAGTGCCTCCCAGATCCGCTCATCGCTGCGCGCAAAGCCTGCGGTAATGTTTTCCCACACGGGAAAGGCAAAGAGCCTGAAATCCTGGAACACTACGCCAAAAAGCCGGCGGTATTCCTCCTCGTCATACTTGCGGATATCCACACCGTTTAAGGTGATGCGCCCCTGGGTAGGTTCGTAGAGTCTGCACAGGAGCTTGATAAAGGTGGTCTTGCCCGCGCCGTTTCGGCCCACCACCGCCAGCTTTCCCCGGATGCGGAGCCTGCAGTTCACCTCTTTCAGCACCAGCTCCTCCTTTCCCGGATAGTGAAAACTCACATTTTCAAAGGCAAGCTCATACTCCCCGTCTTCGCGCTTTTCCACCGGAATGGAGCCCTTTTCATGGATGCTCTTTGTATCCAGGAAGTCCAGAAAGCCCTCCATATAGGTGGAAATCTTGCGAAGCTCCCCGTGGCTGGATATGATGGTAAAGCAGGCGTTTCCAAACTGATTCAGGGCCCCGGCATACCGGGTAAAGGCTCCCACCGTGACGGCTCCCGTCACCGTCTTTGCGGCCACCAGCAGATAAGAGGCGACGGTAAAAAAGCTGCTCACAAGCTTATTGGCATCCCCCTCCTGCTGCTGCACCTTGCACATCCGCCCAAAATATGCCATGGATTCGTTATTATTCGCCATAGTGTTTTCCAGGATCATGTCCTCCATGCCATAGATCCGGATCATTTTAGCCGCCTTTGCATTCCTGTAAATCTGTGAGAGAAAGTACGACAGCCTGTTTTCAACACCCGTGTGGGAATCAAAGATTTCCTTTTGTTTCCGGGCAAAGCGTCCAAATACCTGAAAAGAACAGGCCATCAGCCCCGCAAGCACCCCTGCGAATAGAAGCAGGGAGAAAGCCGGGCGGGTCAGGTACCCCAAAAAGCCTGACGCCCCGGCGGGCTCTGCCAGACACAGATAAATCACCATGGAGACCGAACAGATCACATGGAGGAGCGACCTGAAAATCTCACAGTAATGGTACAGCAGAATTCCAAGCCCTCCGTACATATCCGAGGTTCTCTCGGAAAAAAGAATCTTTTCCGAAATCCCGGGGTTTTCCATAGTCTCATAATCCAGGGAAAAGGACTTCTCCCGCAGCCACACATAAAAAATGAGCCACAGCTTGTTCTTCATCCCGCGGAATTTTCTCTTATTTAAGTCCACCGCCACACCAAAAAGAAGGTTCGTAAGCAACAGCGCCGCCGCAAATCCCGCCGTCTGCCTGAAATCTTTTGCAAGCAAAGCGTCAATGAGCTCCGCCGTCAGGAACAGCTCTGCATAGATCCGGGCCAGAGAGAGGCAGACCTCCAGCATATGCAGAGGGATAATGGCGCTGTCCACGCCGTGAATCCTTTTCAGCAGACGAAAACCGATCCGGTGGATCGCTGCCAGGGCTTTGATGCTGTGTAACATGCTTTTTGATTCTTTCTGCTTATGCATAGCTCTCCTCCTGTTGTCTCTTTTGCTGATAATACCGGGCCTGAAGGCCAAACAGCTCCGCATAGGCGCCCTTCTTTTCCATCAGGCTTTCATGATCTCCCTCCTCCACGATACGCCCCTTTTCCATAAAAAGAATCCGGTCGCAGAACCGTGTGGAGCTTAACCTGTGGGAGATAAAAATCCCCGTCCTTCCCCGTATCATCCCGTCGTACTTTTCGTACATCTCGCTCTCCGCAATAGGATCGAGAGCCGCCGTGGGCTCGTCCAGAATCACCACCGGCGCATCCTTATAGAGGGCCCTGGCCAGCATCAGCTTCTGCAGCTCGCCCCCGGAGAGCATGGCTCCCTCCTCGTCCAGATCCTTATTCATGGCTGTCCTCCCCCCTTTAGGCAGAGTCTGCACCTTTTCCCATATTCCTGCCTTTTCAAGGCTTTCCTTAAGCCTCTCTTCATCCTTCCTGCCGCAGCACACATTATCCTCCAGGGAAAAGGAAAAGGCAAACACCTCCTGGAACACCACGGAAAATTCCCGGAACACCTCCCTCTGGGACAGAGACTGCAGCTCCTGTCCGTCCAGATAAATATGGCCTGCGGTAGGGCGGAGAAAACCGCACAGGAGCTTGATCAGCGTGGTTTTTCCGGCCCCGTTGAGCCCTACCAGTGCCAGCTTTTCCCCGGGCCGGATCGTCAGGCTGATGTCATGGAGGGTATCGCTCTCGCTCCCCTCATAGCAAAAACACACATTTTCAAGCCGTATCTCATGGACAGCGCCTGCCGCCCTCGGCCCGGGCTTTCCTTCCGGCTCCATCACCCCGAAATCCATGAAATCCCGGTAATCGTCCATCAGCCGCTCATTTTCAAGTATCAACCTAAGCGCCTCAAACAGGCCGTTCATCCATGCGCCGAACCCTGCCACGATCCCTACATACAAAAGGAAAGCCGGAAGGGTCAGCCCGCCCTGCAGCATCTCCCGAATCAGATACCCGTAAACCAGCACATTTCTTCCGAAAGAAAGCACCTTTTCCAGAATATCCGCCGCCATGAACCCTGTCCTTTCCCTGTGGCAGATGGCCTCGATCCGGTCGATCCACTCATAAAACCGGCGAAGGAACCACTGATCCATCCGGTAAAGCCGGATGTCCTTTCCGTTTTCGGGCAGGATGGACTCCCTTCTCAGATACTGAAAGGCCCGCCAGTGCCTGTTGGCCTCCTCGCTTGTGTAATAGGCCCTTTTCCCCGCCAGAAACTGAAAGCAGGAGGAAATGATGGTCTGTACTGCCAGCAGCGCCAGTAAAATCAGGCTGCTCCTGCCTACTATTACGCTATAGAGCACAAGGCCCCCCAGATTGAAAAGCAGTTCCAAATAGCTGCCTGCATAGGCTTCAATTCCCTGCTCGTCTCCGGAAAAAAGATTTCTGGACGCCGCCTCCGCCTTTTTCTGCCCCTGGGCGCTTTCCAGGCTCTGCCCGTCCACCCTTAATATCTTATCATAATACTCGTCCATCATATGGCCCCGGAACATAAACAGCGTTTCCTTCCGAAGAAGCCGCAGATGCCCCTGGGCAAACCTGGCCGCCTGTAACAAAAGCACATATCCCGCCACCAGCAGCAAAATCTTCTCCGGCCTTTTCCCACTGATCAGACAGGCCGACACTGCCCCGGCAAGAGCCGCCTCCAGAAAGGGAAGCAGAATGCTCATCACCACATCCCCTCCACAGACGGCCAGGCCTTTTTTTCCTTCCTTCTGCCTCAAATAACAAAATGTGTACCGGCAGTTATCCCAGATGGAATAGCGCTTCTTTTTCTTTTTTACGTTTTTCCCTTTCATCCTCTGCACTCCTGTACTTTTTTCTGTTCCTCCATCATAAAACAGGAATCCCGACCTGTGGGGATTCCTGCACGAATTGTTTTATTTTTTTCACGAAATGTCATGCGACAGGCATAGTCACCTCCGCCGCAAAAATCCCCGGCTCATTGGCAAGATTCAGATACCCGTGATACTTCTCCACCGCCGCCTGCACCCGCTTCATGCCAAGGCCGTGATTGCCCCGCTTTTTGGTGATATAATTCCGCTCGTCAAAGTCCGGCTCCGCCCTGGCCGAGTTCTGGATGGAAAGGTAGAGCTGGCTTTTATTGACGGTCATGTAAATGCGCAGGAAACGCTCCCTTTCTTCGATCAGACGGCAGGCTTCCAGAGCATTATCCATAAGGTTTCCCAAAATCACACACAAATCCACGTCCTCCACGGAAATTTTCTCCGGAACCCTTACCTTACAGTTGATAGAGATTCCCTGCCTCCTCGCAAGGGTGAGCTTGCTGTTCAAAATCGCGTCCACCATCATATTCCCCGACTTTACCAGGGTATCCACATGGTCAAGCTCTTTTTCCAGCGCGTCCAGGTAATCCCCGATCTTGGTCAGGCTCCCCATGGCAAGCTGAGCCTTCATCACCTGCATATGATTGTGGTAATCGTGCCGCCAGCCACGCATATCCATGTAGACGCTTTTGATCTCCTCATATTGATACTCCATCAGCTCCTTACGGAACTGCTCTGTCCGGAACTCAAATCCCCTTTTATAGGATAAGAGTGTTCCCTCCACCACAAAAAACAGCAAAATTTCCAGCAAAGAACCGCCCCACAGAAGTGCCGTCCTCAGCCTTTCCTCCATCTCTGTCAGCGAGCCGTCGCCTAAAATCCACAAAAAAACCGACGTCAAAAGATAAATCAAAGCCGTAAGGATTCCGCCTCCCGGGCGCAGGCTCCCCCGTTTTTTTGCCAGCAGCAGCAAAAATACCAGCACCACCAGTCCATGGAGCACAAAAACGCTCGACTTTGGAAAAACAGAAGCTCCGGCTATTACAAGCCCCGGAAGGAGGATTCCCGGCCACTGCCTCTGAAAGGGCTCCCGGTCAAAAAACAAATCGTACAAAAGCAGCACCGCGGAAACCAAAACCCACACAAGGGCGCAGGGAAGCCAAAGGCAAAGCACCAGCAGCACCGCCGTAATAAGAAATCCCAGCACCCGTTTTCCCGCTCCCTTTTCCTGCTCTCCTGCCTGCTCCGTATAGTACCAGTACAGAAGCAGCCATATGATGTGAAAGATACATGTTTCCACTTTTCTCCTCTTTCTAATCTGACAGTTCTCTCTGTCCCCAAAAACGGACTCACTGCCTCCCCCGGTAATATTCCAGATAAGCCTTATTTAAGGCCTCCCACCTGCCCCGGGCAATGGGAATCCTTTCCCCTGTTTCCATTTCAATCTCTTTTCGGGTAATCCGGCTGACACAGGAGAGATTCGCCAGATAAGAGCGATGGGTTTTAAAAAATGCGCCCGTATATTTGCCAAGAAGCTCCTCCAGCTCATGGATTCCTGTTTTACAGCGGATCACTTCCCCGCTCGGCCCTAAGCAATGCACCCGGGTATCATGGGCATCGCTTTCCAGATAGCAGATGTCCTGAACTTTCAGCCGTACAATGCCGCCCGCCGTCTGGAGCAAAAGAGCAGGCTCTTCTCTCCCGCATCGATTCCTTGCCTTATCCAGGCAAAAGAAAAGCCGCTCCTTCTTCACAGGCTTGATCAGATAAGACACCGCCTCCACGTCATAGCCCTCCAAAACATAATCTTCCAGTCCGGTGACAAAAATGATCTGCAGATTTTCACCCTTTTCCCGCAGCTCCCGGGCAAGAGAAATCCCGCTCTTGCCCGGCATATCAATATCCAGAAGCAGTATATCGCTCTCCCCTTCATACCCCTGTCTGAAAAGGAACTGCTCTGCGCTCTGACATAAATCAATCTCTATTTCATATTTCCTCTCCCCGGCCCACTGCCTTAGATAGCTCTCAAGCAGGGTGAGCTGTGCTTTTTCATCATCGCAAATGGTAAAATGAAGCATTCTTCCGACTCTTTCTGTTAATCCACATTAAATAACTGTAAAAGACTTCTCAGTTCATCCTATGCCCCCGCTCTCTTCCCCTGAGCAGATCCGCATACCAGAACACAATCTCGCCAAGATGGGCCAGATCGCCCTCCTTGCTGTGTGCTCTCCAGATCTCCTTGTAGCGCATAAACCATGTCTCCAAACGTTCTGCCAGTCTGTAGTCGTCCTGGCCGGGAGCGCTCCCGGCCAGGCAAAGGCCGTCGGCTTCTGCTCCGTTTCCGCCAGAGGCCATTTCCGCCTTCTTCCTGCCGATCACAGCGGCTCCCACTTCATTCCAGATGGACGCACCGTCTATGACATGCTCATAAATGCCCGTCATCCCGCGGCCTGAGCTGTCCATATGAGCCGTGGTTTCCTTGATCTGCTTTTTCAACCTCTTAAGCGCTGTCTGTGCCTCCCCGATGGCCGACTGCATCTCTGCCGCGGAAAGCTTCTCCCAGTCGGGCTGCCATTCAAAGGTATTTCCGAGAGCGCAGATCTCGTAATTCGTCACGAGCATGTGCCATTTAATGACCTCCTGCCCGGCAATTTCAGCCAGCAATCCCACCAGCTTTCCGGAATCATCATGGAATTCCACACAGGAAATCTGTCTGTTTATTTCTTCATAGGGAATGGTTTCATGGTTCCAGGAAAAAGCGGCCCCATAGATCATTCCGGGCACGGAAAATTCCGGATGGGCAATATGGCCGAAATCCCCCCAGTCCGTATTCAACACGCCAATGGCGTCGTACTTCTGTGCATAGTCGCACATTCTGACTATGTTCTGATAGGAATCTTCAATATGAGCCATCCAGTGGTTCCAACTGGAAACACCTGGACAGAGATACTGCTTCACGCCGGTCTGGGCCATTTTACGGGCGGCCTCATCGGACTGGTCGGGTGCGTAGCCCCAGGTAAGACAAATCACGTTTTCGGGCAGCTCCTTTACCAGCTCCGGCTCCCCGCAGATCACATCTCCCCAGAACATGGGCTGCTTGCCTTTTTCCACCAGAAATTCACAGAGCTCCTTAATATAGTCGATATAAATCCGGTGTACTCCTTTTTCGTCCGCAAGGGGCTTTGCCTTTCCTTTTCCAAGGTCAAAGGTCTCGTCGCCGCAGAAGTTAAACTTGTCTGTGGAAAACAGAGACATATATTCCTCCAGCATCCTCTTGATCAGAGGCAGTGTCCTTTCATCCCCCACATTGACGGTATGGTGGCGCATCCTGTCAATATAGGAAAAGGGCTGCTTCCAGGAATTTTCCATCTCGCACAGCTCTCCGCAGGTTTTGGTGGAAAGCAGGGTGTAGAGATGGCCAAAGCTTGACAGGGACGGCACCAGCTCCACATGACGCCTGCGGCAGTAATCATCCAGCTCCATGATCTCCTCGGCCGTGAGAGGCGTCTCGTCTCTCCACATTTCAGAGAGCCCTTCAAAGAGATAGGTATGCTCCACATAAAGCTGCAGCTCATTGATCTTGTAGCGGCACAGTCTGTCCACTGCTTTTTTCAGATAATCCAGCTTCAAAACCCGGCCTCTGGTCTCATCCAGATAGTAGCCTCTGTGCGGCAGATCCGGCTTGTCCGTGATTTTTATACAGGGAAGCACTGGGCCGCTCTGCTCTATGATCTGGCAGAGGGTCTGCGTTCCATAAAAGGTCCCTGCTCCGCCGCCCCCGGAAATAATGATCTGCTCTTCTTTTATTTCAAGACAGTATTCCTGGGGGGAAAGTTCACGGTTCAGGGTAAGAAAAATGTCCCCTTCCCCCGGCTCTCCTGCCACTGCGTTCAGGGAAAGCCCTGCAAAAGTCCGGGCGCAGTCCTGCAGAACGGAAGCGTAAACTCTTCCGTTTTCCCGGATTTGAGGTGCAATCACGATCCTGCTTTGATAGCCAAGGTAAAAGCTCCCCTCTTTGTTTTCAATTTGTTTGGGTTTTGGTAATAGATACATATTTGTTTCCTTTCTTATTATTTATATTTTTTATCTCAAGTTTCAACTGCCGCACGGCTTCCGATCCCGTCCTGCCCCCTGTGCTTCGTAACCACAATCTTTTTCCCGATCTGCTCCTTTAGCTGGGAAACATGAGAGATAATCCCCACAAGGCGGTTTCCCTCCGTGAGCTGAGTCAGGGCTTTCATGGCCTGCGCTAAGGCTTCCTCGTCCAGGGAACCAAAGCCCTCGTCCACAAACATGGAGTCTAAGCGAATCCCGCCGGCATAGGACTGGATCTCGTCCGAGAGCCCCAGGGCAAGGGATAGGGAGGCCTGGAAGGATTCCCCGCCGGAAAGCGTCTTTACGCTGCGCTCACTTCCATTATAATGGTCAATGACACACAAAGCCAGCCCTGCTTTTTCTTTTCGGTTTTCTCCCTCCTTTTGGCGCTTTAACTCATACTGCCCGCTGCTCATGGTGAGAAGCCTGCGGTTGGCCCGGAGCAGAATCCGGTCAAAATAGGTCATTTGAACATAGGTTTCCAGCTCGATTTTCTGCTTGCCGCCAAGCGTTCCGCCAGCCGTGTCGGAAAGGGCACGCAGCCAGACATACCTTTTCTCCACCTTCTCGATAATCTCCTGCTTCTGTCTCACTCTGCGGTAAAGCTCCCGGTTGGCGGCAAAGGCGCTGCTCACCTGATCCCGCCTGATACCCGCCTGTTTTTTCTCCTGCGAAAAGGCGGCCTTTTGCGCAAGCACATCCTCCTCCGAAGGCATGCCCTCTTTCTCAAAATGAGCGATCTGTCCCCTCAGGGTTTCCGCCGCCGCTCCAAGCCGTTCCTTTTCGGCACGGCACTCTCTTACCTTTTGTTCCGCCTCCTTCAGGGCCTTTTCCAGTTCCAGCTTTCGCCTTTCCAGTCCCTTGATTTCCTCCCGGATCTCCTGCTCCTTTTCCGTTCCCAGTTCCTCTCTGAGAGTATCCAGCCGTTCCCCTTTGGCGTCCCTCTCCGCCTTCTGCCTTGTCTGCAAAATCCCGGTCTGCAAAAGCTCCTCCCGGATTTGCACAAGCCGGATTTTCCGCCCGGAAATGCGCTTCTCCAATTCCTGTTTTTTCATAAGCTTTGCCTGGTTTTCCGCAAGAGCCCTCCGGATCTCCTCGGATTTTGCCGCCAGGACTTTTCGTATTTCCTCCGTCCTCTCCCGGATTTCCCGGGGATTTTCTTCTTCCCGGCCCAAAGGGACAAGTTCTTGCTCAAGGCTTCTGAAAAGCTGACCTTCCTTTTCCTCCTTCTGTCCCCGGGCCGCAGCAAGCTCCTGCCTCTTTTCCTGCAGCAGGCTCTCCTGCTCTTTGAAAGCAGTTTCCCTCTCTTTTATGAGAGCTTCCAGCTCCTGCTGCCGGGCCAGCGCTTTTCTGACCTCTTTTGTCTCCTGCTCCAGATATTTTTGCTCCTTTTGGGACTTTTTCTTCTCCTGCTCAATCTGTCTTTTTAAGTTCTCAATCCACTCCTCTTTGTCACCCTCACCTGCAAAAAGCCAGGCCGACTCCTGTTCCAGCGCTTTTTTCTGTTCCATAAGCCGCTCTGTAAGCTGGCCTGCCCTTTCGCTAAGCCGCTCTGTTTCCGCTTCCGCCGCCAAAAGGCCTTCTCTTTCTTTTTGCAGTTCCTCCTTTTGCGGCGCCTCCTTTTGCATTTGTGCCAAACAGGGATGATGGGCGGAGCCACAGACCGGACATGCCTCCCCCTCCGAAAGCCCTCTTGCCAGCAATCCCGCCTGGGCGTCCAAAAAAAGCTGCTCCTTGCTGCGGTAAGAAATCCCCAGTCTTTCCTTTTTCCCTGCAATGCGCCGGTAAGCTTCCCGGGCCTTCTGCAGCTCCTCCCGGCGTTTCTCAAAGCTTTGTATTTCTTCCAGAAGGTTTTTCAGCTTTTGCTCCCGCTCCTCCCAGGCCTTTTGCCCTTCGGCAAGCAAAAGCCCACGGTTTTGGCCCTCTTTTAACTTTTCTCTCTCTTCCTCTAAAAGAGTCAGCCCCTTTCGGCTCCCCTGCAACTCTGTTTCCAGCTTCCCGCAAAGCCCGTTCAGCTCCTCCACCCGCCTCCTCGCCTGCGCAAGCCCCTTCGCCTGCTCGATGCAGTCGGTAAGCCGCTTCTTTCGGTGGAGCAATCTCTGTCTTTCCTCTCCTGTCTCCATCAGAGTCTGCAGGCACTCTTCCTCAGTCTGCTGTGCCTTTTCCTGGATTTGCGCCTCTTCCTCTAACTGTTTTTGGCGCTTTGCCGTCTCTTGGATTTCCTGCTCCTTTTCCTCCAGCTCTTTCCTCAGCTTTCTCGAAATCTCCAAAAACTCCAGCCGGTCCCTGCAGTGTTTCAGCTTAAGCTCCAGACTGCCGCTCTCCCTGGCCTGCGCCGAGGCTTTTTCAAACAAAGCCTCCCTCTCTGCCAGCAAAGGCAAAAGCTCTTTGAGCTGTTCTTCCTTTATGGCCAGCTCCCTTTTCTGCTCTCTGCTTTTCTGGAGGTTCACCAAAAGCCTGTCCTTCTGCCGGATTTCTTCATCCAGGGCTTCTATCTGACGGTCAAATTCTTCCAGCCGGGCCTTATGCTCCTGACAGAGTTCACCCAAAAGCGCAAGCCCCTCTCCAATCCGTCCGTCAAACTTCTGCTTTTTCAGCTCTGTAAGCTTCACCCCGCAGGGCGTATCCTCCCCGCAGAGGATGCCGTCCATGTACTGGTTGATGCTGCGCCTCAGCTCTTCGTACTCCTTCCACTGTTCCCTCTCCGCCGCTTTCAGCATCCCCTGCAGCCTCTGATACAGCCCGGTGCCGAAGATCTGACGGAAAATAGCGCTGCGCTCCTCCGTCCCTGCCAGCAGCAGCTTTTGAAAATTTCCCTGGGCAATCATGGCAATCTGGGTAAACTGCTTTCGGTCCAAACCGATCAGCTGGGTAAGAACCCTGGTTACCTCCTTTGCCTTCGTCACCGGAGGCCTTTCGTCCGGGAAAGTAAGCTCCGCGTCCGCCCTCTGCAGGGTCATTCCCGTCCCCCTGCCTTTGGCCCGCAGATATTCCGGGTTCCTTTTGACCGTATAGCGCTTTGCCCGGTACTCGAAAACAAATTCCACAAAAGTAGGCGTCTCTTCCTTTGCATATTTGCTGCGGAACATGTCCGCCCTGCGCACCTCCCCGCTGGCTTCTCCATAGAGAGCAAACACAATGGCGTCAAAAATCGTGGTTTTCCCGGCCCCGGTATCGCCGGTAATCAGGTAAATCCCGGCTCCTCCCAGGCTTTCAAAATCAATTTCCGTCCTGCCCGCATAGGGGCCAAATGCACTTATCACAAGCCTGACTGGTTTCATTTTCCCTCCTGGTTATCCCCTTTGCAGATCTCGATCAGTTTTTTGGCAAATTCAATCTGTTCTTCGTTCATGGGCTGATTATTCTGAAGCTCATAAAACTCTTCCAGCAGCTCAAGCTCCGATTTCTGCTCCACTTCCCCGGCCGCTTCCAGAGCCTGATCTGTACGGGTCCGGCTGTTGTCATAGGTAAGCCGCATGAGATTGGGAAAAATAATACGCAGCTTCATGAAGCCGTCGATAATATCCTCTTCGTCAGTCAGGGTAATCTGGATATAGTCCTCTTTCCCCGGACAGGCTACACCTCCTGCGCCGGAAGTCCCGCTCCCTCTTTCTTCCATATTATAAAAGGATGGGCTTGTGACCTCCATATAATTCCCCCGTATTTTGCGCATATCATGAAGAGGCCTTAAGGGCACTGCCGTAATGGACAGATTTCCTTTTTCCTTCAATTCCAGAATCGTCACGGACTTTTGCTGTTCACACTCCGAAAAGGAGTACTTGAGCGGCGTCCCGCAGTAGCGCACGCTCTCCCGCCCCACCCACTGGGGACTGTGGATATGCCCTAAGGCTACGTAGTCAAAGGGGTCAAAAACCTCCGCGTCCACATTGTCAATGCCGCCCACTGCTACCTCCTCCGATTCGCAGCGCCCTGCCCCTGTCACAAACTGGTGGGCCACCAGAATATTCCGGGCAGAAGGCTCCACCTCCATACGCTCCACTGCCAGTTCTACCGCTTCCTGATAGGTTTCGGGCGCTTTCACATCCGCTTTTTTTGCAGATTCCTTTTCCAACGCATACCGCAGTACAGCAGGCCGGATAAAGGGAAGCAGATGGACGTATAACACGCCGTATTCATCCTTCAGCTCCACCTTTAAGGCATTGCCGTCATAGGCCCGGGACACATACACCTCCTTTTCCCGCATAAGCCGGGCCCCAAAGGAGAGCCGCTCCGGGCTGTCATGATTGCCGCTGACCACAAACACCTTTTTCCCAAGCTCCGCCAGAGCGGTGAGAAACCAGTCAAAGACCTGCACCGCTTCCGCGGAGGGGGATTGCTTATCATAAATATCCCCTGCGATCAGAACTCCCTGCGCCCCGCTGCACCCCGCAATTTCCAGAATCTGCCCAAGAATATATTTCTGATCCTCAATCATGGGAAACTCGTTGATCCGCTTGCCGATATGTAAATCCGAAATATGGAGAAATTTCATTCCAATCCCTTTCCTGCTTTTGTTCTCTGTCAGAGCCTGAAAGCATGGTTTTTTATAATTCCAGTCTCATGGAGATAACCTCCTGAAATCCGCTTACGCGGGAAAGAAAGCCCTTGGGATCCTTCTCCCCATGAGTCAGATGAAACTGATCCAATACCGCCTGAGCGTCGCTCTCTGTCCCGTTTCGCAAATTACATTCCATGCCGTTTTTTAGCAATAACGTCTTACTATATTTCATAATGGCTCCCGCATAACCTTTGATTGTGATTTGAAACCATTATACCATATCAAAAGACAGGCGCACAAGTAAAGACAGCGGCGGTATTCTCTGCATACCGCCGCTGTCCCTGTTTATATCTTCTATTGTATCGTAATAAGAAAAACCTTTATCCTTTCACCGCACCGGCTGTCATACCACCGATAAACTGGGAGGAGCACGCCAAGTACAAAATCAGAACCGGCGCAATGGTGATACACAGACCGGCACAAAGGATGCCGTAATCCGAATTATACTGGGACTGGAAATTCATAAGGCCCAGAGGCAGCGTCTTTAAATTTTCTTTCTTGATCTCGATCAAAGCCCAATAGAATTCGCTCCATACGCCCTGGAAGTTAAAGATTAAAACGGTGGCCAGTACCGGTTTCATCAAGGGCAGCGTAATCCTCGTCAGATTCCTCACCACCCCTGCGCCGTCCATCAGCGCCGCTTCATCCAACTCCTTGGGCAGGGATTTCACGAAGTTGGTCATGATAAAGGTAGCCATGGCGATCCCGCTGGTGACATAGGGCAGGATCAATGCCGTCCGGGTGCCGGAAAGCCCCCAGGATTTCAGCAGGGTAAAATTGGGAATGGTGATCATCTCCTGCTTGTAATTCAATTTCATACGGTAATTCTCCTTCCCATATACATTATATAACAAGAACCGGTAAGGCCAAAAACAGCCTTACCGGTTCTGAAAACCTTACTTATTGGCCATTCTCAGCAAGACAGTCTTCACGAAGCTTCTGAAGCTTTGCGCCCAGGTCAGCGCCTGTGGCGTCGGGATTCGCTACGAAATCTGCGATTGCTACATTCAGATCCGTACCCAGATTGCCTGCAGGGTAATCATAGTTGATACGGTAGCTGCTCGCCTTGGAGAAGATCTCTGAGAAAGTATTCTGGTTTGCATTCTCATACTGTACATTCTTGTTTGCCATAATGGACAGTGTCTTTATGCCAAACTTCTGCTGCTGCTCGGTGTTGGTGAGGAATTTCAGGAACTTGACAGCCTCGTCGGGATGCTCTGTTTTAGCGGAAGCCATGAACGCATCCACGCCAAAGTTGTAAAGGAAGAATTCCATTCCTTCAGGAACAGGGAAAGCCATAAATCCGGGAGTAAATCCGGCCTCTGCACATCCCGCCTCAATCTCGGAAAGTTCATTGTTGTTCAGGAATGTGAAAACGCCCTTACCGGTAAAGAACTGGGCAACTACCTCTTCTCTGGTCATTGCAAGTCCGTCCTGGCTCAGATAACCCTTGGCAATCCAGTCTTTCAGGGTATTGCCTGCCACTTCCCACGCATCGGCAACCTCGGTTACATGCCCCGCCAGATACTCGGGAGTCTTAAGTACGCCTGTCTTAAACAGCTCCTGCTCACCTAAGGTATTGCACAGTGCGGAAAACTGGAAGCCGTCAGGATTACCACAGGCAAGCAGAGGAAGCACGCCCTTGCCGCTTGCTACGATCTCATCGCACAGCGCCGTAAACTCTTCCAGAGTTTCAGGCACTTCCCAGCCATTCTCTTCCATCATTTCCGTATTATAAGCCATAACGGTCTGGGTGGTACGATAAGGAACCGCATATACCTTACCTCCTACCGTACCAAGGTCAACAGCCGGCTTGAGCAGGGAATCTCTCCACTCTCCGCCGTTTTCATCCATGTAGGATGTCACGTCGAGAACCATTCCCATCGAACTGAACTGCCCCATATCATTGGACCAGCAGCAGCATACATCCGGGAGCTCGTCATTTGCAAAGTTTGTTAGCAGCGTCTGGTTCATAACATCCCATGTAATGATCTGTGTTTCCACCGTAATATTAGGATTTTCCGCTTCAAACTCCGCTACCATCTCCTCAAATTCGGCGGTGTACTCCGGCCAGTCATGCATAAATGTAAGCGTAACGGCCTCCCCTGACGCTTCTTCTGTGGCAGACGCCTCTTCCTTCTCTGTATCTGCAGCTTCCGTGGCTGTGTCCTCAGCGGCAGATGCCTCCTCTTTTCCTTCTGATTCCTCCTGTGCAGTGCCGGAACTGCTTCCCGAATCGGAACCTCCGCCGCAGCCTGTCAGCATTGTGGAGATTGCCAGCACAGAAGCCAGCAGCAATGCTATTTTTTTGTTTTTCATAAACATGCCTCCTTTTATTGTGTTTGCGGAAGCCGAAAATTTCCGGCCTCCTATTTTTTCAGGCGTCTGCGAAAATGTTTTCGCAAATTGCCTGCAAAAAATCATTTAGAATTTATTGCGGATGCACTCCCTCTTTCCATTGACATAAATGTCATGGGCAAGCTCGACTACCATGTGCATATCCAGAACGGATTCGCATTTATGGCCTAAAATCTCAATGTCTTCAAAATGAATATCGTGAGGCCTGCTTTCAGTATGGCGCAGTTCGTAACCGCTGATTAAGGATACCGGGAAGGGGCCGTTCAGCACTTTTATGTTTTTGAAATAAATATCCGTCACATTTCCCTTCACCGCATCCCAGGTGTATTTGCAGTCCAGCACCTTAATATCAAACAGCTTCTGGGCCACGTCTTCTACCCGGATGTCTTCATAATGGATGTCATGAATCCATGCGCTGTCCGCCTGATGAATGGAAATTGCCGAGCCTCCCATGTTTCCTTCGTATTCGCAGTGAATGATGTCACAGTCCCGGAAAGTCAGATCGCAGACCTCCTTACACTGCAGTCCGTAGCCGATCTCAATTCCGTTGCCCGGCTCTGCATTCCAGATCACGCAGCGCTGTACCAGAATATTTTTTACGTCACGGACGGTAGTGGTGTCCGGCGCTCTGCCGGATTTGATGCAGACACAGTCGTCGGCCGCACGTATGAAACAATCCTCCACCAACACATCCTGGCTGCCGGTTAAATCCATACCATCCCCCGTCACAATAACAGACATGGAATTTACGTTACGGATCACCACATGGTCGCAGGCCGCAGGTACAATCTGCCAGCTCGGGCCGTCCACTGCCGTGATCCCCTCCAAAAGCACATTCCGGCACCAGCGCAGATCAATGAAAAACAGCCAGGTATTCACATCCGGCTTATGCCAGCAGGTTCCGCAGAGAATCCCGTTTCCAACAATGGCAATGTTATCAGCCCGGTTGGCGTAAACTCTGCCCAATACTACGGCTCCCTCTTCAATGTAAACCACGTCATTGGTCTTAAGCTCCAGGGTGCCCACATTGTAAATATTCCCTCTTTCAAAACAGATGGTGGTGTTCTCCGGCCTAGGAATCCGTTTGGAACACAGCACAAAAAGCGCCGACTTCAGATCTCCGTCGATCTCCACACTCACCTTCTGAGGGGAATTCAAATGGAAGGAAATCTTATTTCCCTCCACTACGGGCCGGATTCCGTAACTGGAAGGACGTACCTTTACCTCCTGAAAGCTTTCTGATACAACGATCTCCACATCCACACCGTCTGCTTCATCCACCACCACCGGCGCGTAATGAAAAAAATCGGTGCAGTATACGATGCGTGACTTCCCGTTACAGGTCAGGGCATATTTGGGCGAAACCGGCATCTCATCAAGAGAGTTCAGCTCAAACAAAGGCGCCTTGATAATTTCCGGATTAGGGTAATAAATTAACTCTTTTGCCATGCTTCTTATCTCCTTTGCAAAAATATTGTTTTATTTGTAGAGAAAAATCTCTCTTTTCCTAAAAGCAATTCTGTTTTTGTACATATTGAACGAATCTTGACTTATATAATACAAATTTTCCGCCAACGTGTACATGGCAAAATCATTCTCTATTTTAACAAAAATCACAAAAACAGCAGGTAGATTAATTATCTACCTGCTGCCGTCAGCTTTCTCCTATTTGTTTTTACCTCTGATATTCTTTTCTGAATCCGGACGGAGACATCCCCTGCTGATTGGTAAAGAAACGGGAGAACGCCATGGGGTCACTGTACCCCACAGCCTTGCCGATCTCTGCCACTGAAAGGCCCGACTCAAGAAGCAGCTTTCTTGCATGCTCCGTGCGGCAGTGATTGATATACTCCTTAGGTGAAATCCCCAGATGGGTTTTAAAGATACGATACAAATGAGCCTGGGAGATGCCAAGCTTCTCCGCTAAATCCTCAATCCGAAGATTTCCGGCAATACTGTCCCTGATATACCTGCGGGAGAACTGGAGATAAAGTTCCGAAGAACTTTTACACCCCCCCCCGGATCAGATTAAAGTGCGCCTGCATCAGGGATACAAATATTCCGTACATATCAAAATATCCCGTCTCCAGCTTATGCATAATCACAAGCTGGTCAAAGGCATTCTTTACGGCAGGGATATATTCATACTGAAAAATAAGGGTGTAGGGATCAGCGAGAAAGGAATCAAAGATACCTCGCATCCGCTCATCCTTCGAGCGCACCCATACCAGCTCTGTCTTCTCCCTATCCTTAGTCCGGCATTCCCGCTGCATATCGGGGAATGCCCAAAACCCTTTTCCCTCCCATACCGGATTCCCGTTGTAAAATACTTCGCCTCTTATCACATAACAAATAATATAATCTGTTTTGTCCTCCTCTATGTAATGCTCCATCTCCGTCTCGGACCAGCATCCCATACATATAATCTCCGGGACAGGCAGAGGACTATGTCTGTGCAATTCTATTTTCATCAAGCCAACTCCCAGTGTTTTCTATTTCAGTGCTTCAGCCAATATTCCAACTGCTCCATCAGTTTGGGAATATCCAGGGGCTTGGCCAGATGCCCGTTCATCCCCGCTTCCCTGCTTGCAACAATATCCGCCGGGGAAACATTGGCGGAAAGGGCAATAATCGGAATGGTCACGGCATCGGCGCGGGGAAGCTTGCGGATGGCCCGGGTCGCCTCCAGACCGTTGAGGACAGGCATCTGAATATCCATAAAAATCATGTCATAGTACCCCTCCGGCATTTCCGCAAAACGCTGGAGTCCTTTTCGTCCGTCTGCCGCACACTCCACCATTGCTCCGGCCTCTCCAATCAATTCCATGACGATTTCTCTGTTGATTTCATTATCTTCCACCAACAGGATCCTGCAGCCTCTGTAAACGCTTCCTCCGTCATCGGATGCAGCCAGATCATGGGAACCTCTCATGTGCTCCGCAGGGTTCTGAAGCCTTAAGATCACCGTTACCGTAAACTCCGATCCCCTGCCGGGCTCGCTTTTTACACTGATTGCTCCGCCCATCATGCGCACAATATTCTGCGCAATGGACATTCCAAGCCCTACCCCGTCCACCTGGGCCGTCTCCGCTACCTCTTCCCGGCTGAAAGGTTCAAAGATATGGGGAATAAATTCCCTCCCCATACCGATTCCGTTATCCCGGAAAACAAAATCATAAGAGCTGCACCCATGTTCTCTGGACTCATGCTCCATGACCTCCACTTCGATCCTGCCGCCTGAGGGGGTATATTTCACAGCGTTCTCCAGAATGTTCAAAAAGATCTGCAGAAGCCTGCGGCGGTCCCCCAAAATGTGTTCATGCTCTACCTGCATAGGGCATACCTGGAGGGTTAAATTTTTTTCTTCCATGTCAGGGAGAATCGTGGCTGCCGCCTCCTTAACCAGACTTGAAAGAGCGAACGCCTCTTCTTTTAAGTCAAAGCTGCCGGACTTCATCTGGCTGATGTCCATGATTTCATTCAGCACAAAAAGCAGCTTATGGCTGGAAGAATAAGCCTTCTGCAGACAATCCCGCACCTTTTCCGGGTTAGAGGCATTGTCTGCCGCAATCTTAATCATACCCATTATCCCGTTCATGGGGGTACGGATATTGTGCCCCATACTGAAAAGGAATTCCTGTTTGGAGGCATTAGCAAGATCCGCCGCCTCGCATGCCGCCTGCAGAGCCTGATGCTCCCGCATTTCCTTGCGCTTGCTCTCCGTCACATCCTGGGCCGCATAGACAATGGAGCGGGCCTTTCCCTCCGCATCCTCCTGTGCCATAACGGCGGTGCTGCGGATCCAGCCGTATTCTTCCGCTCTGTCATCCGGATTCTTCGGCAGTTTACGGTAAGCCAGGGTTACATAGGGGTTTTTCCGGCTCAGGGTCTTGCGCAGGTTTTCCCGGCTTAACACACTTAAATATTCCGCTCTGTCATCCGGATGAATGAAATGCTCCGCATAAAGCTTGAGCCCTGTCTCATAGTCCGTTTTGTCGTCCAGGATCCGCTTCACCTCGTCTAACTGGGTCACGCTGCGAAGGCGCTTCTGCTCCAAATCGGCATAGTAAGTGGCAAAAAACATACCGCCCAGGGTGCGGATAATGTCGCCCTGCTCCTGCTCCTCCCGAAGCCTTAACTCCTCCGCCAGCTTTTCTCTTGTAACATCCCTTCCCAGGATATTTACCGAAATCCGCTTCCCCCTGCGCGCATAAATCACGTGCTCTTCCAACCATTGCAGGGATTTCCCATTGATCCGGTACTGGCAGGTTTCCTCAAAATAATCCTGTACGCTGGCCGCTTTCTGATAGAGATGCTCCGGACTCATGACTTTGCGGAACTCATTGGCATCCTCCGGATTCACCACACTGTCCAACGCCTTTTGGAAGTATTGATGATAATTTCCGGTATCCACCTTTTTGATCTCGGTATCCTCATTGATCCAGATCCTCTCGCACTGGCCGTTCTCCAGATAAACCGTAGTCATAACGCTGTAGCGTGACTTCAGGATTGCGGCAAGTTGCATGTCCCGGAGATTCAGGGTCTGTTCCTGGCGTATTCGCCTGTCCACATTCTGCAGCGCAAGAATGGTGTAATTCTTAGTCCCCAGGTTCTCTCCGAAATAGGCGATCACTGCCATATAGCGGTACTCATGGTCTTCCTCCCCCCGCCACTGGCAGAGCATATCCTTTTTGGAGATGGCGGTATCCTTCATCTGGCGCAGCCCCTCTAAGGAAAACTTCTCGCCCACCCGCTCCCGGTCCACCGGATGGATCTGCCGAAGCAGGCGGGAATTCATGATCTCGTCCCACTGGATCGTCCAGGATTTCCAGCCGGTATGGGTATGGCCGTTTTCCCGCACAAGATTGGCCTCTCCGGTGTCTAGATCAATGCTGTAGATTCCGAAGTTCTGCTCTCCAAGGGTTCGGATGACCTCCTGGATGCGGACGCTGGCATCGTCAAGCTCCAGGCTTTCCTGCAAAATATCGTGAATATCCTTTACATAGATAAATATGTACTTCCCCTGCTCCCCGGAAGATATGTCCGGAACGATCTCCATCAGGTTCCAGCGGTACTCCTCCCCGCAGTATCTGCGGTAGCAACAGCTCAGTATCTCATGGTCACCGTCAAAAACGGTTTTCATGTTCTCCAGGCGGGTAAAGGCAATAAAGCTATTCATATCCTCGGGATGAATGCCGCCGTTATAAATAAAGCGCCCAAGCCAGCCTGAAAAGGTATCCGCCCCATATCCATAGGCTCTGTCCTGGGCCCGTATTTTCACCTCTTCGTAGGAGTCCTCTGTGAGATTGACCCTTAAAATTTTGTGGTAGGCATGGTTAATCGCCTGCATGTGAGGCGCTACCGTAATGATGAACGCCGGAGTTTCCTGTTCCCACATGGTTCTGACCGCCAGAATATCCACCGTCTCGCCAAAAGGGTTATTGTAGCTGATGGTCTGATTCTCCTGTTTATCCCCTATGGTCAGAAGGGGACAGTTAGCGCAGGAATGGTTTCCCAGTTCATGACAGGGCATCCCTGTGTGGACGTGAGGGGCCACCTCCGCAACCCGCCTGTTAAAGTAGAGGATCTCATGATTATCTTCCCGTACAATAAACACTCCGGTAGTGGGCACCGTATTTAAAATCTTTTCATACTCTTTGACGTCCATAATTTCACCTTCCTTTACCGGCTAGGGCACATCTTCTTATCCCTTTCATTTTACTAAATGAGGTATCTGCAATCAAGTGGAAAATTCGCCTTGCAGAAACTTATATAGGGTATCCGCCGCAAGACTTCTGCCCCGTCTCTTATCCGAGACGATCTGCAAAGAGCGTTCCGGCAAAGAAGCGTCTATCTCTATCCGCACCAGTCTTCCTTCTTTGAGTAAAGGCTCTGCAAGCTCCTTTGGCACAAATCCGATCCCGAAATTATTTTCAATCAAAGGAAGCATGAGGTCAGAGGTCGCCACTTCCATATCGGGTTCGAAATCGATTTTATGCTCGATAAAAAAATTCCTGTACATCTCATAGGCAGCGCTCCCTCTGCCCAGGCCGACCCATGGATATTTTCTCACATCCTTTAATTTAAGCGGCGCCCTGCACAGTGCCTCATACTGGTTTCCTCCTACCAATACCTCCCTGAAGTCCAGTATTTTCTCGTACAGGGCCGCCCCCGGCATCTCACAGGGTGCCGTAATCACTGCCAGATCCAGTCTGCCGTCTAAAAGTCTTCTGATGATTTCCGGCGTGGCAGCATTGTGGATTCTGATTCGGATCGTCGGATAATCCGTTCTGAAAGCATACAGAGCTTTCAGCAAAAAAAGATGCAGCGCCGTTTCCGTAGCTCCGATTTCCACCGTGCCGCCCTTCATCAGCTCCTGCCTGCCTATTTCCTCCTGGGCATCCACAAGATGCCTGTACGCAACCTCCACATGGGAATAGAGCCTCTCCCCTTCTCTGGTCAGGCTGATCCCCCTTGTCTCACGGATAAAAAGTCTGCAGTTCAGCTGGGCCTCCAAAAGCTTCATCACCCGTGTCACATTGGGCTGGCTGCTTCCAAGAGCAGCGGCGGCTCTGGTGATGTTTCTGTATTTTGCCACATAATAAAAAATTTTATAGTATTCAAAGTTTATATCCATATTATTTTTATATTTCTCCGATATATTATATGTATTTTTCCTATTTCACAAAATGGATTATAATACATCCTTGAAAAAAAGTAAAACGAAAGAAGGACAAGATTTATGAACCGAGATCTTACCACAGGGAAACCGGAAAAAGTGCTGTGGAGCTTTTGTCTCCCGCTTTTCGGCAGCATCATCTTCCAGCAGCTTTATAATATTGCAGACAGTCTGGTAGCAGGGAAATTCATCGGAGAAAATGCACTGGCCGCCGTAGGAAACAGCTATGAAATCACTTTGATCTTTATCGCCTTTGCCTTCGGCTGTAATATGGGCTGTTCCGTGATTGTCTCCCAGCTCTTTGGGGCAAAGGACTATGTCCGGCTGAAAAGCGCCGTGACCACCGCCTGCATTTTCAGCGCCGTTCTCTGTATCCTGCTGATGCTTTTGGGTATACTGGGCTGTGGGCCTTTGCTTGCCCTGATCCGTACACCTCAGGAGGTCTTTGCAGACTCACAGCTTTATCTGGATATTTATGTATGGGGACTGCCCTTTGTCTTTTTCTATAATATTGCAACCGGAATTTTCTCAGCGCTGGGGGATTCCAAAACACCCTTTTATTTTCTTGCTGTCTCCTCCACGTCGAATATTGCGGTAGATATTCTTTTCGTAAAAGCCTTTGACATGGGTGTGGCGGGCGTTGCCTGGGCCACCTTTTTGTGCCAGGGCATAAGCTGTATTCTGGCTGTAGGTGCGGTGTGGAAACGCCTGAAACAAATCCGGGTTCAGAAAAAGCCCGCGCTCTTTGACCTAGGTCTCCTTCAGAAAATCCTGGTCATCGCCGTTCCCAGCATTTTGCAACAAAGCTTTGTGTCAGTAGGAAACATCATCATCCAGAGCGTGATCAACGGTTTCGGCGCTCCCGTCATGGCAGGCTACAGCGCCGCGGTGAAGCTCAACAATATGGTCATCACTTCCTTTACCACCATCGGCAACGGAATCTCCAATTTTTCCGCCCAGAATCTGGGGGCACGCAAATATGGACGGATCAGGGAATGCTTCCGCGCGGGCCTGAAAATGGTGTGGTGCCTGTGTATTCCTTTTTGTGTGCTTTATATTGTATTCGGCAGATACTTCCTGCTGCTTTTTATGGAAAAAGACTCTGTCAAGGCCCTGATTACGGGCCAGCAATTTTTGTGGATTCTCTCCCCGTTCTATTTCGTGGTATCGTCCAAGCTGGTGGCCGACGGTATCCTTCGGGGAATCAGCGCCATGCGGCAGTTTATGGTCACTACCTTCACCGACCTGGTACTGCGGGTTTTCCTGGCTTATGTCTTTTCAGGCCAGACTCACTCCGCTCTGGGCATCTGGGCGGCATGGCCTGTGGGATGGACGATCGCCACGGTGCTCTCCGTCCTTTTTTACCGGAATGAATGCAAAAAATATCCTGCCTCATCTCTCTGAGCTGCTCACTTCTCCGAGGCAGGAAGGACATATTGTCAGGCAGGGCTAGAGCGTGTTTGAAAATTCATTCCCGCCATCTGTACGCCCCACTTCGTGTGATACTTGCGCCAAATTCAGGTTACATAGCCCGCTATGCGCCCTTCATTTGGCACAAATCTCCCACAAACTGTGACGTATATCTGTCAGAAAGCAATTTTCAAACACGCTCTAGTCAAACATCAATTCGTCTACCGTGACAAACTCGTAGCCCTCGTTCTGCAGCTCATCCACAATCTTAAGGGCTGCGGTTATGGTAGACTTGTACTGGTCGTGCATCAGTATAATATCGTTTTCTTCTATTTTGGTGCAGACGTTTTTCACGATGCAGGAGACATCGTTGCTGCACCAGTCCAGGGGATCAATGGTCCAGAGCACGGGAAACATATTCAGCTCCTTCTCAAATTCCTTATTCCAGCTTCCATAAGGCGGCCGGACAAAGATCGTATCTTCTCCGGTCACCTCTTTGATCACCTCGTTGGTTTTTATGATCTCTTCCTTGAATTTCTCCTGGTTTCGGCTGGTGAGCTGGGTGTGGCTGTAGGTATGATTGCCGATCAGGTGGCCATCCTCGTGGATCTTTTTTACAATTTCCGGATAGGCCTCCACATTCTGCCCGGTGATGAAAAAGGAGGCTTTCGCCCCTCTTTCCTTCAGCCCTTTCAGAAGCTGCTCCGTATAATAGGGGTGGGGGCCGTCGTCAAAGGTAAGGGCAATCTTTTTGGCATCCCCCAATTTCAGCTCCTTTCCCATCACCGGAAGCCTTTCCTGCTTAAAAAGGCCGATCAGACATACAAGAGCCAGCAAAAGAAGAAGTACGGCGCAGGAGATGATTCTTTTTTTCAGATTCATGACAAACATTCCTTCAAGAGCACTTACTCTATTTATATGCGCTCTTTGTGCCGCCATTCACCTGATAAAGCATTCCCGCGCCGTTTTCCTCTTTCACACAAACTGATTGCGTTCCTTCTGATAAGAATATCCGATGCTTTGGAGCTTATCCTCTAATTCCGCCCTGCTCACATCCAGATCATCGCACATGGCCTCCAAACTGGAATAATAGTCCCGGAGCTTTAGGTTTACAAAGCTTAAAAGCATGTTGGGGTCATTTGGTATGGGCATTTTTCTACCTCCTGGCTGTTTTGTTTTCAGGCAATCTCCTGCTTTACCTCTGCGGACAGCGCCCCGTCCTTTAAGGTAATTAAAATCGTATTCCCCTGCCGAACCTGATCCGCCAGAATCAGTTTGGCGGAAAGGGTTTCCACGTATTTCTGAATGTAACGCTTAAGGGGTCTTGCCCCATATACCGGGTCATAGGCGTTCTCCACAATGAAAGCCTGCGCCTCTGACGTCAGCTCCACCGTAAGCTCTTTATCCGAGAGCCGCTTATTCAAATCCGCGATAATCAGCCGGATTATGCCTCCTATATTGTCCTTCGTCAAAGGCTTAAACAGGATGGTCTCGTCCAGACGGTTCAAAAATTCCGGCCTGAAATGGGCTCGAAGGTCATTCAGAACCATTTTTTCCGCCTCGTCATTAATTTGACCTTTTTGGTCAATTCCATCCAGAAGATAGGATGCCCCGATGTTAGAGGTCATGATCAGGATGGTGTTTTTGAAATCCACCGTGCGTCCCTGAGAGTCCGTAATACGCCCGTCGTCCAGCACCTGCAGAAGCACGTTGAACACATCCGGATGGGCTTTTTCGATCTCGTCAAAAAGAACCACCGAGTAGGGCTTTCTCCTCACCGCTTCGGTCAATTGTCCGCCCTCCTCATACCCCACATATCCGGGAGGCGCCCCGATGAGCCGGGACACGGAGTACTTCTCCATGTACTCGCTCATGTCGATACGGACCATGTTATTCTCATCGTCAAAAAGGGAGGCGGCCAGAGCCTTGGCAAGCTCCGTCTTGCCCACACCTGTAGGGCCAAGGAACAGGAAGGAACCGATGGGCTTGGTGGGATCCTTGATCCCTGCCTTGGAGCGGATAATGGCCTCCGTCACCTTAATAACGCCCTCGTCCTGTCCTACCACCCGTTTGTGCAGCTCTTCATCCAGATGGAGAGTCTTATTCCTCTCGCTCTCCGTCAGCTTCGCCACCGGGATTCCCGTCCACCGGGAGATGATCCGGGCAATCTCCTCATCCGATACGCTCTCGTGTACCAGGGACAAGTCCTTGTTCTTTACCTGCTCCTCCTCAATCTCCAACTGCTTTCTCAAAGCGGGAAGCTTGCTGTAGCTTAACTCCGCCGCCTTCTCGTAGTCTCCCTCCCTCTGGGCAATCTCGATCTGGCTTCCCACCGCGTCGATTTCCTCCCGAAGTTTGGAGAGCTTTTCTACGGAGGCTTTTTCATTTTCCCACTGAGCCTTGCGGTTGTTAAGCTCCTCCTTCAAGTCGGCCAGTTCCTTCTGCAAAGCCCCCAGACGTTCCTGGCTGAGCCTGTCATCCTCTTTTTTCAGGGCAGTTTCCTCAATTTCCATCTGCATCACCCTGCGCTGCAATTCGTCCAGCTCCGTAGGCATGGAGTCCAGTTCCGTCTTGATCAGGGCGCAGGCCTCGTCCACAAGGTCGATGGCCTTATCCGGCAGGAAACGGTCGGAAATATAACGGTTGGAGAGCACTGCGGCGCTCACCAGGGCATTGTCCATGATCTTTACCCCGTGATAAACCTCATAGCGCTCTTTGAGCCCTCTCAAAATAGAAACCGTGTCCTCCACCGTAGGCTCCTCCACCATCACCGGCTGGAACCGTCGCTCTAAGGCGGCGTCCTTCTCGATATACTGGCGGTACTCGTCCAGGGTGGTAGCTCCAATACAGTGGAGCTCGCCCCTTGCCAGCATGGGCTTCAACATATTTCCCGCATCCAGCGCGCCGTCCGTCTTGCCCGCCCCCACAATGGTGTGCAGCTCGTCGATAAAAAGAATGATCTGGCCGTCGCTGTTTTTCACATCCTCCAAAACGGCTTTGAGACGTTCCTCAAACTCTCCCCGGTACTTGGCCCCTGCCACCAGGGCGCCCATATCCAAAGCAAAAATCTTCTTATCCTTAAGTCCCTGGGGCACATCCCCCCGGACAATCCGCTGGGCCAGACCTTCCACCACCGCCGTCTTGCCCACGCCGGGCTCCCCGATCAGCACCGGGTTGTTCTTGGTCTTGCGGGAAAGAATACGGATCACATTGCGGATCTCGGAGTCCCTGCCGATCACAGGGTCAAGTTTCTGCTCCCTGGCCTTTTCCACCAGCTCCTGGCCGTACTTGGCCAGGGTATCATAGGTTGCCTCCGGGTTATCGCTTGTCACTCTCTGGTTTCCCCTTACGGTGGAGAGTACCTGCAAAAAACGCTCCCTGGTAATGCCGAATTCCTTAAAGAGTTCCTTAATGGCTTTATTCGGGTGTCTGATCATGGCTAGGAATAAGTGCTCTACCGACACATATTCGTCGGAGAGCGTTTTGGCCTCTTCCTCTGCGGAAATCAATACCTTATTTAAATCCTGGCCTACGTAGACCTTTCCTCCCTGTACTTTCACCCGCTTACCCACAGCTTCTTCTACCTTATTTAAAAAGTACTGGGTGTTGATCTCCATCTTTTCCACTAATTTTAGAATCAGGCTGTCGTCAATGGTCAGCAGGCTGTAAAGCAGATGCTCCTGCTCGATCTCCTGATTGCCGTATTCGTATGCCAGCTTCTCGCAGCCTTCCACTGCCTGCATGGACTTTTGGGTAAATTTTGATATATTCATAAGCACTCCTGCCTTTCTTCTTGTTCTAGTGAGAATATAACACTTATTGTCAGCCACGTCAAGAGGCGAGTGCCAAAATTGTATAAACAATTTCTAATAATAATCAAGTCCCAAAAGGTGAGTAGCAGATTTCCATATTAGTTTACCAATTCCCGTATATTTTGTGTTATAATGTTTTATCCCGCCTGCGGTAATCTTAGTATTTTTAAGGGTTACCGGGGATTTTAATAAACTGTAACAGTTAACAGCTCCCTTAAAAATCATCAAATCACAATCGTGATTTGTGGAGGTGATATATGGAAAAGAACATGGAGAATTGCAGAACCGAAATCATAGCATTGCCAAAGAGAACGTGGAAAGGTGTGGTTATACCATTAGAGATAAGAAGCCAGAGCTACTACGACCTGGAAATAAACCCGCTGGATCGTAACGGATGTACCGTTTCCTTAATCAGGAAGCAAGCGGAAAAGGAGATTGTTCATACACCCGAAGAATATAATTTCCCTGATTCATTGTATCAGGAACATTGGGAGCATGCACAAGCCTATGGTATTGTCAGTGAATGCGGAGATTTACTGGCCTGCATCGAGATATGTCCGGAGGAATGGTCAAACAGGCTTATGGTGACAGAACTATGGGTGTCCGATGAGCTTCGCCATCAGGGAATCGGGAAGAGACTGATGGATAAAGCAAAAGAAATTGCTGTAAGCCAAAATCGGCGTGCCATTATTCTGGAAACGCAATCCTGCAATACAAACGCCATTGATTTCTATCTTCACGAGGGCTTTGAACTGATCGGTTTTGATACATGTTGTTACACAAACAATGATATTGGCAGACGAGAGGTAAGGATCAATCTGGGGTACTTCTTTCATAAGGACACTCGGAAATGATAAATTCAGATTTGGAAAATAAGTCAATATGTTAGATGGGCGAATTATTATTTTCACTGTCTGGTTCACATATGGATTTTCCCTTGTATGTATAGTATAATTTATTTGCACGCCCGCTGATGCGGGCAGATGGGAGTTAGTATGTTTGGAGATTGGGGATTTTCTTATATAGGATTACTCTTTTTATTGATGTTATTTATTCCCAACATCCTATGGACAAAAGGAAAGCCACAAGGGTATGCATCTGAAAAAGAAAGCAAAATCCTGCTGTTCTTTGAAAGATTGGGAGAAATACTGACTTGCTGTTGTTCATTGGTATTTTCCGATTTTAATATCCATAAATGGACGCGATGGTCTTTATGGCTGATTGCAGCTTTTATTTTAATGATAATGTATGAAGCATGGTGGGTGCGTTATTTTCGCAGTGAACGCAAATTATCAGACTTTTACAGTAGCTTTTTCGGTATACCCCTTGCCGGGGCAACGCTACCGGTTATTGCTTTTTTCATGTTGGGAATCTATGGAAAAGTTGTAGGTATGTTAATAGCAACGCTTATTTTAGGTATTGGTCATATAGGCATACACATTCAGCACAAAAAAAGTATTGATTCGGTTCGACAAAATGAAATGAAAATTGCAGAGAACACGGAGGAAAGCAGAAATGATTTTATTGGTTGATACAACAACAACCCGTATAGGAAAAGGAATCGCAGAGGAATTGCTTTGCAGGGGTGAAAATGCCGCCGGGTTTGAGGTGATTGACACCACTGGGATGCACATTTCTCACTGTGTCGGATGTAATTTCTGCTGGCTGAAAACGCCGGGAGTCTGTGCTATTTCGGACGATTATGAGCCGATTTTGAAAAAAATGAGCAGAGCTGACCAGGTCTGGCTGGTTTCGGATACGCACTTTGGATTTGTTTCCTGGCAGACCAAAAACATTGTAGACCGGATTATGCCGCTTGTCACCATGTATCTGAAATTCAAAGATGGGCAGATGCGTCATGTAATGCGCTATGACCACCAGCCTGATATTGGGGTTATCTATACCGGAGACGGCGACCAGGCTTACCTCGAACGATGGTGTCAGCGCACTGCGCTAAATTTAGGGAGCCGCTCCCTAGGAGTCTTTTCGGAAAGCAACAAAAAGGAGGCGATTTCATGCATGTTGTAATTATCAATGGAAGTCCACGGGTACAGCAATACAGCAACACGGAGAAAATCATTGCTGCCTTTACAAAAGGGCTGTCAGAAAAAGGAAGTACCTTTGAAACCTATGCAATTTCCAACCGACAAACATGGGACAGTATTCGTGATGCTTATACAAAAAACGATGAAATCCTTATTGCGCTGCCACTATATGTAGAGTGCGTGCCGGGACTTCTCCTGGAATTTTTGGAAACGCTTCCCAGAAAGGATGCGCATACAAGGCTTTCCTTTCTTTTGCAAAGCGGCTTTGCGGAGGGATGCCAGCTTCGCTGCGGCGAGGCATTTCTGGAAAAATTACCGGAATATTTGGGGGTTCGTTATGGTGGCTGTCTGGTAAAAGGAAATAATTTCGGAATCCGGATTTTGGATGAAGAGAAACAGGCTCAGGTCACAAAACCCTATCAGGCGATGGGCGAACTGTTTACAAAGGGAGACGGCTTTTTTGGTGAGGAAGCAAAAAAATTTACCGGCCCGGAATATTATCCGCTTCCTGTGCGCCTGCTGATGGGATTGATATTCAAAACCCTTGCGAAAAAGATGTTTCAGAAGGCGGCAGCATCCTGGGGGTGCCGTGTGCCACTTGATGAAAAAGTCTGGGAAACAAATCGTAATGGGTAATTGGAGATTACGACAAATGCGGGATAAAAATGAAACCTATCAATGCGTGAAAAACAAAATCATTATAGCAGAAACAGAACGGCTGCTTGAAACTATTGGGGATATGGTTATGCTGCTGAGAGCTGCAAGGCTTTAATAAGTCAGGCTTTTTCCATTGGCGTACATAGAATCTATGCAGAATGTGACCCCGACAATAGCAGTTCCTGGAAGTTACTCGAAACATTAGGGTTTCATCGTGAAGCTCATTTTAGAAAAAATGTATATTTTTGGAAAAGTGGAGCTGGAAAGATACCTATGTATATGCCAAATTGAGTGAAAACTGACGATAAACGTAAATGCTTTCGGCCGCTTAACGCCTGAATGCCTTGCCGCAGTCGAAAAACTTGCTTATCAAACTCAGGGTTAAAATAATAGAAATTATTGGCATTCAATGATTCCTTTGTCCTTTCCAACGCTTCCCCCAACCTTTGGAAATGCACCACTTCCCTGGCCCTTAACTCTACTGATCTGAATATCCAAAGACGGCAAACTATTCTCGACACAAATCGTCTCATATCCCTCTCATACCAAGTTAATGTCACAAACTTTTTACTTTTCCCTACGCAAAATCCCTGGAAGCCGCTCCAGGCATAGCTTACTTTAACTGCCTGCGCAATGAGACTGCTTTAAAAATTCCGAGCGCAATCAGGACCATTTTCTTCTCTTGCCCGGATCAGCTCATTGATCTCCTCTGCCTGGATTTCCTGCCGCTTGCGAAAATACCAGAAGATAAACCCATCAGTAAATAAAAAGATTACCGTAAAAGAAACAAAGATGGAAACATCCATGCCCTTCCAGAAGAACATCCTGGAAATAAACAGTGACAGCAGATACAACACCACCGACTCTGCTATGCAATAATGGCTCCATTTTCGGAATTCTATTCTGCTGATCAGCGCATCTATGAGCTGGCATGTAGCAAGCCACACAAACAAAACCAGCAGGAAGGGGGAAACTTCATTCCCCCACAGCAGATTAAGCCCCCAGTTTGCAAGCACGATCAGGGTAAAGCAGATGCAGGTAGACGGAATCCGGTTCCATAAAAGATTTTTCATAAATTTTCTCCTTTTAGCTTATTTTTCAATACTTCAATATAATTACGGGTAACGATCTGGGTTTCCCCATTCACCAGAAAGGCTTCCAGCCGATGATTATAAAGCGGGCGCACACTTTTCAAATAATCGGTGTTGATGATGCAGTTTTTGCTGATCCTTATAAAAGAAGTATGGAGCAGTTTTTCTTCCAGCACAGCCAGCGTATCCCGGCAGAAGTAAACCTCCTTTTCCAGATAAAGAAAGGTTTTCCCGTCCGCAAGATCCTGATGGATAGTCAGCTTCATTTTTCTCCTCCTCCCTGCCTTGGCAAAACTATCGTATCATCCAGGCGCAGACAAAACAATACCCCGGCAGACAAGATGCCCTATGCCGGAGTGAAATACCTTTTTTATTCCCTTTCCCGCCCAAAGACATATCCTCTATCCTCTCATCATAAATCATAACTTCCTCAGATAAATCTACATCTACAAATCTTTACGAGACCTAATAAAACAACGGATGTCAGGCTTCGCCAGAAGGCACAGCTCACAATCCCAAAGGAAATCATTGTAAAACTCGGCTTATCAGAAGGTGATAAACTGGATGTTTGGTGTTAGTATATAAATGTGGACAGGAAAAGTTGAACAACCTATACTATCAAATGAAAGAGCAAAGGAGATGTTCAAC
>CAJTVL010000009.1 GCA_910579425.1 uncultured Lachnospiraceae bacterium | reverse complement strand
CCCGCGGCCTCGACCTTGGCAAGGTCGCGCTCCACCAACTGAGCCACTCGCGCATTTCCGTTATGACATTTATTGTCACATCCAACGGACAAATAATACTATACATTATGTTTATGGTTTTGTCAACTCAATTTTTAATTTTTTTTCTTTTTTTTACAATAAATGTAATATCGTTTGCGAGAGGACGACGGGAAACCAATCACAATCACAGGTCTTTTATTGATTCCTTATTTTCAGCCAGCAGCTTGTGCCGCAAGCGGCACAAACCAGGGGGCTGGTCTTAAACTTGCCACCTGGTCATATTCCTCTCAAACTTTGCGGTGTAGGCCTGCCTTAACTCGTCGGCGGATATTCCATAGCAAAGCATTACATCGTTGTAGTACATGAGGACATCCGCCATTTCTTCAATAAGGTCTTTTCTCAGTTGGGGATCGGAGATGGCTTTCGTATCTCCGTGCTTTTTCACAATATCAATGACTTCGCCGATCTCGCCTACCATCCACAGCAATTTATTTTTCCCTATTTTTGGGGAGATGGGCTCCCATTTGCCATTATAGTTATCCTGAAGTTTTTTCTGCATTTCCTGCATTTCGTTAATACCAAAATCAGCCATGAATTTTTTCCTCCATTAGTTATCAGTTTCTAAACTTTTATGAGCCGCTTTGCGGCGTACCGCCACAACATGAAAGCTGTTTGCTCCGTGCCTTCATATGCGGTTTTTTTCGCGCCGGGAAAAGGTGTTCCGGTACATGGTGCCTGTGACGCCCTCATAGTGTTTAAAAAGGCGCATAAAATACTTTTCATCGGGAATGCCCACCAGAGCGCTGATCTCGGACAGGGGGAGCTGGGGCATTGTGGTGAGAAATCTTTTTGCCACCTGAATGCGCTGGCGGTTCAGGTATTGGGTGATGGTATATCCGCTGTAGCGCTTGAAAAGGGTGGACAGATAAGAGGGATGATAGCCGAATTTTTCCGCGATGTCGCTGACGGAGAGGGTGGTATCGTAATTGAGCTGCAGCCATTCCATCAGGTTGACGATACCAAGTGGGATTTTCTGCTCCTGCTGCATCAGGTGGCGGCGGAAAAAGCATTCGTTTGTCAATTCCAGCAGCAGAGCGCTCTGGGCGTAGCAGCACTGCATAGCGGAAAAATGGCCCAGGCGCTTGGACAAATCCAATAGTTGGACAAACAGAAGGTTGACCTGGCTGTTTGCGGAAAAGGTACCTGTCTCGGGAAGAATATAACGGGGATGGTTTTCCTCTTCTTCAGAAAAAAGTGCGGCGGTCTGCTCTTCCTCGTATAGGGTGGCGGCTCCGGACCGGAAATAAAAATGTGTCCAGTAAAAGGAGAGCTCTTTGTCAGAGGGCTGTGTACCGAAATGGCACTCCCCCGGAAACAAAAAGACAAACTGGCCGGGGGCCAGGTGGTAGCTGTGGGCGCCGGACTGAATGTGCAACACTCCCCTGATTACGGAAATCAGTTCATAGGAATCCTGGGTACGTCTGGGGTGCAGGAACTGATCGTCATTGGTAAGGTTGCCTGCCCCGGAAAAGGAAACCGGCCTGGAGGCGTCGGATACAAGGTATAACATCTGGGATTTGTCCACCTTTCATTGAATATTGTAAGTTGTGGAATCTCATGGAAATGGTATCATAATTTTTGATACAGGTCAATTTTAAAAGATATTGAACGACACAAAATTTTTGTCGTTTACTATAAGTATCTTGAGATTTGTACACGCGGTTATTATCGTATAGGGATTGGCGGAAAAGCCAAGATTACTGGAATGGAGGAGAGAGATGGAAGAAAAAGCAAAGGAAATCCGAAGCGGCCAGGTGAGCATAGAGGACGGATTCTGGTCACGGATGCAGGAAAAGGTAATTGACGTGGTCATTCCCTTTCAGGAAAAGGTACTAAACGACGAAGTACCGGGGGTGGAAAAGAGCCATGCTATCGAAAATTTCCGCATTGCGGCGGGGATGAAGGCCGGTGAATTTTACGGGATGGTGTTCCAGGACAGCGATGTGGCGAAATGGCTGGAGGGTGTCGCCTTTTCCCTGACAGTGAAACCGGACGCCGCTTTGGAGGCCAGGGCGGACGAGATCATCAGCATCATTGAAAAGGCCCAGCAGCCGGACGGCTATCTGGATACCTACTTTATCGTCAAGGAGCCGGAGCACCGCTGGCAGAACCTCCACGAATGCCATGAACTTTACTGTGCCGGCCATATGATGGAGGCGGCTGTGGCCTATTACGAAGCCACGGGGAAGGATAAGCTTTTGCAGGTGACGCAGCGCCTGGCAGACGCCATCATAGACAGATTTGGCCCCCAGGAGGGGAAGGAGCACGGCATTCCGGGGCATCAGGAGGTGGAGATCGGCCTGATGAAGCTCTACCATACCACGGGAAAAGAAAAGTATAAAGCCATGGCCCGGTATTTTTTGGAGGAAAGAGGAAAGAATCCCGGCTACTTTTATCAGGAAAAGGTAAAGAGGGGATGGCAGCATTGGGGACAGTATAGCCTGGAAGAGCTGGACGTTTCCTACAACCAGGCCCACGAGACGGTTTATGAGCAGAAGGAGGCCGTAGGTCATGCGGTTCGCGCGCTGTATATGTACACCGCTATGGCCGACCTTGCGGGAACCGACAGGGATGAGAGGCTGTATCAGGCCTGCCGGCGGCTGTGGGACAACGTGGTAAACCGGAAACTCTACATTACCGGCGGGATCGGCGGAAATGCGGAGGGGGAGGCTTTTTCCAACGAGTACGAGCTGCCCAACGATATGGCCTATGCCGAGACCTGCGCGTCCATAGCTATGGTGTTTTTTGCACACCGGATGCTGGAGATGGAGCCGGACGGGGCCTATGCGGACATCATGGAAAAGGAACTCTACAACAGCACGGTGAGCGGAATGCAGTTGGACGGGAAAAAGTATTTTTATGTCAATCCGCTGGAATGTGAGCCGGAGGTATCCGGAAAGCTGTTCGGATACAAGCATGCGCTGCCCCAAAGGCCGGGGTGGTATGCCTGCGCCTGCTGCCCTCCCAATCTGGTAAGGATGATCACCTCCCTGGGGAAATATTGCTGGAGCGAGAGCGATTCCACCATTTATTCCCACCTGATGATCGGCCAGAGGGCCGAGCTGCAGAAGGCGGAAATCACCATAAAGACACGCTATCCCTGGGAAGGGGAGACCACATACCGGGTTACGCCCAGGACAGAGCAGGAGTTCACCCTGGCGATCCACGTTCCGTACTACGTGGACTGGGAGCAGGACAGGACTTCTCTGACCGTGAACGGTGAGCAGATTGACGCCCGAGAGCTTTTGCAAAAAGGGTATGTATATATCCGAAGAAAATGGGCTGCAGGCGATCAGGTGGAGGTACGCTTCCCTATGGAAGTGCGCAGGGCCTATGCCAACCAGAGAGTACGGGAGGACGCAGGCTGTGTGGCCCTTTTGCGGGGCCCTGTGGTGTACTGCTTCGAGGGCGTGGACAACGGGGAAATGATCCAGAGCCTGCGGATTCCAAGGCAGGCACAGGTAACGCCTTTTGTCTGTGAGGAGGGGGTGTTGAAGGGGAATACCCTGCTGAAAATGGAAGGCTCTCGCATGGTGGGAGGCGAAGAGCTCTACAGCGAGAAGCCGCCGGTAAAGGAAAGGGCAACGCTGACGGCCATTCCCTATTACGCCTGGGCAAACCGGGGCGAGACACAGATGCGTGTGTGGATGCTGGAAGAGTAAAAAAGTGTATCGTGTATAAAAGAATATATTCTAAAAAAGTTTTACTCGGGTGTTTTCGACTCGGAAATACAATGAAGCAGGTTTTGGAGAGCGGATTGGAAAATGAAGTTTCCTGGCAGAACAGAGCAGAGGAAAAAACGGCATCGCATGTTGGAGAAAAATCATCAGACAGTATCTTTAATCTATGGGCGCAGGCGCGTTGGAAAGAGTGAATTGATCAAGCAAGTGTTAGAGAAAATGTCAGATATGTTATTTGACCTATAACGACGTTTTTCGTCTGATCGATATTCGCAGGAACAGTTAAATTTATGCCGGATAAAATACAGGTAAAAAGGTATTTTATCCGGCATATTCTTTCACACTCACAAATCCATAAGCCTCATTTTATCGCTGCCGGAGAGCCGGTGCTTCCCGGCGAGAGTCCGGTAGAGAAAAGCGACAAAGAGGACGGTCGTGTTGGCCGCGCAAAGGGTCAGTAGCATCGCCTGATACAAATCCGTGACACCGCCCTCTGTGTGCAGGACAGAGAGATAGACCTGTCGGAGCATCAGAATCAGGGCCAGGGTATAGAGCACGAACAGCGCCGCCTTGATCCTGAACCGCAGGGCAGGGCAGGCGGTGTGTACAAGGCGCATAAGCAGAAGCCTGCCGCCGATTCCCAAGGCAACAATTAATAAGACCATCAATAATGGATAGTAGCTATTGTTCATCGTTTTCTTTCTCCTTTCGATATTCCTGAATTAAAATGGCAGCAGCGTCAAATTCCAGTTTTTCTTCCAGCACCATTTTCTTGATCAGGCTGATATATGCCTCCTCCTTTTTTTCGTCGGAGGAGAGGATTTGGCTGATGACCCGATCCAGCCGGGAGCGCACGGTAGGGTAGGTTACGCCGTATATCTTCGCCACCTCCTTGAGGGAACCGGAGGCAAGTACAAAGCGCCGGATAAACTGTAAATCTTCATCGGTTAATTCTGTGAGCCATTGCGGAAAAATTCTCATTGATACTCCCGTCCGTGTTCTTTCACACATTTGCAGGGCAGCCCGCCGCTGTTTTGAATGTAATTGTATAGGGAAAATATTTTTTTCTATTTTTATCATACACTTTAATTATATTAAAGTCAATGTTAATATTATTGAAATACAGGACTATATTTTTGTGTTTTTGTTTTAATAATGTTTTGTCTTGGAGATTTCTTGTAGGTGAATTTATATCCCAATTTTAAGGGATACAAATCCTTGACAAAATCTCTATAATGGCTTATATTTACTATTAGTAATTATCTATAGTAAATATATTTAGCGGACAATATGTACAAAGGGGCGCTTTCCAACACAGGAAAACCAGAAACCAGGAGGAAAATTTATGGATGCGGCAAATTTAAAGAAGCTTTTGGACGCCTGTTTTACCGCAAAGCATGTGACCGAAACCATGCCGGAGCTCCCCAAAGGGATGAAGCCCCGCCATATCCATGTGCTTGACCGGATTGCTATGACCTTTGAGAAGCAGGGAGAGTGCCGGGTCAGCGACGTGAGCGAAGGGCTTGGCATCACCATGCCGAGTATCACGCGCCTGATTCAGGAGCTGGAGGCCATGGGAATGCTTAAGAAATATCCGGGCGGGGAGGATAAACGGGTTACATATCTAAAGCTCACCCAAAGCGGGGAAGAATGCGTGAAAAAATATGTATATGACTTCCACAGACAGTGGGCGGAGAATTTAAGCTTTGTCACCAATGAACAGGCCCGGGAGGCGGTTTGGCTGATTGAGGAGCTTAACAGAACTATGCCGGGCGGCGGAAAGGATGGAATTTAAAATGTCAGGAAAAGAAAAAGCCAGAGAAAATTCTTTTGTGGAAGGTCCAATATTCGGGTCGCTGATCCGGTTTGCGCTGCCGGTGCTGGGATCGCTGATTCTGCAGGCGGCTTACGGGGCGGTGGACTTGATGGTGGTGGGCTGGTTTGGAGATGCCGCCAGCATTTCGGCGGTAGGCACGGGAAGCGGCTTCATGCAGATGGTGACCTTCATCATTACCAGCCTGGCCATGGGCGCCACCGTGACCATCGGACAGTATGTGGGAGAAAAAAAGCCCGGGGAGGCCGGAAATACAGTGGGAACCACCATCCTGCTCTTTGCGGGAATCGGGATTTTTATGACTATTGTGCTGGAACTGTTTGCGGGAAATGTGGCGGTAATGCTGAAAGTCCCTGCCCAGTCCGTGGAAAAAACAGTTCTTTATCTGCGCATCTGTTCGGCCGGAATCCTGGTGATTATTGCCTATAACGTGATCAGCGGCATTTTGAGAGGGGTGGGGAATGCCAACCTGCCTTTTCTCTTTGTGGGAATCGCTTGCGTGGTAAATATCATTGGGGATCTGCTGCTGGTGGGGGTCTGTAAGCTGGATGTGGCGGGAGCCGCGCTGGCAACCGTTCTGGCCCAGCTTGTGTCCGTGCTCCTCTCCGCGTGGATTATCAAAAGACAAAAGCTGCCGATCTCCTTTTCCCTTTCCCAGTGCCGGATCTACATGGGCGAGCTGAAAAGGATTTTAAATATCGGAGTCCCTATTGCGGTTCAGGAAACCATGGTGCAGATTTCCTTTCTTGTGGTCAACTCCATTGTGAATCAAATGGGGCTTATGCCCTCTGCAGGCTATGGTATTGCCCAGAAAATCATATCCTTTATCATGCTGGTGCCCTCATCGGTGATGCAGAGCGTTTCCGCTTTTGTGGCTCAGAACATCGGGGCAGGACAGAAGGAGAGGGCATGGAAGGGATTCCTCACCGCGATTGCCGCGGGATGTACGGCGGGAGTAGGGATTTTCTTTGCAGGCTTTTTTGGAGGCGGCGCTTTATCCTCTGTTTTTACCAGTGATTCGCAGGTCATTGTGCAAAGCGCGGCATATTTAAGGGGCTTTTCGGCGGAATGTATTTTAACCTGTATCCTCTTTAGCAGTATCGGCTATTTCAACGGACGGGGAAGAAGCATCCCTGTGATGATTCAGGGGATTACTTCAGCCTTTCTTATCCGTATTCCCGTTTCCATTTTTATGTCAAGGCTTCCGGGGGCTTCCCTGACGCTGGTGGGTATGGCTACACCGATTACCACTGTCTATGGAATTATTTTTTTCGTGATATGTTTTTTGAGGCTGAGGAAACAGGAGAAACAGTAGTTCTGAATTGTGTTTTGCAGGAGGATGCCTTATAATGTTTTCAGGAAAATTTCCGGAATTTTTTCAGAAATTGAAAGGAGCATAGGCAGCGAAATGCAGAAGAATTGGTGGAAGGAAGCGGTGGTATATCAGATTTATCCCCGAAGCTTTATGGACAGCAACGGGGACGGAATCGGGGATTTAAACGGGATCACTTCAAGGCTGGATTACTTAAAGGAGCTGGGCATTGATGTGATCTGGCTTTCGCCTGTGTATCAGTCGCCCAATGACGACAACGGGTATGACATCAGCGATTATCAGGCGATCATGAAAGAATTTGGAACTATGGAGGACTTTGACCGGATGCTTGCGGGGATCCATGACCGGGGGATGAGGCTGGTGATGGATCTGGTGGTGAATCACACCTCCGACGAGCACGCCTGGTTTGTGGAGAGCAGAAGCTCCAGGGACAATCCTTACAGGGACTACTATTTTTGGAGGGAGGGAAAGGAAGGCAGGGAGCCCAACAATTGGGGAAGCTGTTTTTCCGGCTCGGCCTGGGAGTATGATAAGACGACGGATATGTATTATCTCCATCTCTTTTCCAAAAAACAGCCGGATTTGAATTGGGACAATCCCAGTGTGCGGGAGGAAGTCTTTTCCATGATGGACTGGTGGTGCCGGAAGGGGATCGACGGCTTTCGGATGGACGTGATCAGCCTGATCTCCAAAAAGCCCGGCCTGCCGGAAAAGGAGCTGCCGCAGGGAGCCCTCTACGGGGATCCGGGGTGTGCCAACGGCCCCCATGTCCATGAATATTTGCAGGAAATGAACCGCAAGGTGCTCTCCCGCTATGACCTGATGACGGTGGGGGAATGTGCCGGGGTTACCATCGAGGAGGCGAAGAAGTATGCCTCCCTTGACGGAAAAGAGCTCAGTATGGTGTTTCAGTTTGAGCATGTGGAGCTGGGGAACGGTCCTCTTGGAAAGTGGACGGACAAGCGTTTTCCTTTCAGGGAGTTTAAGCAGGTGATGAGCGGATGGCAGAAGGAGTTGGAAGGGAAAGCCTGGAACAGCCTGTTTCTGGGCAATCATGACCAGCCCAGGTCCGTGTCCCGTTTCGGGAATGATGGGCCTAAGTACCGGGAGGCGAGTGCGAAAATGTTGGCTACCTGCCTGCATATGATGCAGGGAACCCCTTATGTATACCAGGGGGAGGAGCTGGGAATGACCAACTGTCCGTTCCCGGAGCTTGGGGACTTCAGAGATATTGAAAGCATCAATGCGTTTCACGAGCTGACCGGGGCAGGGAAGACAACGCCGGAGGATATGATGCGTTATCTCCTTTTGCGAAGCAGAGACAATGCCCGGACTCCCATGCAGTGGGACGACAGCGCCCATGCCGGTTTCACGGTGGGAGAGCCCTGGATCATGGTAAATCCCAATTACAGGGAGATCAATGCCCGGAGGGAGCTTGCGGATCCGGACTCTGTGTTCCGTTATTACCAGAAGCTGATTGCTCTTCGCAAACAGGAAAAGGTGATGGTTTACGGCGCCTATGAGCTGCTTGAGCCGGAGGATGAAAATCTTTATGTTTATACGAGGACACTTCAAGAAGTATCACTTCTTGTGATCTGCAATTTTACGGAAAAAGAGATTGCCTGCGAAGTGCCGGAGAGATTTGCAAACGGGCAGATCCTGATCGGAAATTATCAGCGAAAGAGCGTGGAGCGGCACATTACGCTGCAGCCCTATGAGGCACTGACGGTGCGTACTGTGCAGGGCTAAGCAGACTTTTTGATCAATGTTATAATAGGAAAGGGAAAGGAAGCATTATGAAACCACATTTAAAAATAGAGACCCATCCTCTGGCAAATCCGGAGAATATTGTTCAGGGAGACTGTTACAGGATCACGGTGCTGACACCCAGCATGGTGCGTCTGGAATACAGCCCGGAGGGGCATTTTACCGACGAGGCCACCCAGAGTATTTTAAATCGGGATTTTCCCAGGGTGAATTTTACATACAGGGACACGGAGGGGGAGTTGGAAATCCGCACGGATTATTTTCAGCTCAATTATGATAAAAAAGAATTTTCCTCTAAGGGACTTTCCTGTCTCGCCCTCAAGGTGGAGGCGGAGGGCGCTTCCGGGTGGAACCGGACGCCGTGGCGTTACGGGGAAAAGGTGCCGACGTTAAAAGGAACCACAAGGACGCTGGATACCGTGGACGGAGCCTGCGAGCTGGACGAGGGGATTATGTCCGTGTTCCAGGGCGTTGCCTGTGTGGATGACTCCAAGTCCCTGCTCCTTGGAGAGGACGGATGGGTATCTCCCAGAAAAGGAGCGGGAAAGGACATTTATCTCTTTGCTTACGGCTTCCGTTACCGGGAGGCGCTGAAAGATTTTTATTTCTTGTGCGGCAAAACCCCCATGCTGCCCAGGTTTGTCCTTGGAAACTGGTGGAGCAGATATTATAAATATACGGAAGAATCCTACATGGAGCTGATGGAGCGCTTTGACCGGGAGGGGATTCCTTTTACGGTGGCGGTGATTGACATGGATTGGCATCTGGTGGATATTGACCCCAAGTACGGAAGTGGGTGGACAGGTTATACCTGGAACAGGGAAATGTTCCCGGATCCGGCGCGCTTTTTGAAGAAGCTCCACGACAGGGCCATGCACACCACGCTGAATGTCCATCCGGCAGACGGAGTGAGGGCTTTTGAGGACTGTTATCCCCAGGTGGCGCAGGCCATGGGGGCAGACCAGGAAAAGGAAGAGCCGGTGAACTTTGATATTGCGGATCCGAAATTCCTGGAGGTTTATTTCGAGAAGATTCATCATCCCATGGAGGATGAGGGCGTGGATTTCTGGTGGCTTGACTGGCAGCAGGGAACCAACACCAAGGTGGAGGGGCTTGACCCCCTCTGGATGCTGAACCACTATCACTTTTTGGACAGCGCCAGAGAGGGAAAGCGTCCTATGACTTTTTCGCGTTATGCAGGGGTGGGATCCCACCGTTACCCCGTAGGTTTTTCGGGAGACACGGTGATTTCCTGGGAGAGCCTTGCCTTCCAGCCTTATTTTACCAACACGGCCTCCAACATCGGTTACGGCTGGTGGAGCCATGATATTGGCGGGCACATGCAGGGAACTAGAGACGACGAGCTGGAAGCGAGATGGTATCAGTATGGGGTCTTCGCGCCCATCAACCGTCTTCACAGCACCCAGAACGAGTATATTGTGAAGGAGCCCTGGAGATTCAGAAAAGAGGTCTGCGAGACCATGAAGGAGTTCTTAAGGCTCCGCCATCGGATGGTGCCCTATCTTTACACCATGAATTATCGGGCATGGAAAGAGGATCTTCCCATCTGCCAGCCTTTGTATTATGAATATCCCGGAAAGCGGGAGGCTTATCTCTGCAAAAACCAGTATTTCTTCGGTTCTGAGCTGATGGTTGCGCCCATCACCGCCCCCAGTGTTCCACGGCTCAATATGGCACAGGTAAAGGCCTATCTCCCGAAAGGGTTATGGTTTGACCTCTTTACGGATCTGGCCTATGAAGGGGACAGAAGCCTGTGCATGTACCGGGCCATTGACAAGATTCCGGTACTGGCAAAGGCAGGGGCAATCCTTCCCATGACGGAGCAGTTCGGGGCCGGGGAGGCGGTTTCCAACCCGAGGGAGCTTGCCGTACAGGTCTATCCCGGCGCGGACAATACCTTTACCCTGTATGAGGATGATAATGTATCAACGGAATATGAAAAGGGTGTATGCGCCAAAACGAAGATGAGACTGGACTGGAGCGGCAGACGGTTTGTCATTGAGCCGGTGGAGGGAGATACGTCCCTGATTCCCGGCGAGCGCAGATTTAAGGTGGTGTTCCACAAGATTAGCGCCAAGACTGTGACGGTTACGATTGGCGGCGCGCTGCAGCCTGTGGATGCGAAATGGTGTGGAACCACCCTCACGGTGACTCTGCCCCTGGTAACGCCCGGGGATCAGGTGGAAATCCTTTTTGAGGACGGAATCAGGATCGCGGATAATCCGGTGGAGGAGATGGTTGCCGAGATTTTGAACCGGGCGGAAATCCAGTTCGAGCAAAAGGACAGGATCGACGAGATTATCCGCAGAGATAAAAATCGTCCCGCCGCCCTGTTTGGTGAGCTGCAGGCGCTGGGCGTGTCAGGAGAGCTCTGCGGAGCCATTATGGAAATCACAGGGGCTCAGGAATAGGAAATCAGACTCATGGAATATATGCTTTTTGTGTTGGATATGATTGGAACGGTGGCCTTCGCTCTGTCGGGGGCCATGACGGCCATCAAGAAAAAAATGGACATTCTTGGCGTGGTGATTCTGGGAATGGTGACGGCTGTAGGCGGGGGAATGATCAGGGACATAGTCCTTGGCATTCTGCCGCCTGTGGCGTTTCGGGAGCCGGTCTATGCCCTGAGCGCCATTGGCACCTCTGCCCTTATTTTTGTCATCATATTTTTTCACGTGCGGGGGTACCAGGAGATTTCCAGCGTGCATTTCCAGTTGATTCTGATGACCGCAGACACCCTGGGGCTGGCAGTCTTCACTGTGGCAGGAGTGCGGGCGGCCTTTGACAATCACATGGGGATCAACTATTTCCTTCCGGTTTTTCTGGGGACTATTACAGGAGTGGGAGGCGGCCTTTTGCGGGACATGATGGCCGGCGATCGGCCCTATATCTTTGTCAAGCATGTGTACGCCAGCGCGTGCATTCTGGGGGCCTTTGTCTGCGCGTTCCTCTGGAACAGGATTGGGGAGGAGTCCGCCATGCTTGCGGGAGCTTTGTGCGTGATCGTCATGCGTTTTCTGGCAATCAGGTTTAAGTGGAATCTGCCAAGGATTGAGAATTTTCTTTAAAAGGGCTTTTTCTCAGGACAAAGAGCGGGCGGAAGAATATGCAACTATGATGCAAAAATGATGAAACTATGATGCACAAAAAAGATAAAATAAAAAGGAGCAGAGGGAACAGGAAGGCAAAAGAGAAACAATACAGGGAGGTTATATATGGAAAGGATCAGGAGGGATGTATATAACCTTTTAACAGTGCTTTTCGTGGGAGCCATTGTGGCAGCGGGAAGCATTGTTGTTTTCAGGACTACCCTGCCGCAGGATTTGCCGCTGTCGGAGGATGGGTTTTACGAAATCTATACGGCCTATGACTATGAAAGATTCTGGCGCAAGGGAGGCACTTGCACAGGAGCAGATCAAGAAGTTTGTCAGGGAAGCCTTTGGATATAAAGGAGAAAGCTGGAAAGATTTATGGCTTGAAGAAGTAAGTGCGGCCGACGCTTCGGAGGTTTTAAATGTAAGCATGGCCGGGTGCCAGGGGACGGAATCTGCTGGCAGGAGGGCGGTTATGTCCACAGCTTTGCCCTGCGGCAGTGCAATGAAGAGCATACCGGGTGGATCTGGGGCGGAATGATATATTTTTACGAGAATACGGGTAAACTTGTGATAGAGTGAAAGGCAGTGAACGGAGCGATCGCATCAGGAAGCTGCGGAAAGGATGAGAGAACCATGCAGATGGAAATAGAGATGGATGATGAAAACAGGGAAAAGAAACGGCTGCTCGCAGCGGGCAGGTTTCTTTTGTGGGCGCTGATGATTGGAATATCGGCCTTTCTGGCGTCAAGATCCTTGATGGTGTAGGAACAGAAGAAGTTGCAGCGGCCCGGGGCCGTGAATAAGTTAAATCAGGAGTGAAATTATGAGAAAAAGACAGCTTACAGCCCTGCTTTTGCTTACGGCAGCGCTGACAGGGTGCGGCAGCATGGAAAATACCCAGGGAAAGCCCACAGGAGAAGAGACAAGACAAGAGACGGAAGGGGAGAAAGAAGCGAAGGGGGCGGAGGCAGAAAAAGTCCTGGGGGATGAACCCGGAAATGAGACATCTGCCGGAAACCGGGAAGTGCCGGGGGACGGAGCCGATGTGCGGCAGGCTATTCTGCAGGGGGAAATCCTGCAGGGAAGCATGGTTTTAGAGGATGAGGAAGCGATTTATATCTGCGGTACGGAACGGATCCGGAGGATAGAAAAGGAAGGGGGCGGCTCCCGGGTTTTGTGGGAGAAGAGTGAGGACGCCAGGGAAGCTTTCATTTCTATGGAAGGAAAGGCGCTGCTTGTGGAGGATTCCATTTATTTCCTGGAGGAAGGAAGCAGAAGCGAGGGAAGTAAAGAGAAGCGCAGCTTATCCGTGATTAAGACCGACGGAACAGAGTACCGCAGGATCGCAGAGCTGGAGGATTTCCCGAAAGCGTTTTATTACTGTGACAGTGGATTGTATCTGGAATCGGAGGGTGACATCAAACGTTATTCCCCCGAGGGGGAGGACGGGAGCCTGACTGTGGGGGAGCCGGAGGAGATTCATTTTGAGATTCCCGGCGGGTATTGTCTTCCGGCTGTTATGCGGGGCGGAAACAGGTATTTAAGCGCATTGGAGAGCCTGCATCTCTTTGGCTATGCCGTTCTGGAAAAGCCGGAGATGGAGCTTGTCGGGATTGATCCACGGACCGGTGAGGAAAAGCTTTTGATGTCCGAGGGGCGTTTGTGTTCCTTTAACCGGGATTATCTCCTGTTCATGAAGTATGGGGAGGAGCAGGAAGAGCTTTATCTCATGGATACCCAAAGCCTGGAAGTACGTTTCCTGGCCGCTTACAAAGAAGAGGAATATCCGGATAGTTATGGGATCAGGGTTCTTGATATGGATGGGGATTCTGTCTATGTAGCAGCGGAAAATGTGAAAGAGCCTTCCGGAGAAATAAATCTGTATGAACAGATCGACTTAGAAAGCGGGGAGCGCAGACAGGTGCTTCGGCTGGACATACGCACGGGGGTGAAAGGAAGCCTGCCCTATCATGCAGGAGGAGCGGTCATTCGGGACGGATATATTTACTACACAGAGGTGATGAATTACAGGATGTATCTGATGCGGAAAAGCCTTGAAGAGCCGGAAGAGAATGCCGGGGGTGAGGAGCTAAGTAAATCCGGCGGCGAAATCCTGGGGGATGCCTTTTTGGACACTGGCATCGCTCAGGTGGGAAAGGTGGAGAGCTATTATGAGCAGATCTTCAGTAAGGCGGAGCCGGATTTTGTCCTTATGGAACTGGATTTGGAGCGTCTTGTGGTGGATGAGAAATATGAGGGAGCGGCGAAGATCAACCGGATTTTATCCGCTTATCAGGACAGTATCGTGAGCTATGGAACCAATGAGGAGGATATTAACTGGCGGGAAGAGGAAATTGCCGGATGGGAGGAGGATGTGCCTCCGGCAACCCTGAGCTACAGCTGTTCCAGCTATCCCTCGGAGATCACTTATTTTGACGGGGACAGGTTCAGCTTTTACCAGCAGGATTATGACTATACGGGAGGAGCCCATGGCATGCCGTTATGGGTGGGATTTACCTTTGACCTCCATACCGGGCAGAGGCTTCTTCTCTCGGATGTGATCGGCAACAGTGAAGAAGAGTTAAAGGAGATTGTGGTCAGATATTTTGATGCCTGTATATCGGAGGCGCCCGAGGAATTTTGGGAAGACGCACTGACTGTGGTGCGGGAGGGAATAAGCCTTGCTTCTGATTTTTATCTTGAGGAGGAGGGAATCTGCTTTTATTTCCATCCCTATGAGCTGGCTGCCTATGCGGGCGGATTTAAGACGGTAACCATTCCCTATGAGGAGTTTGCGATGAAGATTCCGATAAAGAACAGGGGATGATACGGGCGGAGAGCATCACTTTTTTGAATGATTCAGGATACTGAGGGGAAGCAGCCCTGCCAGGCTACTTCCCCTTAATGAAATCTCTGTATTCCTTTGGTGTTTTTCCGATATACTTTTTGAAGGTTTTGGTAAAGTAATTCACATCAGGGATGCCGCAGTGCTGCGCCACCATCTGAATCTGCATGGTGGTAGTGTTCAGAAGGAAAACGGCGTGCCGGATTCTTTTTTTGTTTACATATTCCGTCAGAGTGGTGCCGGTTTCTTTCTTAAAAAGGGTGGACAGATAGCTGGAATTCACATTTAAAAGGCCGGCCTGGGCGTTTAAACTCAAATCTGCCGTCAAGTCGGTGTCAATCTGGGTCAGTACCTTCTGGACAAGCAGGGAATAGTTTTTGAGAGAGTAATTTTGAACCAGAAGACAGTAATTATGAATCATATCCCTTCCCAAGGCATCCACCGCATTGGGAGAAACGCAAAGCTCAATCCTGCGGGCATATTGGGAGGAAATGCTGTCAATGTGCAGGGGGTGGACGGAAGCCTGTTCCGCGGCCTTGCGAAGCAGGGTATTTAATATGATCATGTAGTTTTTGGCATTGCGCAGGGGGTCGGCCAGACGCTGCTCCATCTGACGGGCCAGAAAGCTGTTGTAGAGTACGATTGCCTTGTGGCTCTGTCCTGTGCTCACGGCCTTGATCAGTTCGTTTTCATCGGAATATCTTTTTTCCAGAACCTTCATGGATAAGAAAGGCTCCGAAGGTTTTTCGGACTGCTTCTGCGGCTCCATAAACTCTTTTGCGGGGCGGGACAGTTTTTGACGCTCCGGGGACGGGTCAGAGAGCAGGGTAGAGGGGACATCCTGAAAAGAAAAATTTTTTTCCTGACCCCACAGCCTGGCGCCCAGGGTATAAACCAAAGTAAAAATCTGGCTTTCGTTGAGAACAAGGGGCACCTCCTGGTAGTATTTCTCAAGCTGGGAAAGAGTTTCGGGAGGATAAGAAAATTTGCTGAAAATATCCAAGATTACTTTCTGAGAAATTGCAGTGAGGGTATAAGGGCCGATCACTGCGAAAACGCTTTCCCCCTCATCCGGAATCCGAAACACAAGATAATGGCAAAAGGAAAAATCCTTTATCCGGTAAATGGTATTAGGCTGGCAAAGCTCCTCAAATTTCACAGATAATTCAGAATAGTCATAGTCAGAACAAAAAAGCTGCCGCAGTCCGAAATCCACAGGTGAAAAAGGCAGGATCATTGGACTTTTGACGATCGTGAATGATAAGTGAAAATTGTTTAGGAGTGCCTTTACAAAATTCAGCTCTGCTTCATGTTTCATAGAAATCACCCGAAGTATTTTTCTTTGGATACTTTTATTAAATATATTTTCATACATAATATCAAAAAAATCAAGATATTCTAAAAAATATCCTATAAATCCTAAAAATCATCAGTATGTGTGCAGATTCGACAGAAACCTAAAAATTGTCCCGGTATAATCTTTCCGCATAAAAATGGAAAAACCGTGAATTTCCACAATAATTGCCAAAAGGACGGGGATTAGAAAACCCGGAAAGCGAATATATTATATAAAATGTACAAAGTTTCGGGGAGTGTACATTTGAAAGATGGGAATATGATATCCAAATAATTTACTAGTTTATGAATAATTAATAATTGTTTGACATATATGTACAAAAATGATATAGTTTTAATAGCCGCATTAGAGTAAATTACCTAAATGTAAGGGCGCCTGTATTCAAGCCGTAGTCAGGGGGCTTTAGCATCGGGCAAAGACTAACAACTTTTTAGAGAAGGAGATCTACTATGAAAAATGACACCTCAAAGTATTACGGCGAGAACGGTATTCACCGTGTTCCGCTGTGGCGGATCGCAGGATTCGCGCTGAACAATTCTGCAACGAACCTGTATTTGTTTTTTATGGGTTATGTTGCCTACTATCTTACAGGCTTTGTGGGAATCGCGGTAGTGGCGGCATCCAGCTTTTCCATGCTCATGCGTCTGTGGGACGGCGTGACAGATCCCTTTATAGGATTTGTAGTTGATAAGACCAACGGTAAGTTCGGTAAAAACCGCCCGTTTATGGTGATCGGGCAGGTGATCTTATGCGTTACCAGCTTTATTCTGTTCCACGTAACACATATGCTTCCTGAAAATACGGCAGTGCGTTTCACATTCTTCGTGATCGTATCCGCTGTTTATTACATTGGCTATACGTTCCAGTGCGTGGTTACAAAATCCGCTCAGACCTGTCTGACCAATGATCCCAAGCAGAGACCTCTGTTTACGATTTTTGACGGTGTATACAATACCCTTATCTTTACAGGTCTTGCAATCCTGGTGGCCAGGATCAGTGCAAACTATGGCGGTTCTTTCTATGAAGCAGGGTTTTTCCATGACTTCTGGGTATTTACCGCAATTGCCTCCGCAATCTGTACGGCTATCGCTGTGTTCTCCATAGCGCCTAAGGACAGGAGCGAATTCTTCGGAACCGGCAAGCCGGTTAAGATCGGAATCAAGGATTATTGGGAGACCTTAAAAGGGAACCGTGCCATTCAGATGCTGGTGGTTTCCGCATCTACCGATAAGCTTGCATCTTCCGCAAGAACCAGTGCGGTTACGGCTGTTATGTTTGGTGTGGTAGCCGGAAACTTCGCACTCTACGGTATCCTCAGCGGCTTTACCTCCATTCCCACCACGATTCTTCTGATTCTGGGAGTTGGTACTCTTGCCACTACTCTTGGACAGAGGAAGGCCATGTTGATCGGTTCCTGGGGAGAAATTATCGTGTGTGCCCTGCTCTCCGCTCTGTGGCTGTTTGGCAGCCCTACCAGTATGGATAATGGAAACGGTGGGCTTGCGTTCGGGTTCTTTACCATCGCATATATTATTTTGACCATTGCCATGGGCGGGTTCCAGGGAATTGCCGGCAACATCGTAATTCCCATGACTGCAGACTGTGCAGACTACGAGGTATATCGTACCGGTAAGTATGTGCCTGGTATGATGGGAACCCTGTTCAGTTTTGTGGATAAGGTGATTTCGTCCCTTGCGCCTATGGTTGCAGGTCTGATGTTCTCAGCCATTGGGTTTAAGGAGGCTCTTCCTGATGCCACCACATCTTACAGCACATCCCTGCATTATGTGGGCGTGTTCCTGATGTACGGTATGATCATTCTTGGATGTCTCTGCAACGTAATTGCCCTGAAATTCTATCCTCTTACCAAAGAGAAGATGGAAGAAATCCAGGGAGAAATTGCAGCCATCAAGGCAAGGGCCATGAAGGAATAAGCCTGGCGGGGTATTTACAATTATATTAGAAATAAGCTATAATAAGAGAAGGTAATTAACATATGAGCGCCGGAATTTCTTTTTTCCGGCGCTCTTTGAAAGGAAAAAGCAATATGGGGAAAAAGTCCAATTTAAATGGAAAGAAGAACGACGTAAGTTTTGACGATTATCTGGCTCTGCAGAAAGAGCTGGATGAAACCAGAAAGAAATATGGAGTGGAAGTAAAGGAAGGGCGCATCTCCAGGGCGATTTCCAATTTTTTTGACAGAAGAGAGAGCAGAGAGCCCAGTATTGTGGTCCGAAAAAAGTATCTGCTTCTTGCTCTATTTACCGGCTGGATGGGAGGGCACCGCTTTTATGCGAAACAATATCCCACGGCAATCTTATATCTCCTGTTTTTTTGGTCAGGATTTCCCATTGCTATGACATTGATTGATCTGATGGTGGCGATTCCCAAGGAGGCGGATGCGGAGGGGAAGATTTTGCTTTGAGGGATGGATGTAATAAGGCAAATGCCTTTCATGGGGTTAAATCTTGAGTCTTTTTAACTTTAATTGAACAGCAGGTGGCTTGAAAAGCAAGCCACCTGCTGTTCACATAGGGACGTCTGGTTAAACCAAGCATCCGCCATTTATTTACACATACTTCTTCAAGGTAGCCCTTACAGCCCCGGGGCCCGTAATCATTTCATTCAGGTAGCCTACCACTGTACCGGCCATACCCACATCATACAGATTCACGCCAAAGATCTTTGCATTCTCCAGTACGGGCTTTAAAGCTTCTTCGCTGGCATTTCCGCCAAGCTTTAAGTCTGCCACATAAGGACGGACCGTATCGAGCAACGGATCAGGGCTCAGCTCAAAGGCTTCTCCCGCATCATTTACCCCCATGAGATAGCGCAGCCATCCGGCGAAGAGCAGAGGGATGAGCTTTAAATCCTTCACATCCAGCTCAGAGGATGCCTGATATGCCTTGATGGTCTCGCCGAAGCGGATCGCCAGCTTCTGGGAAGTATCGGTGGCAATACGCTGAGGGGTGTCAGGCATGAACGGATTGGGGAAACGAACGTTGATTACCGTATCAATAAATTCCTTCGGGTCAAGGATGCCGGGATTCACTACCACGGGGAGTCCTTCCTTGTAGCCTACGGTTTTGATCAGCTTTACAAGCTCCTCATCCTTAAGCTCCTCGGAGATTTTCTGATAGCCAAGGACACAGCCGAACACGGCCAGGCAGGTGTGAAGAGGATTTAAGCAGGTGCAGACCTTCATTTTCTCCACCTTGTCAACGGTTTCTCTGGCGGTATAGATAATTCCGCCCTTTTCAAGAGCCGGTTTCCCGTTGGGGAAGGAGTCCTCAATCACCAGATATTCGCATTCCTCCGCATTGACGAAGGGCGCTACATAGGTATTCTTGGAGGTGATTACAGGCTCAAGCTCTTCCACGCCATCGTCCTTTAGGATCTTCTCTACGGAAGCGTCCGGACGGGGGGTGATCTTGTCGATCATGCTCCAGGGGAAGGAAACCTTTGACTTGTCATTCACATAAGCTTTAAAGCCTGCGTCAACCAGTCCGTTTTCCACCCATTTTTCTGCAAAAGCGTTGATGGCCGCATAGAGCTTATCCCCATTGTGGGAGCAGTTGTCCATACTCACCATGGCAATGGGTTTTTGGCCTGCCGCATAACGGCTGTAGAGAAGGGATGCCACCTTGCCGATATAGCTTCCGGGCTTTTCAGGGCCTTTCGCAAAATCGGCTTCCACGGCGGGAATGGTATCTCCCTTGCCGGTTACCAGGCTGTAGCCCTTTTCTGTGATGGTAAAGCTTGCCATCTGAAGGGAATCCTTCTCGAAAATCTCCTTCAGGCGGTCATATTCCGCTGCGTTTTCGGAATCCAGAATGTGGGATTCCACCACGCTGCCCACCACGGTTTTGTCAATGGTTCCGTCTGCCTTTAAGGTAACGGCAATCCCGTAATCGTCGTGGGGACGGTTCATTTTTTCGATGATTTCATAGTCAAAGCCTTCTGCTACCACCAGGCCCCTGTCCAGAATGCCCTCATTTAAGAGGTTCTGTACTGCATTTGCCTGAAAAGCACGGAAGATATTTCCGGCCCCAAAGTGGATCCAGAAGGGATTTTCTTTCGTGGCCTGTGTTACTTTTTCACGGTCATATTTGGGGAGTGAAAATCCGGCGGCCTCCCAGGCAGCGCGGTCTTTCAATCCTTGTTCGCTTAATTTCATAATGCTTGGTTCCTTTCTGTAAATAGTTTTATAAATACCCCGGCAGATGCTCCGCCGGGGAGAAATTTTATTTACGACTTCTCAGCGTCCAGTTTATCCAGCATATCCCAGATACCCCACATATACATGATACCCAGGGCACGGTCATAGAGACCATAGCCGGGACGCACGGTGCCGGGACCTTCATTCCAAAGATGGCGTCCGTGGTCAGGGCGGATATAGCCGTCATAGCCGCAGTCATGGTATGCCTTGATAATGTCCAGAATACCGGTTTCCCCGTCGCAGTCACGGTGACTGGCCTCGGAGAAATCTCCGTTCGGGAAATGCTTGATATTCCGAATATGGGCAAAAGCAATGCGGTCACAGTGTTTGCGTACGATGGAAGCCACGTTGTTGTCCGGATTGGCATTTAAGCTGCCGGAGCACAGAGTCAGGCAGTTATAGGGATCATCTACCATGGAAAGGAATTTGTCTATGGATGCGGCGTCTACCAGAAGACGGGGCAGTCCAAAAATATCCCATGGGGGATCATCCATATGGATGGCCATCTTGATGTCGCATTCCCGGCAGGTGGGCATCAGGGCTTCTAGGAAGTATTTCAGGTTTTCCCAGAGCTTTTCTTTGGTAACCGGCCTGTATGCCTCGAATAATTCATCCAGTTTAGCCATTCTTTCCGGCTCCCAGCCAGGGAAGGTAAGGCCGTGAAGATTGTTCAGGATATAGTCTGCCATCTCCTTGGGATCGTCATGGATCCTGCTTGCCTCATAAAACAGAGCGGTGGAGCCGTCCCCTACCGGATGGAAAAGATCGGTACGGGTCCAGTCAAAAACCGGCATGAAGTTATAGCAGATGACCTTTACGCCGAACTTGGACAGATTGCGGATGGTCTGAATGTAGTTCGCAATATATCCGTCCCGGCTGGGCAGGCCGATCTTAATGTCGTCATGGACATTCACCGACTCAACCACATCCATATTGAAGCCGTAAGGTTCCAATTGCTTCTGAACCTCGGCAATTTCAGCTTCTTCCCACACTTCGCCGGGCATCTTATTGTGAAGTGCCCAGACGATGCTCGTTACGCCGGGAATCTGCTTAATGTCTGACAACTTAATGTCATCGTTTCCTTCGCCATACCAGCGAAACCCCATTTGCATAGAAAATACCTCCTGTTTCACTATATTTTTTAGAAAAAATACCAACTTTATCTTATTTTACCAGAAAACTTACTGAATCACAAGTTTGCTGCCCTTTTTATTACAGCCGGGTATCCCAAACCCCACAGTAAGAATCTACCGGATCCTGTCCTACAAAGGCGTCGGCGCCTGTCATCAGCTTATCGATCAGTGCATCAAAGGTGGTATCAAGAACGTCATAGGTGTTGATGTAGGTCCGGGCCTGAGGAATATCCGCCAGCACAAAAGGCTGCTTGGTGGAGATAACGATTACCGGAAGCTCGTGTACATACCAGGGAATCTCTCCGCCGCCTTTGGTCATGCCGAAAGCAGGTCTTGCCACAGGCTGGAAGCCGCCGGGAATGTCTACCAGGGTGATGATCAAATCCTGTTTGGATACGAAATCCTTGATCGCGTCTTTGCCCGCAAAATAGAGGTTGATGTCGGGCTTTCCGCCGGCCTGCATCTGCTGCATGATCTTCTGGATGGGACTCTCATAGATAAAAGCGTCAAAGCCCTTGGCGATCAGCTTTTCTTTGAGTTTTTCCGCAGGAGAAACCTTGTTCTTGCCCATGATGGCGCCCAGTCCCGGAGCCTCCAGTCCCTTGACGTAAACGATCATGATGCGTTTATAGCGGTCAGGGATCATGGGAAGCACATCCTGATCCTTATATTTCACGAGAGTGATGGATTTCTCGGAGATTTCCTTCTGCATGGCCTTGTGTTCCGCGCAGCCAACGATTTCATGAACCTGGGCTTTGGGAGGCACGAGCTCTGTGGGAGCCTTTTTGTGCAGGCCCATGTGAGCCTTCAGGGCCAGAATGCGGTGGAGGGCGTCGCTTAAGCGCTCCTCGGTGATTCTGCCGTCCAGATAGCCCTGCTTCATGCTTTCGAAATCCTCGTCCATATCGTTGAAGAACAGGAACATGTCGATACCTGCTGCGATGGCGGCGGGCATCAGATCGCATCTCTTCATCCGGCAGGTGAGTCCTACCATGTGGGAGGCGTCGGTGAGCACCATGCCGTTAAAGCCAAGCTTGGTGCGCAGGAGGCCGTTGATCAGCTCCGGTGAGAGAGTGGCGGGCATAATGTCGTCGTCAGCGATCTCAGGATTGAAGTGTCTTGTGTAGGCGGGCTGCATGATATGCCCGGCCATGATGGCCTCTAAGCCATTGTCGATCAGGTTCTGGTAAACCTTGCCGAAGGTCTCATCCCACTGTTCACAGCTATAGTCGTTTACGCTGTTTGCCACGTGCTGGTCACGGAAGTCAAGACCGTCGCCGGGGAAGTGCTTGGCGGCACAGCAAAAACCCTTGTTGGCATGAGCGCCGTCCATGTAGGCTTTGGTCATTTCCATGACTCTCTCCACATCGTTTCCGTAGGTGCGCAGTCCGATGACAGGGTTTTCCCAGTTGTAGAGAATGTCGCTTACCGGGGCAAAGGAAAGGTTGCAGCCGATGGCTGAGGCCTCCTTGTTGGACATATAGCCCAGGTTGTAGGCATAATCTGCATTGCGGGTTGCGCCGATCTTGGTCTGGCTTCCGATGGTGGTTCCGTCCACGCAGGCCCCGTCTCCGCCGTTCTCGGTGTTGCAGGCGATGATCAGCGGAATCTTGCTGTTCTCCTGCAAAATACGGTTCTGCTCATGAACCTCGTCGGCTGTGGCGGGATTGTAGCGGATGCCTCCGATGTGGTACTTGTTTACCGTCATTTTCAGATACTCTTCGTCTCTGGAGGAACCCATATTAAAGAACAACTGTCCGATTTTCTCATCCAGGGTCATTCCTGCAATGGTGTCCTCCACCCATTTACAATCCTCGTCAGATAAATAAAAGGGATTGGCTTTCATATCAACCATGTCAAATTTCTCCTTTCTGATTTATATTTTACAATGTGTTATTTCAGATTATTTAAAAATGCATCAATCTTTTCCTGCTGGTAAGCGCCGCCATAACTGCCATCTAACAATTTTGAGACGGCTTTGTCCATAAATTCCTGCCAGGATTCCGCTTCATGGCGAACCAGGATAGGGTAGTAGAACACCTCGTTTTTCTTAGCGGCGTCAAGATCACCGGGAGCATCCCCGCACATCAGCACGTGATCCCTGGCGTAGCCGGCCTTAAGGAGTTCTCCGATACAGAAGGTTTTGCTGCCGGAGTCCTGGGCCAGCACAATATCCGTGTGGTCAAGCAGGCCGTAGCGTTCCCATTCTTCCAGAACCGCATCGAGATTGGCGCTGGAAACAATCGCCACGTCCACCTTTTCGTGAGCGAAGGCAAGAGCTTCCTTCACCCCCTCAAAGGGAAGCTTCTCCTCGTCGGGAAGCTGATTGATGGAGGCGTTTACCGCCTTGCTCCAGGAAAGGGCCTTTTTGAGGCTTATGCTGTCATCGGCGGCAATGGCCTTTTCCAGTGCGCCGTTGGACAATTCCGGGCTTTCTTCCACCCAGCGGGTGAGAGTGTCCAAAGCTTCGATGGCGGTATACTTCTCATTGATCTCGGTAAGGGCGATGGAAAGTCCCTTATAACGGTTGATGCCCCGGGTCATGGTGTAGAGATTGATGTCGTTCCAGCGGCTCAAAATCTCATCCTTCCACTCCTCTAAGCCCCATTCCGCCACCATGCAGGGGCCGAAACAGCGGATATGCTTGATGTCCATAGTGTCCATGGCGCAGCCGTCGCTGTCCACGCACACGAGGAAGTCTTTTTTCTTTTTAAATTCCGATAATTTGCTCAAAATGTTCCGCTCCTTTATACTGCTTATACAGCGCCGCAAAAACTCTCCGGCATCGGCCAGCCTGTTGCCTTGCGGCGCCGAGAATGATCTTTTGGTATTGGATTTATTTCTTGTCGATTAAGATCAGCTTGGCATTGATACTCTCAAGGAAACCTTCGGGAGCCATGCCGCCTGCCATTCCCACCATCTTTTCAGGGGTCATGGATTTCATCATATCCCACATACCTGCGCCGGGCTCGATCTTCATGTTCATGGCGATTTTGACGGCGTCGGTCATAACCTTGAGAGCTTCGGGACACTGCGCTAACTCTTCCATAGTATTGTGGATGTTGTACTTTCCTTCCGGAAACTCCATGGGCGCTTTCAGATCCAGATCGCCTGCCAGCTTGAACCAGTTGGCAACGCCCTCAGCCCTTTCGTTTACTTCCGGCAGAACATAGATGGAAGGCTCTTTCTCCACTTTTTCAAGAGTCATGCTGTCCTTTAAGTCTCCGGAAACTGCGGTGACGATGTTGAAGCCATCCTTTAAGGAAACCTGGAAGACAAACACCTTATCGGCGGATTTTTCTTCTGCCAGCTCTCCGTTTAAGTACAGAGCCACGCTGGGCTGGTTGGAGTAAACCCTGATCTGGGTGGTATCTCCCGCTCTCTGGGCGTAGCGTCTGCCTGCAAGATGAAGCATGGGCTTTTTGCTCCAGTAGGCCTGATAAACAAAGTAGCTGTCCTTTTTGGTCTTGCGGTCAATGGTGATAAGACCTTTGTTATTCCTTCCGGCAACCCCGCCCTCGTCACGGGCCGCGCAACCGAAATCAAACATATTCCACACATGGGTAGACCAGATCCAGGGCCGCTCGTCAAATACTTTGGCAAGGTGCTCATGATAGAGCGCCTGATATTCCTCGCTGTAGTCCTTGCAGGCAGGATTGGGGCCGTGGTAGGTGATAATGCCCTCGCAGCCGTACTCGGAAACGCCCAGACAGATTTCCGGGTGAATCTGGTGGAAATTATCCAGCCAGGGGCCGTTATCCTCCATCTTGCCGCCGTACCAGCCGAAGTAGTTGTTGTAGCTCTCCACATCCGTAATTCCGTGCATGGGGCCGTTGATGGGGGTCATGGACACATGGGCGATGGTGGTGAGACGGGTATCGTCAAGCTCTTTGCAAAGAGCATTTAATTCTTTATGGTTTTCCACCAACTGATCGGAGATGCCGCCAATGAGGATTTCATTGGAAATACCCCAGAAGCAGATAGAAGGATGATTATAATTTTGGGTGATCAGCTCCTTCATCTGGCTGATGCAGTTCTGGTGGGCTGCCGGGTCAGGATTCATCACGCTGATGAAGGGGATCTCCGCCCAGATAATAAAGCCCAACTCGTCGCAGGCGTCATAGAAATCCTGGGAGTGCTGATAGTGAGCCAGACGGATGGTGTTGGCTCCCAGCTCCTTGATGAGCTTTGCATCCTCGTAATGATCCTCCCTGGTAAGAGCATTGCCCTTATAAAGACGGTCCTGGTGACGGCTTACGCCGCGAAGAGGAAGGGATCTGCCGTTTAAGAAAAAGCCCTTTTGAGGATCACAGGAGAAGCTTCTGACACCCACCCTTGCGCTGGCCTCGTCATAGCATTCATTCCGCCTCTGAAGGATGGCTGTCACGGTGTAGAGATAAGGGTCGTCCACATCCCACAATCTGGCATCGGGTACATAAACTGTAACCTTTGTCTGGTCGAAAGGACGGCAGGCGCTGGCAACCTCCTTACCCTCAGCATCCTTAACGGAATACAAAACGGTGAAGTTCTCGTCGCCCTTTGTGATCCAGGATTCCAGCTCAAAGGTGGCTCCGCCGCTCTTGCAGGGCTTAGGGGTTACCTTAAGGCCGGGGCCTCCGAAATAATCCAGCTCAAAGTGAGTCTGTGGCACGCTGATCAGGCGCACGCCTCTGTATAATCCGCCGTAAAAGGTGAAATCTGCTGCCTGGGGATAAACGCTGCTCTTATTTTCGTTGCTGCATGCGATCACCAGAAGATTATCTTCCCCCTCCTTACACAGATCTGTGATATCTGCCCGGAAAGTGGAATATCCGCCCTCATGATAGACTACTTCGGTTCCGTTTACATAAACGGTGGCCTGCTGGCCTGCTGCGGGAATCTCCACATACACCCGTCCGCCTTTCAGGGGCTGGGAAGGGGTGGCAAAGCTTTTGGCATACCAGCCCTTGATACGGGCATAGCCTCCGTTTCCGTCGTGGCCGTCCACCGCGTTCCAGGTATGAGGCAGATCCACCTTATCCCAGTCCGTTGGCACACAGGCAGGCAGACCGGCGTCCTTCGCAGTAAACAGCCAGTCCTGGTTCAAACTGATTAAATTTCGCATAGCTTCCTCCTTTTAGAGTTTTTCTTATATTAATTGTTCCAAAAAAAGAAATTTTGATGTTGGCCTTTGTCTAAAATTGATAGAATTACCTTGTTAATTACTGCCATCTTTGACATAATTTCTCTATTAATTATAAGTTGATTGTACTTCTTTTTATAGTGATTATTTTTGGTATTTATAGTACTATTTTTGGGGTGGCGTGATTATAAACAAAATATACACCGATAAACAGATAAATATAAACGAAAATGAGGTGAGCGAAATGGACTTTTTGGAATCAGCCCTTATCCTGATTCCCTCTCTGACGGGAATGGCGGTAACGGTCTATGACGGAGATAGAAGGGTGCTGGAACAATTTGAAGAGCAGTTTTGTTTTTCCGGAGAATTGCAGAGGCTGCTTACGGCAAAAGAGCTGCAGAATTTTCTGGAAGAAAGCTCGGGATTTCACAGGAGACCAAAAAATATAAGTTAAGGCTCTTTTTGGGCCAGGGAGCGATACAGCGTAGGGGTAGTGCCAACCTCTTTGCGGAAAACCATGGAGAAATACTGTACGGTATCGAAACCAACCTGGGAGGCGATGGTCTGGACAGGCAGGCCGGTAGACGTTAAGAGGGTTTTGGCGTGGTCCAGGCGGGCATTTTTGATATACTGGGAGAGGGTTTCGCCGCGAATCTGCTTAAAAAGCCGGGAGATGTAGGACTGGTTATAGTTGAATGCCTCCGCCAGGCGCGTTACGCTCAGATCGTCCGCAAGGTGGTTTCGGATATACTCGCACATGGTCTGAACGGTGCAGGCGCTGTTCATATGCAGCTTTTCATCAGAAAGGGCAAAAATTTCCTTTGCCAGGCGCTTTACATAGCTCAGCAGAGCAGTCCAGTCCTGGGTCTGCATGGAACGGTAAAGAGGGAACAGGGAAATTTTCTGCTCCAGAGCGCTGTGCAAATGCTGCAGGTTGATATGGTCTAAAAGCATAAGGGACAACTGCGCCAGGAGTTGTGCCTGCCCCGGGGCGCTCATTTCAGTGAGCCGGGGGCGCAGGAGGCTGATCTGGTCAAGCAGAGCATAAAAATCCGCTTCCCTGGACTGTACCAGAGCCAGAGACAGCTTCTGAATATATTGAGTAACCTGCCATTGCACATTTTCATGGGAATGGGACTCATCCCTTAAAGCATCTTCGCTTACCACTGTACCAAAAATTGAAGCAGGGCCGATTTCCGTATTGTGGGTGCGGCAATATCGCAGCAAAAAGAAATAGCCCTGAGAGATTTCACGCCAGGGAACAGTATGGCTGTAAATAAAAAACAGGATTTTGCCCTCAGTCTCAGCGACCTGTTCCGTCAGCCCCCGATCCAACTCGGAGCGCAGCAGGGCAACGCCTTTTTCGGCCTCCAGGGGCTTTTCCATCGGCTTTGCAGGCTGAGTCAGCAAAAGGACATATTCCTCATCCATATCCAAAAGTGCGAAACGGAACAGTGGGTTTAAGGCTTCCTCAAGTTTTTGATAAAGCTGCAGCAGAAGAGCGCTTGTGACTGCCTGCCGCAGGGAGGACGGATTTGAAAAACGTATCAAAGTAAGTCCTGTGAGAGATGCGGGATCCAGAGGCAGGGCAGGACCGTAAAAATTTATTTTTTCTTCCATAGAAGCAAGGCTTTCCGATTCGAAAATAATGTCACAGAGCATACCCCTCTGCTCAAAATGCCGGATAAGACGGCTTTTGCGGTTGGCAGCGTCCATGGTCTGCCGCATCCGCTCCTCCTGTTCGATCTCGGAGAGCATTTCGGAAATCTTTTTTACGATTTCCCGATCGGCTTCGGTTTTTAGAACGTAGCGGATATTTTTCTCACTGTTGATCTGGTAAATCAGATCAAATTCATCATAGCCGGTCAGCAGCAGGATCTTACAGCCCGGATATTCTTCCAGAAGCCGTCGGGCGGTCTCTATGCCGTCAAGGCCCGGCATTTTAATATCAAGCACTGCAAGGTCGATTTTCCACAGGCTCACCTTTTCCAGAACCTCTCTGCCGTTATTGGCACGCCGGATTTCCAGATCGGGGAAATGAAGGGACAAAAGGTCTTCCACCCAGTCCACTACATGTCGTTCGTCGTCTGCCACAATTCCACGATACATTGCTGTTTTCTCCTTTTTTTATTTGAAATAAAGCCGGATGCTGACGCACAGGCCTCCAAGCTCTGAGCGGCTTAGCGAAAAGCAGTCCGGGGACTGAAAGTAGAGCTGCAGCCGTCTGGCGATGTTCATCATTCCGCTCAGTCCGGCAGTGATATTGTCTGCGGCAAGGGTTTCAATCTGATGCTGCAGGTCAAAAAGACGCTCATCGGTCAGTGTCTGGCCGTTATCCTCCACAGTGACGACCAGTTCCTTTTCCGACTGCTTTTTATGCCGCACCTGCAGAACGCCGCCGCTGATCTGTTCCTCCAGGGCATACTTGAAGGCATTTTCAATCAGGGGCTGTAAAAAGAGCTTCGGCACCTGCCTGCCCCCAAATTCTGCGGGAAGCGTGCCGAGATCCACCTGGATACGTCCCGAAAAGCGCACGGCCTGCAGGTTGGTGTAGATCATTGCATGCTCGTTTTCGTCGGACAAAAGCACCAGATCGGAATTTTTCCGGGTGATATAGCGGAAATAGGTTCCAAGTTCCTGTGTAATCTGCTCCGCCTGTTCGATATCTCCGCTGGAGATCACTCTCTGCAGCCAGAAAAAGTTGTTGTAAAGAAAGTGTGGGTTGATCTGGGCCTGTAGCTGGCGGAGCTCGGCCTTTTGCAGCAGGATTTCCTGCTTATAGTTTTCCGAGACAAGCTGCTCCAATTCGGCGGCCATATGGTTAAAGCTGTCATAGAGATAATTGAAATCCTTTGTTTCCGGCTTCTGAGCCCGGACGCTTAAATCTCCCTGGCGCAGTCTGTCAAAGCCGCCGATCAGGTTCTGCAGCGGGCGATGGATCAGCTTCAGGGACTGGATGAAGAAGATCACGATCACGAGGGTGGAAAGGGAGATAAATATGACGATCAGGACCAGGAAAAGGCCGGTTGGGCGGGTCAGCAGCCCCTTTGGGATCAGTTCAAAATAGGTAAAGCCCAGGATGGAGGAGCGATAAACGTAGAGCCAGTATTTCTCAGAACCGGAGGAAAACTTTATAAGCGTTTCCGGCTCCGCCGCTTTTGCCGCCGCAAGGGCGTCATCGTAGAGTTCATCCTGCTCTATATTCCCAAGCCAGAAGGTGTCGTCGTCAAGGCACAGGGAAAAGAGGGACTCGGAAGGGTATTCCAGAGAGGCGCTCAGGTATTGGGAGAGCTGGTGTTCTGACAGGTCCACTTCCAGGATACAGATGGGGGAGAACTGAGAATTGGGAATGAGAAACATCACCTGTCCGTCTCTCATTGTCAGAAGATTCCCGGACTGGAGCAGTGTGGCGACCTTGTTAAATTCCTCATCTGTAATCGTCCGTACAAGCCCTGATGAATCCGTCCGGTTGACGTTCTGGCTGTAGAAGCACCTATTCAGGGGACAGGAATAGATGAGGGCGTCCTCCGACCAGCTATGAGTGGTAAAAATCAGGTTAAGGCTTTCATAAATTTGCTCGGTGACCTGCACACGGTCATATCCGGTCAGACTCTGATCCAGAACGGAGAGGTAAAACGTTTTGTCCAGGGTATTTCCGGCTCTGGCGGCCAGGGCAATGTTTAGGATTTGCCCTTCAATGTTTTCAAGGACATTGTTGCGGCTTTGACGGGCAAGGTTTACATTGGAAGATACGATTCTGGCATTGGCCGCGTTTAGAAGGATGACGCTCACTGCCATCCATGGAATCACCAGCGCCGAAAAGATCAGAAGAACTCTTGAAAAAACCGTATTTTGAATCTTCACTTAATCCCCCTTTCCAGGACGTTCAGCCCCGACGGACATATGTATTTAAGAGTACACTGTAAATTAAGGAAATGAAATATGTCTGTTTTTATAAAATACGATAAAATATATAAAAATTCAAGTGCATAAGATTGAAAAATAGGCATTTTATACAACAAAGTCATCAGATTATAAAAATGTCAGATGTTTACAATTGCGGTACGAAAAAAGAACATGCTATGATTTTTACAGCAGTTTGAACAACATTTTTTAATGTAAAGGAGATGACTTTATGAAGAAAAGATTTTTATCGCTGATTTTGATGGGCGCGCTGTTTCTCTCTGCCACGGCCTGTGGAGGTTCCGGCACGGACGCAGGTTCGGGCACAGACTCTGGCGCGTCCGCCAGCCAGTCCCAGGAGAACGGACAGGAATCCCAGTCCGGGCCGGGGGCTGCAGAGGATACGGAGCAGTCAGAACCGCAGGCACAGGAATCAGAGGAACCCATTACCCTGACCATTGCCAACGTGGGGAGCAGCCAGCCTTATCCCAACGGGGAGAGTGCCGAGGATAACTGGTGGACCCGCCAGTATAAGGAGCGGTTCAATGTGGATGTGAAGACAGAGTGGTACACCAATGACGGCGATTCCTATAACACCAAGCTCAACATGGCTATCGTTTCCAAGTCTATTCCGGACGCCTTTACTGCAACCTCCCTGCGCCAGCTCAAGGAGCTTGTGGATGCGGATCTGCTTCTGGATATGACTCCCTATTTTGAGGAGTATGCCTCCGACCTGGTAAAATCTATTGCAAAGCAGGATCCCGACACCTTTAATACAGGGTACATCGACGGGAAAATGTACGGCGTGACCCAGATGCATTACGGCTGGAGTAGTAACCCTTACTATGTGTGGCTGCGCAGCGACTGGATGCAGGAGCAGAACCTGGAAGCGCCGAAAACCATAGACGATCTGGTCAATATTATGACCACCTTCCAAAATGCCTACGGCGGATGGGGGTTGGCTGCCGATAAGACGCTGTACACCTTCAAATCCCTGGCTCTTGCCTGGGGAGCCCAGCCCGATATCTGGATTACCAAGGAGGACGGGACCATGGAGCCCGGCGCGATCCAGCCTGAGATGAAGGAGGCACTGGCTGCCTTTGCCAAGTGGTATGAGGATGGCCTGATTGATCCAAACTTTACTACTTACGATATGACTGCCATGAACAACGGCGTCATTGATGGTTCCATCGGCGTGGAGGTATTCCAGCAGTGGTGGGGCTACAACCCGGGGGCAGATGTTGTCAAGCAGAATGGTCCGGAAGCAATTTTTTATCCCTATGAGCTTCCAAAGGCTACTCAGGATGTTTTGTATCCCATCTCTTATACCAATCGAGGATATACCGTTGTGAGCAAGGACTGCGAGCATCCCGAGGCTGTGATCAAACTGATCAATTTCTATGCGGATGCATTCTTTAATCCTGATGCGGATGAGGAGGCAAAATTCCTCCTTGCAGATACGACATATGGCGATTATGCCCACATTACCCCTTTCCGTATTCAGGATACCACCGTGGAGGATCAGAACCTGGAGCAGGTGACCTATGCCATCGAGAACAATGATCCTGACTCCATCACTCTGGGGACGGCTTCTCAGAAATATATCGGCGCCAAAAAGTGGATCGATGATCAGGATCCATCTGGACTGGGGGATTATTTGCAACACGGCGCAGGAGAGTTCGCGGCATTTCGGCTGGCGATAAATATCCTGAATGAGAAGCGCTATCAGCTCAACGCTATCTGGGGACTGACCCCGGAGGAGATGGACACCTATGGCTCCACCCTGGACGATATTCTTACAGAAGGCTTTACGAAGATCATCATCGGCGACGAGGACGTTTCCTACTTTGATGAGCTGGTGAGTAACTGGCGCACGGCAGGCGGCGATACGGTGATTCAGGCCGTAAATGAGATGTACAAGGAATAATCATTTCAGCGGGCCTGTGTGCCTGACAGGAACCCGGGCGGTGGGCGAAAGGCCGCTTCGCCCGGGTTCCTGCTATGGAGGTATTTTATGAAGTCAAAATCAAACAAAAACGCTCCGGCAAGGGAAAAATTTACCTGGAAAAAATTCCTGGAGTCCAAGGAATGGCAGCTTCATCTCATCCTGCTGCCTGCTGTGATCGTTGTTTTTATCTACAGCTATATCCCGCTCTACGGCATTGTGATTGCGTTTCAGAAATTCGCTCCCGCCACGGGATTTTCTTCCCCTTGGGTGGGGCTTTCCAATTTTGAATTTCTCTTTCGGCAGCCCAACTTTGTGCGTACCATCGGAAATACCCTGTATATTGCCGTGTTCAAGCTGGTTCTGACACAGATCGTCTCGATTCTCTTTGCGCTGATGCTTAACGAGGTGAAATGCTCCACGCTCAAGCGCTCGGTACAGACGGTGGCTTATATTCCCAATTTCCTTTCTTGGGTGGTGCTGGCGGGAATGCTGATCGACATTCTCTCCACGGACGGTCTGCTGAACCAGATCACAGGTCTTTTCGGGGCGAAACCGGTCTCCTTTCTGGGAAACCCGAAGGTGTTCCCCTGGACCATGATTATCAGCGATATCTGGAAAAATTTCGGCTACGGCGCGATTATTTATCTGGCAGCGCTCACCAGTGTGGATCCGGGCCTTTACGAGGCCGCAGCTCTGGACGGAGCCGGGCGCTTTCGGCGGATCTGGCATGTGACCCTGCCCGCAATCGCTCCCACCATTATCCTTATGTCCCTGCTTTCCTTGGGAAGCCTGCTGAATGCGGGATTTGAGCAGATTTACAATCTGTACAGTCCTTCCGTCTATCAGACGGGGGATATTATTGACACCTATATGTATCGCCTGGGAATGATCGAGGCCCAGTATTCCTTCGGCACGGCAGTAGGCCTGTTTAAATCCGTGATTTCCTGCTTTCTGATCTCCGTTTCCTATTGGGCTGCGGATAAGTTTGCCGGTTACAGGATTCTGTAGGAGGTATGACAAATGATACAAAATAAAACCTTTGGTTCCCGGCTTTTTACAGTGATCAATACGGTGCTGCTGATCCTCATGGGGCTGTTGTGCCTTTTGCCCGTACTACATGTGTTCGCCCTGTCACTGAGCAGCAGCAACGCTGTTTCTGCCGGAAGTGTTTTGTTCTGGCCGGTACAGTTTACCTTAAGCTCTTATGAATTTGCCATGAAGGATCCCCAGTTTCTCCGTTCCTTTGGGATTTCCATCCTGCGCGTGCTGGTTGGGGTTCTGGTCAATGTGGTCATGACGGTGATCACGGCCTATCCTCTTTCCAGAAACGGGAAGCGGCTGCATGGGCGAAATTTATATGTGGGTTATTTTTTTCTTACCATGTTGATCGGAGGCGGTATGATCCCCACCTATCTGGTGGTAGCCCGCACCGGCCTGTTGGATTCTCTCTGGGCACTGATTATTCCGGGGGCGCTTCCTGTATATTACATGATTATTATGATGAATTTCATGCGGGGAATACCACCGGAGCTGGAGGAATCCGCTATGATCGATGGGGCAGGCCCTTTGCAGATCCTGTTCCGGGTCTGGCTTCCCGTCTTGAAGCCCTCTGTGGCTACAGTCACGCTGTTCTGTATTGTGGGCCACTGGAACGACTGGTTCGGAGGGCTCCTTTATATGAACAAAACCAGCAACTATCCTCTGCAGACGTATCTGCAGTCGCTTCTGACGAACTTTGACGCGCTGCTGAAGCAGAATTCCTTAAATTATGTGGAGCTGATCAAGAGGATGAATGCGCGGACAGGCCGGGCAGCCCAGGTTTTTCTGGCTGCCATTCCGTTGCTGGTTATTTACCCTTTTTTACAAAAATATTTTACAAAAGGTCTGACTCTTGGCAGCGTAAAAGGGTAGGCAGATTTCTGTTTTTTGTGTTAAAATGAAAACAGGCTTAAAAAGCTATAGCAAAAAACAGTTAAAGCGTGCGATGGCGAGCAGAATGTAAGGAGGGTTTACATGGGAGAAGTATGTACAAAAGTTTCAAATGAGCAGTGGCTGGAAGAGACATATCAGAAATTGCTGGCAAAGATGAAAAAGGAATGCGAGAGAATCGGGACGATGATTCCCTACAGTACCCGTGACGGAAAGTATCATGATCTGGATGTGCCGGGTGGAATCTACTTCTGGACTAACGGGTTCTGGCCCGGAATGCTCTGGCAGATGTATGAGGCCACCGGCGACGAGGCGTACAAAAAGGCTGCCGAAGGAGTGGAAGAGAGATTGGACGAGACCTTACAGGGGTTTGAAGGGCTGCACCATGATGTGGGCTTTATGTTCCTGCTTTCCTCTGTGGCAAATTACCGGATAACGAAAAATATGGATTCCAGACGCCGCAGCCTTCATGCGGCAAATCTGCTGGCAGGCCGTTATAATCTGGCAGGAAAGTTCATCCGTGCCTGGAACGATGACATGGGAGCCATCGCCAAAGGGAAAAGCTTAAGCGGTGGGATGATCATTGACTGCCTGATGAATATTCCCCTGCTTTATTGGGCAAGTGAGGAGACCAAGGATCCCCGTTATACCCAGATTGCGGTGAACCATGCCAAAACGGCTCAGCAGTATATTGTGCGCCCGGACGGAAGCTGTAACCATATCGTGATTTTTGACCCCGAAACCGGGGAGTTTCTGGACAATCCCGGGGGACAGGGCTTTGAGAAAGGTTCCTCCTGGAGCCGGGGACAGTCCTGGGCGGTCTACGGGTTTGCCTTAAGCTACCGGCACACTGGGGATGAGTCCTTCCTGGCCACCGCCAAGAGATGCGCCCATTACTGTATTTCCAATATGGCGGTTTCGGACTGGCTTCCCCTTGTGGACTACCGTGCGCCCGAGGAACCCGTGAAATACGATTCCACGGCAGGAATGATCACCGCCTGCGGCCTGATCGAGCTGGCGGAGCATGTGGGAGAGCATGAAAAGAACCTTTATCTGAAAGCGGCCTTCCATATTTTACGGGCCTGCGACGAGAAGTTTAATAACTGGGATCCGGAGCAGGATTCCATCGTGGACGGCGGAACCTTCTTTTATCATGATCCTACAGGGGAGAATACGGAAGTGCCGATCATCTATGGGGATTACTATCTGATCGAGGCGATTCTGAAACTGAAGGGGAAGGCTTTGTTTGCATGGTAAAAGGCAGATTGAGGGGGAGTAAAGCAGAATCATTCGCTGGATTTGGACGAACTGAATAAGACAGCACAAGCCAGACTGGCCTTGTCTTGGGCTTCTTGTTCAGTTCCGCAAGCCCTTCTTCAGACAGCTCCACACTTACGCCCCTTCCAAACTTCTGAAAAAGATTGACGGTTTCTCCCCGGGCGACTCTTTCCATAAACTTCCGATCTTTTATATGTTCTGTCTGGCCGGCCTGATCTTTATCCGTACTGACAGAGTTGACTTCCTCCTCTGACAATGCGGTATGGAAAAAGACATAAAGAAATGTGGACTATACAGTCTGCTTTGTAAAAGACTCATAAGCCTGCTCACAATACTTTTCGGGGATATCCGGCCAGACGCATTCTCCCCGCTCTCTGCGGCACAGTTCCATGGCTTTTTGGAGAAACAGTCCGTGGGAGTCGGTACCGGTCAGGAGAAGACGTATCGTCATTTTGCACCAATAAGGGGCGATTTTGTCCAGTCCGGCGGCGTATAAGTCCTCTATTTCCTTTTGGGCAGGATAGTCCAGAGACAGGAATTCCTCATCCCACGCTGTTTCGTTTTGATGGAGAATCATAAATTGCGTCTTTTGAGGGACACCGATGGGAGAGCCCACCGAACCTGGATTCAAAGCCCTTTTGCCGTTATGTTCTATTTTTCTCTGGATATGGGTATGGCCGCACAATATAAGGCGGGCGCTGCTTTGTTCCAGAATAAGGCGGGTATTGGGATCCGTGGGAAGCAGTTTTTCTCTGTTGCTGGAAGGAGAACCGTGGCAGAGCGTGACGGGAGTCATTTCATCCGGCATTATGGTTTGGGAAATTTCCATTCCCGCGAAAAAATCCAGATCCCGCGCGGTAATATTCTGATAGGTATAGTAGAGGGAGCCGGTGATCGAATTACTGCTGTTCCATCCGGTCTCCCCTGCATTGCGGTAATTTAACCAGTAATCCTCTTTGTTCCCCCGGATAAAAATACAGGGATATGTGTCTTTGAGCCGGTAAAGATAATCCATGGTTCGCTGAGGATAGGCAAATTCCCCCAGATAATCGCCTAAAAACCAAAAGGTAGTGACTCCTTTTTCCAGAGCATAACTGACACAGGCTTTTAATGCCTCAAAATTTCCATGGATGTCTGATAATACTGCGATTTTCATAGAGAATCCTCCGTCGTCAGTCTGATAAAGTTTATCCTCTTCGGGGACTTAAGTCTGTACGAGTTAAGTCTAACACATAAAGCTGCAGCTTGTCACTATAACCTCTCACAGTAAAATATTAATATTTCCCCAAGAAAAAAATAAGTAATCCTAAGCAAAATATCAAAATGTTTTTTATCCCGTTTTGTTATAATTTTTATAGCAAAACGGGGAAAATTAGTAATATTGTGAGAAGCTGGAAAGGAGTAGGACTATCATTATGGATAAGCTTAATGTGGCGGTGTTTTTTGGAGGAAAATCTTCGGAGTACAGCGTGTCTCTGGAATCGGCATATTCTGTGATCAGGAACTTAAACAGAGAGAAATATGAGCCTGTGGCGGTGGGGATCTCCGAAAAAGGGGATTGGTTTTACTTTCAGGGAGATGTGGAAAAGATCAAGGAGGACACCTGGCTGAATGACAGGGACGCCCTTCCGGCAATGCTCTCGCCCGGAAGGAGCGAGCACAGGCTGTTGGTGTTCGGGAAGGACAGGATGAGTTCGATGCCCATTGATGCGGCATTCCCGGTACTTCACGGCAAGAACGGAGAGGACGGTACCATTCAGGGGCTGATCGAGCTTGCGGGAATCCCTCTGGCGGGCTGCGGCGTTCTGGCCTCGGCTCTTTGCATGGATAAGGACAGAGCCCATAAGCTGGCAGGGCTTACAGGAGTACGGGTTCCAAAGGCCTGTGTGTTCCGCCAGCGCAGCGCGGGGGAGGTCGAAGCCTTTGCGGAAAAAATCGGCTATCCTCTGTTTGTCAAGCCGGTGAAAGCGGGATCTTCCTATGGAGTTACCAAAGTGCAGGGGCCTCAGGAGCTGGAAGCCGCCGTGTGGCTGGCCTTTCAGCATGATGACGAGGTCATTGTAGAGGAAAATATAGAAGGCTTCGAGGTGGGCTGCGCCGTATTGGGAAATGTGGATTTAATGACAGGGGAAGTGGATGAGATCGAACTCTCGGGGGGATTTTTCGACTTTACCGAGAAATATACCCTGAAAACCTCTGCCATTTATGTACCGGCAAGGATTGACGCAGATAAAGCGAGGGAAATTAAGGAAACCGCAAAGGCTGTTTATAAAGCGTTGGGATGCCGGGGCTTTGCCAGGGTGGATCTGTTTTTGACCCCGGAGGGAGAAGTGGTTTTTAACGAGGTCAATACCATTCCGGGATTTACGGAGCACAGTCGTTATCCGGGGATGATGAAGGCGGCCGGGCACTCCTTTCAGGAGGTTTTGGATAAGATCATGGCGCTGGCGCTTTAGCGTCCGATTGGTGGGACAGGGAGATGAGCATGAAAAAGATTATTTTGCAGAGAAGCAGGATTTATTCCGGCAGTCTGATCCTGGTAAACCGGGCATATGGATATAAAGAGAAGGATCAGGGCGCATCCCTGCTTCCGGTTCTGGAGCAGGAACCCGGGATTCTCATGCAGCGCAGGGCGGCCGTGCTTCTTTTTCATCTGATGAATAAAATAAACGGCTGGCAGGGAATCGTACCGGTCAGCGGCTGGCGCTCCGGCAGGGAGCAGGAGGAAATCTGGGAGAGCTCTCTTAAGGAAAACGGGAGGGAATTTACGGAAACCTATGTGGCCTATCCCGGACACAGCGAGCATCAGAGCGGGCTTGCCATTGACCTGGGGCAAAAGCAGGAGGAAATCGACTTTATCCGGCCGGAGTTTCCCGATACGGGGATTTGCGGCGCTTTCCGCCGGAAAGCGGCAAAATACGGATTTATCGAGCGTTACCCCAGGGGGCGGGAAGAGGTGACGGGCATCGGGTATGAGCCCTGGCATTTCCGTTATGTGGGGATTCCCCATGCCAGGATCATGGAGCAAAATAAGCTGACTCTGGAGGAATATATTGATTTTCTCAGACAGTTCCCCTATGGGGAGAGGGCTTATCGTTTTTCGGAGGACGGACAGGAATTTCTGATCTTCTTTCTGAAAATGCCGGACAGAGGGAACGGGCCGGAAAGGGAGATTGAGGCGGGGAGGCAGATCGAGATTGACGAAAGCCATCCCTACTGGATCTCCGGCAACAATGTGGATGGTTTTGTGATCACTCAGGAAAGGAGCAGGCATGGGCGTTAGACGAAGCTACGGAGGACTGGACTATTTCAGGATGATTGCGGCGGTTCTGGTGATTGCAATCCATACCTCGCCCCTTTCCTCCTTCAGTCCCGCAGGGGATTTTTTTCTCACAAGGGTGCTTGCCAGGGTAGCCGTACCCTTCTTTTTTATGGTGACGGGACAATTTGTGCTGACAGAGGTGATTGCACGCAAAAAGGGAAGCAGCAGGCGCCTGGCCCGCTATCTGAAAAAGACGGCGCTGCTTTACGGGATCGCTGTCTGCCTTTATATTCCCATCGGGATCTATGCCGGGCATTATAAGGGGATAACCCTGGGGAGCCTTTTGAAAATGCTTTTCTTTGACGGAACCTTTTATCATCTGTGGTATTTCCCGGCCTGTCTTGTGGGCGTCCTGCTGGTGTTTCTCATGAGCAGGTTCATGGGCAAAAGGGGGATGTGGGCTCTGGCAGGGGTACTTTATGTGCTGGGGCTTTTGGGGGACAGTTATTACGGACTGACACAGAAGCTGCCGGCTTTGTGTGCCCTGTATGAAGCGGGCTTTCAGATTTTTTCCTATACCCGCAACGGAATCTTTTTTGCCCCTGTGTTTTTACTCCTGGGGGCGGAGATTGGCGGGGAGCCGCCTGCAGGCAGAAGAAAAAAAGCAGGAAAAAGGGGATCTGTTGGCCAGTGGTTTGATTCGTTGTTTTTCGCCTTTTCTTTTCTGGCAATGACGGGGGAGGCCTTTTTGCTGCGGCATTTTGAGCTCCAGCGCCACGACAGTATGTATCTGGCCCTGATTCCGACCATGATCTGTCTGTATCGGGTGCTTTTGTCGTGGGACAAAAAGCCGGCAAAAGCGCTTCGAATTGTGGGAGCCTGGATTTATATCTTACATCCTGCCGTGATTGTGGTAGTGCGCGGGGCGGCAAAGGCTGTCCACATGACGGGCATTCTGGTGGACAACAGCCTTGGCCATTATCTGGCGGTGACGGCGCTTTCCGTGGCTGCGGCCTTTGGGGTATCTTTTCTGAGCATCCGGCTCAGCCGCAGGAGCTTTGGGTGCAGCAGGGCCTGGGTGGAGCTGGATCTGCAGGCTCTGGGTCACAATGCGGACTATCTGCAGTCCCGGCTGCCGCAGGGATGCCGGTTAATGCCGGCGGTGAAGGCGGACGCCTACGGTCACGGGGCGGCGCCTGTGGCAAGGGAGCTTGGACGAAAGGGAGTTCGGGCTTTCTGTGTGGCCTGCGCGGAGGAAGGCGCAGCCTTAAGGGAGCAGGGGATCCGGGGGGAGATCCTGATTCTCGGCTATACCCATCCCGATGAGCTTGACCTGCTCTACCGTTACGGCCTGACCCAGACGGTGGTTGACGCATCCTATGGAGAGCAGCTGGAGCGCCGGGGGAAGGAGAGAAAACAAAGCTTCCATGTGCATATAGGAATTGATACGGGAATGCACCGGCTCGGGGAGCCCTGGGAAAATATTGACGGAATAGAAGGTCTTTTCCACAAGGAATATCTGACAGTGGACGGCATATTCACCCATTTGTGTGCGGATGATGTGCTGCAGGAGCGGGAGAGGGAATTTACATTAAAGCAGGCCAGGGCGTTTTATCGTTTGGTGGAGGGGCTCAGGAGCAGGGGCTGCGTCTGCCCCAAAATCCACTTGCAGTCCAGCTACAGCGTGCTGAATTATCCGGAGCTTTTCGGCGATTATGCCAGAGTCGGGATCGCCCTCTACGGGGTACTGAGCACCAAAAAGGACACGGAAAAGTGGAAAGGGGTTTTAAAGCCGGTTCTGTCCTTAAAGGCCAGGGTGGCGGCGGTGAAGCCTCTCCATGAAGGAGAGGCGGTAGGCTACGGACTGCAGTTTACGGCCGAAAGACAGATGCGGATCGCCATCCTTTCCATCGGATACGCGGACGGGCTGCCCCGCGCCCTGTCCAATGGAGTGGGACATGCCCTGATCAGAGGAGTCAAGGCGCCCATCCTCGGGCGGATGTGCATGGATCAGACCATCGTAGACGTGAGCCGCGTCCCCCGGGTGCAGGCCGGGGACGAAGCCGTATTAATCGGAAACTCAGGGCGGGAGGAGATCACTGCCGCTGACCTGGCGGACCAGGCCGGAACCATATCCAATGAAATTTTAAGCAGGCTGGGAGCCAGACTGGAGAGGATTACAATACAAAATAATAAATAAATTTACCAGTTCCCGTGGACATATAAGTGTTTACAAATTTCCGCAAAAAATATATACTATCTGTAAGGAGTCGGTTTCCTCAGCGGCAGTTTTGAGCCGTTATGGATTCCCAGACGGGCGGTCCGCAAAAGGGGTTCCCCCCTGGGTGTGACAGAGCCTGAAAAGACAGATAATGGAGAAGCAGAACAATGAACGGATTTATAAAAGTTTTGACGGGGATTATGGGAGTGCTGGCGATCGCGGCCTGCATTACCACGGCAGTGGTCATCGGCTATTCGATGACAAATCAGGAAGATAGTATAGAGACGGCGGGAGAGCCGTCGCCGGGGACTGCAAAGGAGCAGGAGGGAGAGCAGCAGGCAGCGGTTCCCACTTCGGTTCCGCAGATAAGCCCCACGCCCCAGGCGGCGCAGACGCCCGCTCCTTCGGCAGTCAGTGAAAGCCATACCCATGACTATGAGGAGGAAGTTGACAAGAAGGTGACCTGCTACCAGGCAGGACGGATCAAATATACCTGTAAGGAATGCGGCGACACTTATTATGTAGACGTTATGTCCACCAATCATGTGGCGGGAGACTGGGAGATCACCAGAAAGCCCACTGCGGATACCAGCGGCCAGCGTGTGCAGAAATGTATTTACTGTGATGAAATTCTGGCACAGGAAACCATAGAAATCGAGAAAGAAGAGGATTCCCAGGAGGAAGAGCTTCCCCATGTCCATCAGTATACGGCCCAGACGGAGAGGGAGCCGAGCTGTATTCTGGCGGGGCTTCGGAAATATAGCTGTAGCTGCGGTGATTTTTATACGGAAATGATTCCCGCGCCGGGCCATGTGGCTACGGATTGGGAGGAAGCCGCGGCGGCCACGGAGACGAAGATGGGGACGCAGCAGAGAACCTGCGCGGTTTGCGGCGTTTTGCTGGATTCAAGGCCCATCAATAAGCTGACACCCAGCCCTTCGGCATCTGCCAGTGCGCAGCCTTCCGCTACGGCTCAGAATTCGGCGGCGCCCTCCGGTTCGGCCACGTCCCAGCCCACGGCAACTCCTACGGCCACGCCTTCCCCTACGCCTCATGTACATGACTTCCAGTCCTATGTACTGAAGGAAGCCAACTGTACGGAACAGGGGATACGCTCCTTTATCTGTACCTGCGGCAGCAGCTACGCGGAGCCCATTGAGCGGGATTTGAACAACCACACGTTCCATGCGGTAGTGATACCTGCCACCAAGGCTACTCAGGGGTATACCTCCTATACCTGTATTCGGTGCAACTACAGTTATTTTGACAACTATACGCCTGCGATCGGAAACTAGAGCGAGACTTTTATTCATAATCCCTCCTGCCAGGGCATATCATAAGGCAGGAGGGATTAACTATGTATGCAGACCAAAACACGGCAGAGGTGATAAGGAGCCTTAAAAGCAGCAGGGAAACAGGACTTTCAAAGGAAACGGCCAGGGACAGGCTTGAGCAGTATGGCCTAAATCAGCTCGAGGAACAGAAGAAAAAGGGGACAGTAGCGCTGTTTATGGAGCAGTTATGTGATCCCCTGATTTATATTTTGATGGCGGCGATTGCCATCTCCCTTTTTTTGGGCGAGGTGGGGGATGCGGCAATCATTGCGGCGGTAATCCTGCTCAATTCCATCGTGGGCGTGGTTCAGGAGGACAAGGCCCGCAAGGCCATTGAGGCCCTTAAGCAGCTCTCCAGCCCCAGGGCGCTTGTGCTGCGGGAGGGAAAAGAGGAAGAAATCCAGGGAACGCTTCTGGTGCCGGGGGATATTGTTTTTCTGGAGGTGGGCAGACAGGTGCCGGCAGATCTGCGGCTGCTTGAGGCGGTGAATCTGAAGATCGAAGAATCCGCGCTTACAGGGGAATCCGTCCCGGTGGACAAGGCCGCAGGAGAGCTGCCAAAGGGGCAGAAGAGTATCGGCGACAGAACCAACATGGCGTTTATGTCCACCACGGTTGCCTGCGGCAGAGGGGTGGGAATCATTACGGCTACGGGGATGTCTACGGAAATCGGAAAAATTGCAGGATTAATTGGGACGGATACCAATGAAATGACGCCTCTGCAAAAGCGGCTTGCAGACATTGGAAAGCTGCTCAGCATTGTCGCCGTGGCTGTGTGCGCGTTTCTGTTTCTGGTAGCCGTGCTGCAGAGACGGGACGTGGGGGACATGCTTCTCACGGCCATATCCCTTGCGGTGGCGGCAGTGCCGGAGGGGCTTGCGGCCATTGTAACCATTGTGCTGGCCCTGAGTGTGTCAAGGATGGTGAAGGTGGGAACCATTGTGCGGCGTCTGCCTTCGGTGGAAACGCTGGGCGCGGTCAATACAGTGTGTTCCGATAAGACAGGAACGCTGACGAAGAACCGCATGACGGTGAAAGAGTGCTATGTAGACGGACATCTGGTGGATGCCGGGGAGCTGGATCAGGAGAAAAACAGTCTCTTTCTGGAAGGATGTATTCTCTGTAATGACGCTTCCATCGGTGAAAGCCGTATCGGTGATCCCACGGAGCTGGCCCTTCTGGATCTGGGATTGAAACACGGGATAGGGAAAAGGGAGCTGGAAAGACGTTTTCCCCGGATTGACGAGAGAGCCTTTGATTCCGACAGGAAGCGGATGACCACGGTACATAAGGGCGGCGGTGGAAAAATTTCTTATATAAAAGGGGCGGCCGACGAGATGTTTGAGCTTTGCTCCGGTGTCTGGATGAACGGCAGAGAAATGCCCTTTTCCCAGAAGGCAAAGGAGGAGGCAAAAAAGGCCGTCAGAGAGATGGCGGGTAAGGCTTACCGGGTGCTGGCAGTGGCCATAAAGCGGAAAGGGGATTTAAAGGACGAAAAAAATATGATTTTCGTGGGTCTGGTGGGGATGATTGACCCTCCCAGAGAGGAGGCAAAGGCGGCTGTGGAGAGCTTTAAGAGGGCCCATGTGGACACGGTAATGATTACCGGGGATCATGTGGATACGGCCTTTGCCATTGCTAAGGAGCTGGGCATTGCGCAGAAGAAAGAGCAGTGCATGACGGGAGCGGAGATTGATCAGGCAGGACAAAAGGGACTTTTGGGACTGATTGAAAAAATCAGAGTATTTGCCAGGGTTTCTCCTGAGCATAAGGTCTGGATTGTGGAGGCTCTCAAAGCAAAAGGAAAAATTGTGGCGATGACCGGAGACGGGGTGAATGACGCCCCTTCCTTAAAGGCGGCGGACGTGGGGATTGCCATGGGGAAAGAAGGCACGGACGTGGCCAGAAATGCGGCGGATCTGGTGCTTACGGATGACAATTTCGCAACCATTGAAAAGGCCATGAAAGAGGGCAGGGGGATTTATGAAAATATAAGGAAAACCATTTTATTTCTGTTATCCTCCAACTTCGGAGAAATTATTACCATGCTGGCAGCGGTTCTGGCAGGTTTTCCCGCGCCTTTAAAGGCAAGCCATATTCTGTGGATCAACCTGATCACCGATTCCCTTCCGGCCCTTGCGCTGGGCATGGATGAAAACGACGGGGATGCGCTGATGCAGGAGCCGCCCCGCAAAAGCAGCGAGGGGCTTTTTTCCCACGGAGGACTGAGTACTACGCTGTGCTATGGGGCGGTGATCGGAGCGATCAGCCTGCTTGCCTTTTTGACAGTCCCCTATGGGGAGCTGCTTAAGCAGAATCTTCCGCTTACGGTACGGAATCTTGAAAAAATCCTGCGCCTTGGCCCTGTATTAAACAAGGCCCAGACTCATGCTTTTACGGTTCTTGGCATCAGCCAGCTCATGCATGCGGTGGGAATGCGGGATACCAATAAGTCGGTTTTTCGGATGAACCATCTGGAGAATGTTTATATGCTGATAGCCTGGGGAGCAGGCTTTGCCCTGCAGGCGATGGTGACGGAGATTCCTTATTTTGTGGAGCTTTTCGGGACCAGCCGGCTGAGTATTCCGGAGTGGGGGACACTGGCGGCGCTCTCCGCCATGCCTCTTTTTGTACATGAGCTTCTCATTCTGTCTCATGCTATGGGACAGGAAAAGAAAGCAGGCGGGCAGTCATCGGCTGAAGTGCTGCACGCATCCAGCCGATGAACGCAAGAGTAAGTCACATAAGCCGCAGAAAGGCCAGAACCATGAGAATTGCGCCTCCAAGCCAGGCAAAACCATTCGTTTTGTCAGAGAGCATTTTCCCGGATAAAAGACCCAGCTTTAAAGCAAAAAAATGAATTGCAGTTGTGAGCAGCAGGAGTATAATAGAAGGTAAGGACAGTGTCCTGGTACAAAGGCCGGCCGAAACATTGTCAATAGAAAGGGCGATGGCAAGCAGAGCCCCTTCCCGGCATGAGAGGACAGCCTTATCTTCTTTATTTACTTTTTGGGAGATCATTCCCGTGGTGAGCTTTCCGTTTTTGGAACGAAGGCTTTGCAGTGCATCATAAAATTTGTAGAGAGAGAGCAAAAAAAGCACGGCAAAGGAGATTCCTTTCGTTAACGGCTCAGGAATAAAGCCCATCAGAAAATTTCCAGCAAGAAGGGAGGCGGTAAGCATACCGCCGGATAAAAGGGCTATAATCGCCAGGGATAAAAAGGGAACCTTGACCCTTTCTATTCCATAGGAAAAGCCTGCGGCAAATGCGTCCATGGAGAGGACAACTACCAGTAATATGAGAAAATAATAAGAAAATGTCATATTATACTACCTTTAGCGTTTGCTATATCTTATTCCGGTATGTTATAATTTGCCTATACTATTTTTAAAATTTAATCATAAGCCGGCGTGCATGGCACAGCGGCGATTTAAAAAATCATACCATCGGAGAAAGGTAAGAAGATTCATGAGAAACGGAAAAGTATGCGTACTTACCGGGGGGACAGGAGCCAGAGAGTATTCCATATTGGAGAAGTATGCCAGTCAGGGATGCAGAATTGCTTTTATGGACACCAATAAGGAGGTCGGACGGATGATCAAGGAAGAGCTGGAGACTCTTTATGATGTAGCGGTATTCTTTTTTCATGGAGATATAAACAGCGAAGAGGACATGGATATTTTCTTTACGGCAGTGAAGGAAATGTACGGAAGGATGGATTATGTGATCTCTGCAGGCGTTATGGTGTAGAGATACCAAGGAGTGAAGGAGGGACAGGGAATGAAGCTTGTTTTTGTAGGAGCAGCCCATGAGGTGACGGGGAGCTGTCATTATCTGAATGCGTGCGGGAAACACATTCTGGTGGATTACGGCATGGAGCAGGGGCTGAATGTATTCGAGAACTGCGAGCTGCCGGTTCAGGAATCGCTGATTGATTATGTGCTGCTGACCCATGCGCATATCGACCATTCCGGCATGATTCCCAGATTGACGGCAAGGGGCTTTAGAGGGCAGGTTTTTGCCACGGAGGCCACGGCGGATCTGTGCAGTATCATGCTCAGAGACTGCGCCCACATTCAGATGCAGGAGGCGGAATGGAAAAACCGCAAGGCGAAGCGAAGCGCGGAGATTGAACCTCATGAGCCTGTCTATACCATGGAGGATGCGGACGCCGCAATCCGCCGGATCGTGCCCTGTTTGTACGGACAGGAGATCGAGCTCTGCGAGGGACTGAAAATACGCTTCACGGATGTAGGGCATTTGCTGGGTTCGGCAAGTATTGAGGTCTGGGCTACGGAAGGGGATATTACCCGAAAGATCGTTTTTTCCGGCGATATTGGGAACAAAGACCTGCCTCTGATCAAGGATCCTACCCTCACACAGGAGGCGGACTATGTGGTAATGGAATCCACCTATGGAGACAGATACCATCCGGGAGAGCATCCCGATTTTGCGAAGGAGCTTGCGGCAGTCTTGCAGGAGACCTTTGACCGGGGCGGAAATGTGGTGATCCCTTCCTTTGCAGTGGGACGTACCCAGGAGATCCTTTATTTCCTGCGCAAGATCAAGGCGGAGAACATGGTGACGGGGCATGGGAATTTCCCGGTTTATGTGGACAGTCCCTTAGCGGTGGAGGCTACCAATATTTTCCACAAAAATGAGATGAGCTGTTTTGACGAGGAGGCCATGAAGCTGGCGAGAGCGGGCGTTAATCCCATTGCGTTTCCGGGGCTGTCCCTCACCATTACCAGCGAGGAATCCAAGGAGATTAACTTTGACACGGTGCCCAAGGTGATTTTATCCGCTTCCGGTATGTGCGAGGCGGGCCGGATCCGCCACCATCTGAAGCATAATCTGTGGCGGGAGGAATGTACTATTCTTTTCGTAGGGTATCAGGCAGTGGGAACCCTGGGAAGAGCCCTTGTGGAAGGGGTGAAAGAGGTGAAGCTTTTCGGGGAGTCCATCGATGTGCGCGCTTCCATCAGGAGTCTGGTGGGACTTTCCGGACATGCGGACAAAAACGGGCTGATCGAGTGGATCGAAGGGTTTCAGGAAAAGCCCAGAAGAGTGTTTGTGGTACACGGCGAGGATTCCGTGTGTAAAAATTTTGTGGAATGTCTGCAGGCGGAACACGGCATCAAGGCTTACGCCCCTTACAGCGGAACGGAGTTCAACCTTCTCACCAACAAGCTGGAATACGAAGCGCAGCCAATTCCTGTGAAGAAGAAGGTAAGGACGGTTTCCGATGTATTTACAAGGCTTATGGCTGCCGGACAAAGGCTTCTTGCGGTGATCCGTAAGAATGAAGGAAGAGCCAACAAGGATCTGGCCAAGTTCGCGGATCAGGTGAACTCCCTCTGCGATAAGTGGGAGCTGTAACCGGTGAGATAAATACGAGCTGTAACAGAAAAACGGCAGGAGTTTTCCTGCCGTTTTTAAATGGTGAAAGGGGTATTCAAGCGAGCGCAGCCCGCTTTTTTATTGATTGCGAAGCTCCGCCCCCAGGGCTTTCCCCAGCTTTTTCATGACCTGGTTCGCGGCGCTTTCGATCTCCTGTGAGGTCAGGGTCTTCTCGCCGGAGCCGATGGTCAGACGGATGGTCACGGACTTCTTTCCCGCAGGAATCTGTTTTCCTCTGTATTCATCCACAAAGGAGGCATTTTTCAGAAGCGCGCTTGCTTTCTTTTTGCCCATGATGGCGTCGTAAATATCCGTCCATGCGGCTCCTGATTCAAAGAGCATGGAGATATCGTAGTCTGTTTCCGGATATTCCGCAAGGTGCGTAAACCGGTTTGTCCTGGATTTCAAAGGCTCAAGCATTGTGGCGTCCAGCTCAAAAAGGATGACGGAGAGGTTTTTGACTCCGCATTCCATGGATACCTTTTTTGATAAAAGGCCAAAGTCGCCGATTTTTTCCTCATTCAGATAAAGGTTCATCCACACTACATCATCCGCCCACACCGGTTTTGTGTTTTTTTGGAAAGAGAATGCTTCCATGTGGGTATAGCGGGGCATAAACTCCAGAATGCCCTTGGCCTTTCGGAAAAGCTCCGTGACATCCTTTTCACTGCTGGCAAAGGCCGCTCCGATATGTCGGCGCTGCAGGGGCAGGGATTCGGTTTCGTCATAGTCCGAGCTGTAATTCTGGTCAAAGAATACCTGGGCCTCCTCAAAAATGGAGAAATCATTAAAGTAGCGCTCGTTTTTTACCACCGCCTCGCAGAGGTTGGGAAGCAGGCTGGAGCGGATATAGCTTAAGTCCGGAGCAGGCGGCGTGGCAAGCCGGAGCACGCCCTCCGTGTTTTGCAGGACGGCGTTTACAAACAGATCATTCATCCAGGGATAGGTGTAAACCTCCTGCATTCCGCAGCGGGTGGCAAGATATTCTTTGATGTTCCGGATCAGATCCTGATCCTTCTGATTGATGGCTCCCTCAAAGGCAGTGGTGAACTGGGTGGCCTCAAAATGATCGTAGCCGTACATCCTGGCAACCTCCTCCATGACGTCGTCTTTCATGGAAATATCGCCCGTGGAACGCCAGGTGGGGGCGGTAACCTGCATATTGTCGCCTTTGATCTCAACATCAAAGCCCAGTTTTTCCAGCTTTGTGCGGATCACCTCATCGGAAAGATTTTTTCCAAGGCGCTTTGCCAGCCAGTTCAGACTCACATCAATCTGCGAGCGCACGGGCTCTTTTACATGGCGGTCGCAGTAACCGGTCACCTTCATGTCAGGATACAATTTTTTGAAATACTGCATGGAAAGGGAGAGGGCCTGATCGCACCGCTCGGGATCAATGGCTTTTTCATATCTTGAAGAAGCTTCCGTCCGGTTGTCGTAGCGAAGCGCGGTTCTTCTGATTCCTGTGGATTCAAAGTTCGCCACCTCCAGGATCACCCGTCTGGTATCGGGCAGGATCGAATCCTTAGCGCCGCCCATGACGCCGGCAAGGGCGACAGGCCCTTCAAAGTCCGTGATCACCAGATCGTCCTCACACAATTCCAGCTCCCTGTCATTTAAAAGTCTCAGCTTTTCGCCCTTTAAGGCCTGCCTTACCACGATGTGATCCGAGATATTGTCCGCATCGAAAGCGTGGGTGGGATTTCCTGTGGCAAGCATCACATAGTTTGTGATGTCCACCAGGGCGTTGATGGGGCGCATTCCCGCTTTCCAGATTCTGTTCTGCATCTGATAGGGCGAGGGCTTCACCTCCACACCGGACATCTCCACGCCGATGTATCTTGCACACCGGTCCGCAGCGGCAATCTCCACTTTGAAATCAGACTCCGCGTCAGCCTCATAAGGGGGGAGCTCGGCCAGAGGCAGGTTGTACAGGGCTGCGATTTCCCGGGCAATCCCGTAATGTCCCCAGAGATCCGGCCTGTTTGTCATGGATTTATTGTCAATTTCCAGAAGGATGTCGTTCATGTCCAGTGCGTCTGCCAGAGGCGTTCCCGCCGGTACGTCGAAGCCGGACAGATCCAGAATTTCCGCCTCCTGGGATGCAGGGAACAGCTCTCCCAGCCCGATCTCATCCGAGGCGCAGATCATGCCGAAGGATTCCACACCCCGGAGCTTGGAATTTTTGATCACCACAGGCTCACCCTCTCCGTGCCAGCGCACAACGGCCCCAGGGCAGGAAACGGCCACACGCATTCCCTCTCTTAAATTAATTCCGCCGCAGACAATCTCTTTGATTTCACCGCCGCCGATGTCGGTTTTGCAGACTCTGAGTTTATCCGCATTGGGGTGAGGCTCGATTTTGTTAAGGACGGCGACGATCATGTTGTCGAAACGACGGGCAAGATATTCCACATCCTCAACCTCCACGGTGGACATGGTCAGATCATACGCCAGCTTGTTTAAGTCTATATTTTCCGGGATCGTTACATAATCCCTGATCCATGATAATGATAATTTCATTTGCGTCCTCCTTATTTGAACTGTTGCAGGAATCTTAAATCGGCGCTGTGGAAAAGCCTTACATCATCCACGCCGTAGCGCATCATAACAAGTCTGTCCAAACCGATATTTACATAAAATCCGGTATATTCATCCGGATCAAGTCCTGCCGCCCGCAGTACATTGGGGTGAGGGGATCCGCCCGGCATGACTTCGATCCAGCCCACGTGCTTACACACGCTGCAGCCCTTGCCGCCGCAGACCTGGCATTCCATGTCGATCTCAAATCCCGGCTCCACAAAGGGGAAGAACCCGGAACGCATTCTGACAGCCACGTCCCTGCCGAACACCTTGCTCAGGATACTCTTGATCATCACCTTGCCCGACGTGAAAGTGATGTCCTTGTCAACGATCAGCGCTTCATACTGGAAAAAGGCTCTCTCGTGATGTGCATCCGTTGTCTCATTGCGGTAAACACGTCCCGGATATACGAAACGGTAGGGCGGCTTATGGGTCTGCATATACCGGACGCTCCCTCCTGTCAGGTGAGGGCGCAGACAGAGCTTTTCGTTGGTGGCTCCTGTGTCATGGCCCAGCAGCCAGTAGGTATCCATGCTCTCCCGGGCCGGATGGTTCTGGGGAAAATTCAGCTTATCAAAAGCGTACATTTCGCTGGTGATTTCATCCTCCTGAAAAATCTCGAAGCCCATAGAGCGGAAGGTATCGTTTAAGTCATAGCACATCTGTGTAATGGGGTGCAGTCCTCCCGGCGTGGGCATAATTCCGGGAACAGAACAGTCAAAATCCGGAGATATTTCGGAAGCCTTCAGCTTCAGTTCCAGCCTTTTTTCGTCGATCAGATCCTTTACCTGGTTCTTGGCCTGGTTCAGCAAGGTTCCCATCTCGGGACGAAGGGCAGGGACAAGGCCGGGCAGCTCCTTCATCAAAAGGCTTAATGCCCCCTGCTTGCCGATGTAGGCGCTTTTTACGTTCTGCAGCTCCCCTTCGCTGGACGCCGCAGAGATTTTGGTTTTTACTTCGGAAATAATGCCTGTAATTCTCTCTTTCATTGCGTGCTCCTTTCTGTTTTGGGCGGGGTGGGAAAATACAGGAAATAAAAAACACCGCCGCCTGTCGTTGGACAAGGGACGATGTGAATCGCGGTACCACCCTGTTTCAGAGTATTCTGTGCCGGTCATCCTTCCTCCGCCCTGCGGGCGTAGAACCAGCGGGTGAGAAATTTCACGCCATACTCTGCACTCGTTTTGTGTAATACGGCCTGCTACACGGGCATTCGGCTTAGCGCATCTTCTCCATGCTTTTCGCCGAAAGACTCCCATACTGAAATTTCCAAAAGAACTGCGCGGTATGTTTTCAGCCGGCGGCATACCGTCTCTGCTTCGCTAAATCCTTTCGTACTCACGTATGTTCAAGGTCTGGCTAGTGAGTTATTTTAATATGAATTTGGGGTCTTGTCAAGCGATCAGGCGAAAACATTTCCAATCAAATTCTTGTATTGTTTCCATTCCTTTCAGGAAAAAGAATTCCGGCCCAGGTACAGAAAATCCTGTTTTGTAATAATTGATTTTGTTGTTTATTTCACATATAATAAAAGAAAGAAGGCACAGAAGTCATCGGATTCCAGTAAACTGGGGTATCATTTGGAAAACAGGATTATTTTCTATCTCGCAAGAATGATTTCGGCGCAGAAACAGACAGAATTTTTTCACAGCGATTTTGATAATCTGAAAAAAGTCCGGAGTATTTGGATCTGTATGGATAATGATGCTGCGGAAGATTCCATTGAGGAAATCGGTTTTGACAGGAAAACGGTCTTTGGAAATAAGAAAACTCATATCATGCAGATCTGATGAAAGGAATCATTGTCAATATTAGGAGTGAGGATAATAATTCTTCCGGGGAAGCGATAAAGAAATCTAAAAATGTCCTGATCGCCATGTTGGAAGAATTACTTTTCGAAAAGGATGCGGCAGAGAAAAAACGGATATTGGCGGAGGAATACGGCATGATAATGACCGTGGAACTGGAAAGGAGAATTCAGATTATGTGTAATTGGTCAGAGGTGGTCGGAGCCAGAGCTTTTAAGAATGGATTTGAGAGTGGCTTTGAGGACGGGGTTGAGGATGGCATTCTAAAAGAGAGAATTGCTGCCATAGGGCGGATGATCCGTGCGAATGCAACCAAAGAGCAGATTATTTCTTATGGGTATACGGAAGCTGAATATGCGAAGGCAGAGAGCGATATGTATGTAAACTCATAAAAGTAAACAAAAATTTTTACGGTACAAATGTGAGGAAGCTTATGGAAAACACACAAAAAACACAGTTGTTTGAGCAGATGCCTATCCCCCAGGCGGTGGTAAGGCTGGCGGTTCCCACCATCATCAGTTCCCTGGTGATGGTGATTTATAATCTGGCGGATACGTATTTTGTGGGGATGCTCAATGACCCCATCCAGAATGCCGCCGTGACGCTGGCGGCGCCTGTGCTTCTGGCCTTTAATGCAGTCAATAATCTGTTTGGGGTGGGATCTTCAAGTATGATGAGCCGGGCTCTTGGGAGGAAGGATTATGATACGGTTTACCGGAGCTCTGCTTTTGGATTTTACTGCGCCCTGATCAGCGGAGTCTTATTTTCCCTGTTTGTAACGATTTTTCACACGCCTCTTTTAGGGATTCTGGGGGCGGATACCCAGACTGCGGCGTCTACCGGAGCGTACATGAAATGGACGGTGAGCTGCGGGGCGGTTCCTGCCATTTTGAATGTTGTCATGGCTTATCTGGTGCGGGCGGAGGGAGCGTCCTTTCATGCCAGTCTTGGGACAATGAGCGGGTGTCTGCTGAATATTGTGCTGGATCCTGTTTTTATTCTGCCCTGGGGGCTGAATATGGGAGCGGCAGGGGCAGGGCTGGCGACGTTCCTTTCCAACTGTGCGGCCTGCCTGTATTTTTTCGTTTTGCTTCATAAAAAGAGGGGAAAAACCTTTGTGTGTATTAAGCCTTCCATGCTTTGCGCCCGCCGGGAAATCGTCCTTGGAATTTTCGGAGTGGGGATTCCTGCCTCCATCCAGAATCTTCTGAATGTGACGGGAATGACAGTGCTCAACAATTTCACTTCATCCTACGGGGCTGACGCGGTGGCCGCCATGGGAATCGTGCAGAAGATCAATATGGTTCCCATGAATATTGCCATGGGGCTTTCTCAGGGAATAATGCCTCTGGTCAGCTATAATTTTGCCAGCGGAAATACGCCCCGCATGAAAAAGACCATTGGCTTTGCAATGAAAATTACGGTGTCTTTCCTGGCAGTGATGACGGCGGTATTTTATTTCGGCGCGGGAACGCTGATCAGGATGTTTATGAAAAATCAGACCATCGTGGACTATGGCACGAAATTTTTCCATGGGCTCTGTCTTAGCCTTGTGTTTCTCGCCGTGGATTTTATGGCCGTGGGCGTTTTCCAGGCCTGCGGCATGGGCAGGAAGGCTCTGGTGTTTGCCCTGCTTCGGAAGGTGGCGCTGGAAATTCCGGCTCTCTATATTTTGAATTATTTTTACCCTATGTACGGACTTGCCTACGCCCAGCCCATGGCTGAGCTGATCCTGGCAATCACGGCCTGCATTGTTCTCCTGCGGCTGTTTCAGAAGCTGGAAACGGATCCGGCCTCTTAAGGGACGGAAGCGGCGGAGCCGGAAAACATCATTCTATTTCAGGCAGGGGAGAACGGAAGGAAAAAAAGAATGAGCGGATTATATGAAAAGATAAAAAGAGACAAGGAAAGAAAAAAAGATACCCGGTTCTGGCTCATGGTAACGATGCTGATTGCGGTGATTGCAGTTGTCATCGTTTCTGTGGTGTGGTTTTTGGGATACCACGGAAGGTTTACCAGGTTCGTGGGAAAGCTTTCCGGCAGCACCATCTATGCCCATAAAAACGACTGCCTGATTGCGGAGGTAAAAGGGAAAAAATACAGAGTATCGGAAGAAAACATGTACGGCATTTACGCCTATCTTTCCCTGAATAAATCCGGAAGGGAGAGCCGGAAGGTGCCGGAGGGAGAGCCTGTGACGCTGGATTACGGCAACGGCGTTACTTTAAAACTCTGGGATATGCCTATGGGTGCGGGCGATAACCGCCGCAATCTTTTTATACAGTATACGGATATAAAAGGAGACGTCTACTCCTATATCAGCTACAAAACCACCTTGGATACCGTGGTGGCGCGGTATCTCACCTACGGAAACGAAGAGATCACGGAATAAAGCACGGGACGGTTCAGCGCCGGGGAAGCCTGCGGGTCAGAGGGAAAGCTTTTTGAGTTCGTCGGCTTCCGAAGCAGAACACCCCTCTTTGCTGTAGCGTGCTTTTTCATAGCAGTTGTGGAGCAGGCTTCTGCTCCCGTTTTTCGAAAATCCGGCCAGGGCTTCCAATTCATGAGGGGTTTCGCTTCCCGCAGGGCGCTGCTTCAAGCCTTTGCGAAGATATTTTTTGTAGTATTTTCGAATACGCATATTGGCAGAGGTTTCCTTAAACCAGGGAAACCTTTGCTTTTTCAGTTCTTTTCCCTGATCATTAAAGCCTTTTTCGATAAAACAGATTTCGTCCTCTGTTCCGGAGGCAAAAAATTTCCCCGCTTTTCTGCAGGCGCGGTAAATTATTACGAGAATTGCCGCCACGGCGCCTGTGCATATAAGATAGAATAACACCTGGGAGAGAAGGACCAGCCATTTGGGAGGCTCTTTGGGCTCATCCTCGCCGGAGAGGGCTTCCAGCCAGTCTGGCATCCCATTTTCGGGAGAGAAAGACTCCGGCTCGGGGGCCCATTCCTGCGAAGCCTGTTTGGGCTCAAAGTTCAATGTGCTTAAAGGTTCTTTTCCATAAAAGAGAGAAGGAAGGGTAAAGGCCAAAAGGATGACGCACGCGATTGCAAAGATAATCCTTACCACCTTTTCCATGGTTCTGACAGGCAGATTCGCATAGTGGCTGTGCTCCTTGAGAAAGTCGTAAAAACCGTCCACGAATCGGTAGATAAAGCATAAAAACACATCTGCAAGAAAAAGATAAAAAATCATGTGCCAGTAAAAGGGGGCCTTGAGCAGAGCGCCAAGCACATAGTGAAGGGCGAAATAAATCCAGTGCAGGGGGGAGGGGGTATCCAGAAAGACCAAAACCTCAAGCTCGCTGTAATTCACTCTGGTCAGATCGGCAGAGGGAAGCTCCAGCAGCATCTTCTGCACCTGCCCTTTTTTGATCCGTCCCAATCCCCGGATGAAAAAGAGCAGAAGGGAGCCGGACAGGGAAAGCCCTGTGGCCAGGGGAAGGGGAAGGTCAAGCAGGGAGCCCAGAAAACCATGGAAAGCGCCATACCCCAGGGAAACCAAAATCCCTGTTAAAAAGTAAAGGATCAGATACTTCAGCTTCGTGGCAGCATACCAACTGAGGATCACAGGAAAAAGCAGAAAAATGCCTGTCAGCAGAAAAGGTGTGCGGAACGTGGTTTCGGCAAGAAACAGCCGGGCAGCCAGGGGGTAAAAGCACCAGAAAAGCGCCAGTGCATGGAGATAACCCGTAATCCGCAGTAAAGCGGTATGGTTTAGTTTCAGGGCAGTCTGCGGACTTGTGGAACAGGAACTTTTCATGGTACAATACCTGCCTTTCCGGTGGATTAGATTTCCCATGGCAGCATGGTCACATGGGGGATTGGAGAGAAATCAAGAGAAGAAGCGTCTGCGGCTTTTATGGGAAGTACCCAGAGAATTTGATTTCCGGCGCCGGCCAGAGCGCGCATGGCGCCTCTTAAGTCGTCCTCTCTGTTTTTGGAGATAAAGATATAGGTATGGTCCGTCCGCCGCAGGCCGGCTTCTTTTTCCAGTAATTCTATGGCGGAATAAACGGTTTGGGCAATGTCAATACAGGCAAGCTTCTGGTTCAGCTCCTGAATTTTTCCGCCGCCTGCTTTTATGTACATGGAAAAAGGCGTCTCTGTCACAGGATCAAGGCCGTTGCCTGCCACATGAAAGGACATTCTGTCTTTTACAAGACGGCCGCACAGGGAGGATACGATGCGGATGGTTTCTTCCACCAATTCCTCATATTTCAGGATGAGCCTGTCCTCTATATCAAAAAGGATGCTTAAAGAAATGCTGGTGGTGGAGTCGAACTGATTGACCATCAGATTCCCGGTCCGGGCAGAGGCCTTCCAGTTGATATGGTTCATGGGATCTTCCCTGCGGTATTCCCGAATGCCGCTGAACTCAAAGGGATCGGGATAGAGGCGGCTGCGGGAGAGAAGCATACCGGAAACAGCCTGGCACAGCAGGGCAATGCGGTAAGTGTCCACCTGCCTGGGATATACATAAAGCACGGTATCCTGATGAGTTTCCGCGTAGTGTCCGGACCGGAAAAAGAAATCATATCCGGTAATGCTCACGTCGAAAATTTCATACAAGCCCCTTTTGTGGGCGATAAAAGGCAGCGTCCGCTCAATCCTTTGATGGAAGAGAAAGGAAAAAACATCCCTCTTATAGCTTCGGTCGGTAGAGCTTGTGTTGGCGCTGGCCTCGCTTAAAAATTCCAGGTTCCTGTTGGAGGAAAAACGGATTTCCAGGGCAGGAAGGGGAAGGAGCTTATCATTGACCACGATTTCTTTCATGGCGGAGGTATCGCCCTCATAGAGAAAGCGTTCCTGAAATTCAATTTCCACGGACAGCCCGTTGCACCAGTACCTGGCGTAAAGCTTTTGACTGAGGAACCAGGCCAGGAGAATGCAAAGCAAAAGCAAAAGAAACATGACAGTTACCTTTCTTCCCAGTTTTCGGTGGGAACAGGAACCTGGGCAAGAATCTCGCCGATTACCAGGCCGGCGCCCCGGGAGGTATCGGCCGCTGCTGCCAGGCTCAGGCGGTGGGCAAGCACCGGGCAGGCTACCGCCTTAATATCCTCCGGCACCACGTAGGAGCGTCCCGAAACCATGGCATAAGCCTGGGAAGAACGCAGGAAAGCAAGAGTTCCCCTGGGGCTGACGCCGGAGGCGGCCTTTGGATGTTTGCGGGTGGCATGGATGACAGAGACCATATATTTGAGCAGATCGGGATGCACATAAATATTCTGGCACTGCTTTTGCAGCTCCAGGATGGAGGAGAGATCGCACACGGAAGTCAGTTCTGTGAGGGGTTCCCTGGTAAGGAACCGCTCTATGAGGGCAAGCTCCTGGGCTTCATCCAGAGAAGTCATGGAAATCTTCATAAGGAACCGGTCCATTTGAGCCTCGGGCAGAGGAAAGGTTCCAAGGGTCTCTAAAGGATTCTGGGTGGCAATGACTAAAAAGGGTTCCTCCAAAGGCCGGGTTGTGCCGTCCACGGTAATCTGGCGTTCTGCCATACACTCTAAGAGGCTGCTTTGAGTTTTGGGCGTTGCACGGTTGATCTCGTCCGCCAGCAGGATGTTGCAGAAAGCAGGGCCCCTGGAAAAAACAAATCCGCCGGTTTTGGAATCGAAATAGTTCAGGCCGGTGACGTCTGAGGGAAGCAGATCGGGCGTAAACTGTATGCGGCCGAACTGTCCCCGGATGGATTTGGCAAGAGCCTTGGCCAGCATGGTCTTGCCGGTGCCGGGGACATCCTCCAGCAATACATGCCCCCGGGCCAGTATGGCAGTCAGGAGCAGAGTCACGGTGGATTCATTGCCGATTATGACCTGAGAGATATTTTCCTTTAAAGCATGCAGTACGGATAAGTCCATGGCACAGTCCTCTCTTCCGGAGTTTTTTCTTTTATTTTACGACTTAATGGGAGAAAAAACAACCAAAAAGCAGTTCCCGGAAAAAAGTTTTGTATTCTCCCGGCTCACCTTGTATAATGAAGGAAAAGAGCAGGAGGCACAGGTTGAAATGAATCTTATGGTAGCGGCCGACGATAACTGGGCCATTGGAAATAAAAATGAACTGCTGATCGCAATTCCGGCGGATCACAGGCTTTTCAGACAGGAGACCGAGGGAAAGGTGGTGGTGTATGGGCGAAAGACGCTCTCCACTTTTCCCCAGAAAATGCCCCTGCCCGGGCGGGTCAATGTCATTCTCTCATCCAGCCGGGACTTTCAGGTAAAGGGCGCAAAGGTGGCGCATGATCTGGAGGAGCTGTTTGAAGAATTGCGGAAATATCCCCGGGAGCAGATCTATGTGATCGGCGGAGAGAGCGTGTACCGGCAGCTTTTGCCTTACTGCAGGGTGGCCCATGTAACCAAAATCCACTGCCGTTATCAAGCGGATGCCTTTTTCCCGGATTTGGATGCGCAGCCCGGATGGCGGCTTGCGGCGGACAGCGAGGAGCAGACCTATTTTGATGTGACCTATCATTTCCTGAAATATGAGAAGAAAGACGCTATTGACTTTTCCGTTAAAAGGGATAATAATAAAACCCATAAATAGTAAAGACAGAAGAGAGGGGCGATATTTGTGGAAAAGAAAAACATTGACTGGGCCAATCTTGGATTTGGTTATCTCCACACGGACTACAGATTTGTATCGAATTTTAAAAACGGAGCCTGGGATGAGGGTGTCCTGACAGAGGATGACAAGGTGGTCATCAGCGAGTGTGCAGGCGTCCTTCAGTATGCGCAGACAATATTTGAGGGAATGAAAGCATATACCACTGCGGACGGGCGTATCGTGACGTTTCGCCCGGATTTAAACGGCGAGAGGATGGAGCAGAGCGCTGCCCGTCTGGAAATGCCTGTTTTTCCTAAAGAAAAATTTGTGGAGGCCGTGCTTAGAACCGTTAAGGCCAACGAAGCTTATGTGCCTCCTTACGGAAGCGGCGCTACTTTGTATGTGCGTCCCTATATGTTCGGCAGCAGCCCTGTCATCGGTGTGAAGCCTGCGCAGGAATACCAGTTCAGAGTATTTACCACGCCGGTGGGCCCTTATTTCAAAGGCGGTGTGAAACCGCTGACCATCCGCATCAGTGATTTTGACCGGGCCGCCCCCAAGGGTACGGGTCATATCAAGGCGGGCCTTAATTATGCCATGAGTCTTCATGCCATTGTGGATGCCCACAATCAGGGGTATGATGAAAATATGTATTTGGATGCCGCCACCAGGACGAAGGTGGAGGAGACAGGAGGAGCTAACTTCCTGTTCGTGACCCGGGACGGAAAGGTAGTTACTCCCAAGTCGGAGAGTATTCTTCCTTCTATTACAAGACGCTCCCTGATGCAGGTGGCGAGAGACTATCTGGGGCTGGAAACCGAAGAGAGAGAGGTTTACGCCGGGGAGCTTGAGAGTTTTGCAGAATGTGGGCTGTGCGGCACGGCGGCAGTGATTTCTCCGGTAGGCAGAGTGGTGGATCACGGTAAGGAAATTACCTTTGACAGCGGTATGACAGAGATGGGCCCTGTAACGAAGAAGCTTTACGACACATTGACAGGGATCCAGATGGGAACGATCGAAGCGCCCCAGGGATGGGTTGTGGAAGTGAAGTAAGCCTGACGGAAAGAAATGTCAGAACAGATGCAGGACGGGAAGATCGCCCTGAGGGAGATAAGCATTCAGGCCTTTGGGTCTGGATGCTTTTCAGTTCAATGAGAGGACAGATTTATATGGAAGCAAGAGAGGTATTGGAGCAGGTGAAAGCCGGAGGCATTTCCGTAGAGGAGGCCGAAAAATTTTTCAGGCAGCAGCCTTTCGAGGAAATGGGTTATGCCAAGCTGGATACCCACAGAGAGGTTCGCTCCGGGTTCCCGGAGGTGGTGTACTGCAGCGGGAAACCGGATGAATACCTGGTGAATATTTTTAAAAAATTATTGGAAAAGAATGGGGAGGTGCTTGGTACCAGAGCCGAAAAAGAGCAGTATGAGCTGGTGAAAAGGGCCCTGCCGCAGGCAGTCTATGATGAGGTTTCACGTATTTTAAAGATTGAAAAGCCGGATAAAGAGCGAAAAGGGAAGATTGCCGTCTGTACCGCCGGAACGGCTGACATTCCGGTGGCGGAGGAGGCAGCCCAGACCGCAGAGTTTTTCGGCTCCTGTGTGGAGCGGGTCTACGACGTGGGAGTCAGCGGACTGCACAGGCTTCTCTCCCGGCTGGATGTGATTCAGGAGGCAAACTGCGTGGTGGCAGTGGCCGGAATGGAAGGGGCCCTTGCCAGTGTCCTTGGCGGGCTGGTAAGCAGGCCGGTGATTGCGGTGCCCACCTCGGTGGGGTACGGTGCAAGCATGCATGGCCTTTCGGCCCTGCTTACTATGATCAACTCCTGCGCAAACGGCATTGCGGTGGTGAATATTGACAATGGCTACGGGGCGGGATACATTGCGACACAGATCAACAGATTGGGAGATAAGGAAGTCTGAGGACACTGCAAAGAATAGAAAATGGAGGTCAGGTGAAAATGGGAAATACATTATATTTGGAATGCCGCTCGGGGATAAGCGGCGATATGACAGTGGCTGCGCTTCTGGATTTGGGGGCCGATCAGGAGGTGCTTATGAAGGCCCTGAAAAGTCTCCCGGTGCAGGGCTTTCGGGTAGAAATCAGCCGGGTGGTCAAAGCCGGGCTGGACGTCTGCGATTTTAACGTGATTTTGGATCAGGCGCATGAGAATCACGACCATGATATGGAATATCTGCACGGACACAGCCATGGAGGAGAGGACTCGGAGCATGGGCATCATCATGAGAAAGCCCATGAGCACGAGCACAGGGGAATGCCGGAGATACGCAGGATCATTGACGGTGCGGAAATTACGGACCGCGCCAGAACTATCGCGGTCCGGATTTTTGAAATCCTGGCAAAAGCGGAGGCAAAGGCCCACGGCGTACCGGAGGATCAGGTACACTTCCATGAGGTGGGGGCGGTGGATTCTATTGTGGATATTATCAGCGCGGCGGTGTGTCTGGACGATCTGGATATTACGGAGACGGTGATTCCCTTTTTGTGCGAGGGGAAAGGAACGGTGAGATGCCAGCACGGGATTCTGCCGGTGCCGGTGCCTGCAGTGGTGAATATCCTGGAGGCCCATAAAATCCCTGTGGAGATGACAGGGGTGGAGGGAGAGTTAATTACCCCCACCGGAGCGGCTATTGCCGCGGCTATCGGCACGTCCGACCGGCTGCCGGGACGTTTTGTGATCAAAAAGACGGGAATCGGAGCCGGAAAGCGCAGCTATGAAAGACCAAGCCTGCTCCGGGTCATGCTGATTGAGGAATGTTCCAAAACGCAGGAGGAAGGCCGGGCAGAGGAAGACGTGATTTATAAGCTGGAAACCAATATTGACGACTGCACCGGGGAGGCTCTTGGCTACGTGATGGACAGGCTGATGGAAAAAGGCGCCAGAGACGTCCATTTTTTGCCGGTATATATGAAGAAAAACAGGCCTGCCTACGAGCTGGCAGTGATTTGCGACGCGGATAAAGTGAATGTGCTGGAGCAGACGATTTTTCAGGAAACCACCACCATAGGCATCCGCAGGATAAGGATGGAGAGAAGCATCCTGCCCCGGGAAGCGTCAACCGTGATGCTGAGGGAAGGGGAACTGAAGATTAAAAAGTGTCTGCTTCCGGACGGTCATATGCGCAGCTATCCGGAGTACGAAAGTGTGATCCGGCTGGCCCAGGAGAGCGGAATGTCCTTCCAGCAGGTGATGGACGAGTTTTTGCAAACGGTACGCGGCCAGGAGGCTTGAGGGACGTAACAGGAGGGGCAATTGGAGAAAAAAGAAAAGTTATTAGAGGAAATGAGCCGGTATGCCAGAGAGGATGTGATGGTAGCTTTCTCAGGAGGGGTGGACAGCGCCCTTCTTTTGAAATTGGCCTGTGAGGCCGCAGAAGAGAGCGGAAAGGCGGTATATGCGGTAACGGTGCAGACAAAGCTTCATCCCTCTGGAGAGATCGAGGAGGCAAAAAAAATGTGCCGGGAAATAGGGGCAAGCCATATTGTGCTCGCTGTGGATGAACTTGGCGAAGCGGGGATTACGGATAATCCGGCGGACCGCTGCTATCGCTGTAAAAAGCATCTGTTTTTGAAAATGCTGGAAAAAGCGGCCTCTCTTGGCATAAGCACGGTATTGGAGGGCACCAATGAGGATGATCTCCACGTATACCGTCCGGGTATCCGTGCTCTTGAGGAGCTTCAGATTATCAGTCCCCTTGCCCGGGCGGGATTTACGAAGGCACAGGTCAGGGAGCTGGCAGAGGAGTATGGCCTTTCGGCGGCTTCAAAGCCCGCCGCCCCCTGTCTTGCCACCAGATTCCCCTATGGGACGGCTTTGACCTATGAAAAGCTGGAGCAGGTGGGAAAGGGGGAGGAATTTTTAAAGCGCTTTGCCTTTCAGAATGTGCGGCTGCGCGTCCACGGGGACATTGCAAGGATAGAGGTGTGCGGGACGGATTTCGAAAAGCTCATGGGACATAAGGGGGAGATCGTCTCTTTTCTGAAAGGACTGGGATATCCTTATATCACGTTGGATCTGGAGGGGTTTCGTTCCGGGAGTATGGATGAGACTGTCCCGGAAAATATCATTAAACGATATTAGAAATCTATAGACCGGGGGCTTTTTCAGTGTTTTCAATGCACTCCGGTGTTATTTGCTTCCGCTGATCAGCACAGTAGTTGCAATGCGGAACTCCCAGCTTTTCTCTCCCTGCTCATATTGCCGGATTTTTCTGTCATATCTGCGGTTGATCATATCAAGAAGAGTCTGATATTCCGTTTTGCTTAAAGCATCGGGAGCCATTTTGCGGGCTTTTTCCACACTGCAAAGCTCGGTTATCCGGTCGTCATTGATCTGGGCACGTGCCGTTTTATCATCAACGTTATCACAGTCCGGGGCGTAATTTACACAGGCCATTGCATCTATAGAGATATTCTTAAAACCCCGTGATGCAAGGTGAGAAAAGTATTTTTCCGTTCTGTTTTCATATCGTTTAATCTGGCTTTGAGGAGTCTTAGACGCCGCATCCCAGATTTTGTCAAACAGCTCCTTTTCCTCGCAATCCTCAGTTGGAATCCATTCTTCCGGTTTCAGACCCTTGCCGTACACATCCATCACAATTATTCTGCCGCCGGGCCTTAGCACCCGATACTGCTCGGCTGTGAATTTGTCCGGATCACAGAAATTCATTACGGTGTGTGAATAGCAAATATCGAAAGAATTATCCTCAAAGGGCAGTTGTGTTGCGTCCCCTGCGACAAATTTGCAGGAGAGGTTCAGCTCTTTCGCTTTTTCTTTCGCGTAATCAATATGGCCGGTATCAAAATCCAGCCCGGTAATTTCAGAATTTGGAAGCCGTTCTTTCAGACGATGGCAGAGAAGGCCGCCGGCACAGCCCACTTCGAGGATTTTCATTCCGTCACGCAGTCCCAGGGCATGGATCCACTGATCCATGTTCCCCGAATGAAATTTGAGGGAACGAGAGAGATAAAGCTCTTCTGTTTTCTGTACATATTGAGACCAATAGGTATTCAATTTGGAACCTCCTTTGTTGACTGTTTTTCATATTGTAACTTGCCGCAAGGAGGAACCCATCGGAGATGGGGGGATGCCTTGCGGCCTGCGTGTGCCTCAGCGCACTTTCTATTGTACCATATAACCGTACACGATACTATTAGAATTTGTCTGAAAAATATAAGGTACAATTATGATAAATATAATAAATATTGATTTTACTTATATTATTTTCGGGGATATAATAAGAATGCAGATGATATTCTGATTTTATTTAGCTACCTGGGAGGCATGGAGGCTTGCTAGAGAGAAAAGAAAAGCAAGCGCCGCGACAGGAAAAAGCACAGATCGAAAGGAGCATGAAAATAAATGGTAAAAGCAGTGGTAGGCGCCAATTGGGGCGATGAAGGAAAAGGAAAGATCACGGATATGCTGGCGCAGCAGGCGGACATTATTGTCCGTTTTCAGGGCGGGGCCAATGCGGGGCATACGATTGTAAATGATTACGGGAAGTTTGCGCTTCACACCCTTCCCTCCGGCGTGTTTTACAGTCACACCACCAGTGTGATCGGTAACGGTGTGGCTCTCAATATCCCGGTGCTGTTTGGTGAAATCAAGTCTATTACGGAACGAAATGTGCCGATGCCCAAAATACTGGTGTCCGACAGGGCACAGATGGTAATGCCTTATCACATTTTGTTTGACCAGTATGAGGAAGAGCGGTTAGGCGGTAAGTCCTTTGGTTCAACCAAGTCGGGGATTGCCCCTTTTTATTCCGATAAGTTTGCAAAGATTGGCTTCCAGGTCAGCGAGCTTTTTGATGATGAGACTCTTAAGGAAAAGGTGGAGCGTATCTGCGAGCAGAAGAATGTGATGCTGGAGCATATGTATCACAAGCCTCTCATTGATCCGGCAGGGCTTTTGGAGACTCTGCATGAATATAAAGAAATGATAGCGCCCTATGTATGCGATGTGTCTGCTTTTCTTGACAAGGCTCTTAAGGAGGGAAAGACGATTCTGCTGGAAGGTCAGCTCGGCACCTTGAAGGATCCGGATCACGGCATTTATCCTATGGTAACCTCTTCCTCCACCCTGGCGGCTTACGGGGCCATCGGCGCGGGGATTCCTCCCTATGCGATCAGCCAGATCATTACGGTCTGCAAGGGTTATTCCTCGGCGGTTGGGGCGGGAGCCTTTGTGTCGGAAATCTTTGGAGAGGAAGGGGATGAGCTGCGGCGCAGAGGCGGCGATGGCGGAGAGTTCGGCGCAACCACAGGGCGCCCCCGGCGGATGGGATGGTTTGACTGTGTGGCCTCCAAATATGGGTGCAGATTGCAGGGGACTACGGATGTGGCTTTTACCGTTTTGGATGTTTTGGGGTATCTGGATGAGATTCCCGTCTGTGTGGGCTATGAGATTGACGGGGAAGTGACCACGGACTTTCCGGTAACAGTGAAGCTGGAAAAGGCAAAGCCGGTTTTGAAAAAGCTTCCGGGATGGAAGTGCGATATACGACATATCAAAAAGTACGGGGATTTGCCGAAGGAGTGCCGCGATTATGTGGAGTTTATCGAAGGGCAGATCGGATTTCCCATCACCATGATTTCCAATGGGCCGGGAAGAGGAGACATTATTTACAGAGAAAGCCCGCTGAAAAGATAAGTTAGAAAAACGTAAATTTATGGAAAGGAAGAGAAGGATATGAAATTTTTTTCCGGTGAAGAGGTGGTACTTCCGCAGGGATGCGGCAAGCTTACCATGATAAGGAGCAAATCAGGCGAACTGATGTATCTGGCGGAGGGAAGTGAGAAGGCGGTACTGATGGATACAAGTATCGGCGTAAGAGGGCTCAGAGCGTTGGTGGAGGAGCTGACGGATAAGCCTGTGACGGTGCTGATCTCCCACGGACATCCCGACCATGCCATGGGGGCGCCGGAATTTGAGACGGCCTATATGAACCACAGGGACATTTCCCCGTATCGGTCAATGGGCGACGTGAAGGAGCGGATGGATTATGCAGAGCTTTCCATCGGGCCGCAGGCACGGGAGATACCAAAGGAGGATTACCTTCCCCTTGAACCGGATTATGCTTTTGAGGAGCTATCGGACGGTATGAGCTTTGACCTGGGCGGGATGCATATCGATGTGTATGCGTTTCCCGGCCATACCAGGGGATGTATGGTGTTCCTTTTGCGGGAAGCAAGGATTTTGATTACAGGGGATGCCTGCAATAATTCCACCTTTTTGTTTGACGAGAATTGCAGTACGGTTGCCGAGTACCGGGTTCAGGTGGAGAAGATCAAGGATGCCCTGGAGGGAAAGTATGACCGGGTTTTTGTCATGCATCAGGTGATGGAGGCAGCGCCGGATTTGCTTGCCCAGATGCTTTTGGTGTGTGATGATGTGCTGAACGGAAAATCGGATGAGCTGCCCTTTACGTTTATGGGAAAGCAGGCAATGGTTGCCAAGAACCGCAACGAGAAGTGTGAGAGAGCGGATGGAGGGTATGCGAATCTGGTGTATAATCCGGAGCGGATTCGGTGAAATGAATTGGAATCATTTTCACATTTCTTTCACTTTTTTCTCACAGGTTTATCACAGAATTTCCATTTTTGCTTCACGATTTTTGTTTAAACTTTTTGTAAATTCATACAGGAGGTTTTTACAAAATGAAAAAGGAAGGGATATTTCAATTACGGTTCAAAGCAGTCTCTGCGGAGATGGCAGCTCTTGAAACAACAGATACTATTAGAAAGATTTTTGCAGTAACGCTTGCTATTGCGACGATCTTGTGTCTCATGTTTTCACCGCTTTCGGTTCATGCGGCGGAAGGGTTTGATTTGTTCACGGACAATCCGGGCATTCACGTGATGGCCGGAGATTCCGTGAGCTTTGATCTGCATCTTACAGGGGGCAATGCGGCGGGGAAGGATGTTTCCCTTTCTGTGGCGTCTATGCCGGAGGGCTTTACCGGGTACATAAAAAGCGGGAACTATGAGGTTTCCAAGGTGCATGCCACGGGAAATGGGGAAGATGTGGTTGCCTCACTTCAGGTGACGGTTCCTTCCGAGGCTTCGGAGGGCGTTCATGAGATCACAGTGCATGCCCAATCGGAGGACGGGATCTCGGATGATCTGAGACTGGAGCTGACAGTCAGCGGGCTGGAAGCGGGAGAGAGCAATTTCCATGTGGAATATCCCGACCAGGAGGGAGTATCAGGCACTTCTTTTTCCTATTCCACCACCATAGCCAACAATACCTTATCCACCCAGAATTATAATTTTTCATCCGACGCGCCGGCAGGATGGCAGGTCTCCTTCACCAGTGATTCCACCCAGGTTTCCAGCCTGGAGGTAGAATCCGGCAGCAGCGCAGGGGTGACCATTACAGTAACGCCGCCGGATATGGTGGAGGCGGGAGAGTATCAGATCGGATGCGGCGCCACCTCTGCCAGGGAACAGCTTTCCACCACGTTAAACGTGACGATTCTTGGCACCTATGATATGGAATTGTCCACGGCAGACGGGCGGCTATCCTTTGACGCTTTTGCAAAAAAGAAATCAGATGTGAATTTAAGGCTTACCAATAACGGGAATATCGACCTGGAAAACCTGTCTTTGTCCTCCCAGGCTCCTTCCGGCTGGGAGGTCTCTTTCGACACCACGTCCATTGATAAGTTAGAAGCAGGGGCAAGTGTAGATGTGATTGCCCATGTGACTCCCGGGGATAACGCCCTTACGGGGGATTATATCACCATGATCACGGCGTCCTGCGATCACCAGTCGGATTCGGCAGAGTTTCGGGTCACCGTCAAGACACAGACGGGCTGGGGGATTTTTGCGGTAGCGATCATTATTGCCGTGATAGCGGGGCTGTATTATGTGATGAAGAAATATGGCAGGAGGTAAGCTGCTATGGAAACAGTAGTTATTCAAACAAAAGGGCTTACCAAAAGATATGGGGAGCTGACGGCGGTAGACCATTTGGATCTGACCGTGTATAAGGGAGAGGTTTTTGGGCTTTTAGGGCCAAACGGCGCCGGAAAAACCACCACAACCCTGATGCTTCTTGAGCTGACGGAACCGGATGAGGGAGAAGCCCGCATCAACAGTCTGAATTGTACCTTAGATTCCATTGAAGTCAAGAAAATAGTAGGGTATTTGCCGGATAACGTAGGTTTTTATTCCGGTATGACAGGGCGGGAAAACCTGCGGTTTACCGGCAGGCTCGGAGGCCTGGAAGGAGAAACGCTGGAAGAAAAGATAGAGAAGCTTCTGGCCCGGGTCAATATGACGGAGGCGGCGGACAAAAAGGCCGGTACTTATTCAAGGGGAATGCGCCAGAGGCTGGGAATCGCTGATGTGCTGATGAAAGACCCGGAAGTGATCATTATGGATGAACCCACGCTGGGCATTGACCCGGAGGGCATCCGGGAACTGATGTGGCTGATCCGGGATCTTGCGGAGCGGGATGGAAAAACGGTTTTGCTCTCATCCCACCAGCTTCACCAGGTACAGCGGATCTGTGACCGGATGGGAATTTTTGTACATGGAAAAATGATTGCCTGTGGCACCTTGGAGGAGCTTGGAAGAGAGATCGCCCATGAAGGAGTCAATACCCTGGAGCTGGCGGCCTACCCGGATAATATGAAGCTGAGGGATATCTTAAACGGAACAAAGGGCGTGACCAACATAGAAAAAAACAGCGATGTCTATGTGATACATTCCTCCTTTGATATCAGAAGAAGTCTGGCCCGGGAGTTGGCGGGGCAGGGATATACGATTATGCACCTGCGGCAGGCGGGCAGTGATTTGGATGAGATTTATCGCAAATATTTTGAAAAGGCAGGTGAGCAAAGTGGAGCAGATCATCACACAGGAAAAAAGTAAAAAGCAAAATTATCATACATTAAAGGTGTTATTTGAGAAGGAGACCGCAGATTTTATTAACGGTAAAAGGATGCTTCTGTTTATCCTGCTCATGGCGCTGATCACGGTGACGGGGCTTTATGCCGCCGTGTCCGGCCTTGCGGACGCTCTTGAGAGCGGAAATTCCTCTGCGGACTTTTTGTTTTTGAAGCTTTTTACGGTGAGCGCAAACTCCATTCCCTCCTACAATTCCCTTATGGCGCTGATGGGGCCTTTTATCGGTATTTTCATGGGCTTTGACGCCATTAACAGCGAGCGGACGGAAGGAACCCTGAACCGTCTGGTAAGCCAGCCTTTGTACCGGGATCATATTATTATCGGGAAATTTCTGGCGGGAATATTTATAACGGCAGTTATGGTATTTTCATCCGGCATATTGATTGCGGCGGTAGGGCTGATCAGCACCGGGTTGGTTCCTACAGGGGCAGAGGCGGCGAGGCTATTTATTTATCTTTGCTTTTGCGTGGTTTATATCGGCTTCTGGCTTGCGCTGGCGATTCTCTTTTCCACCCTCTGCCAGCATGCCGCCACCTCGGCCCTGGCCTGCATTGCGGTTTGGCTGTTCTGCGCTATCTTCATCAGCCTATTGGCGGGAATTACGGCGGATGCCCTTTATCCGGTAGGCGGAAATGACATGGAATCCCTGATGAATGAGATGGACAATTATTACTGCGCTCAGAATATCAATCGGATTTCTCCCTATTACCTCTTTGGGGAAGCTGCCTCCACACTGCTGAACCCTTCCGTGCGCTCTGTGAATGCGGTTACCATGACCCAGCTCTCCGGCGCTCTGGTCAGCACTCTTTCCGTGGGGCAGAGTATGCTGCTGGTATGGCCTCACCTGACTGCCCTTGGGGCGCTGATGCTTCTTGCCTTTGCGGTTTCCTATGTGTCCTTTATGCGGCAGGAAATTCGGGCGAGATAGAGGGAACGCCATAATTTTTTATGGCGTTCCTAAGTAAATTTACATGTGCCGCTGGCGCGGCGCACCACCACAGTATGAAAGCCGAATGCTCCGAACTTCATTTTTGCCCTCGATTCGCCCTTCAATTCTTCCCTGTCTTACATATTGATTAAATAATTCACACACTGTTTTTCACTCCCTGGCAGATGCTTTCTGTAGGGACGGCCAGTAGCTTTTCTGCTACATTGCAAAGTCCTGGCTGAATAGTTACGCCGCATTTGCAGCATCATGGTTTTTGTGATAAGATAATCAGGAAATTTCCTAATAGCAGACCAAAGCAAAAGGATGGGATCACTTATGAACAGAAACTATTCCCGGGAACTGGATCAGATATTACAAAATCCCCAAAACAGAGGAAAACATCTGTTTTTACATAGTTGCTGCGCGCCCTGCAGCAGCTATGTGCTGGAGTATTTACGAGAATTTTTCAGAATTACAGTATTCTATTACAATCCCAATATATCCCAGGAGGAAGAGTATTACAAAAGGGTAAGGGAGCAGAAGAGACTGATACAGGAATTTAACACACAGGTGGAAAAAGGCGTGGTATCTGCTTATCCCATTAAAATAACAGAGGGTATTTATTCTGAGGAGCTTTTTTTTGAAAGGGTAAGGGGGTTTGAACATTGCCGGGAAGGCGGGGAAAGATGTTTTGTGTGCTATAAGCTGCGGCTTGAGGAGACAGCCCGAGGGGCAAAGGAAGCCGGGGCGGATTACTTTACCACGACTCTGAGCATCAGCCCGCTGAAAAATGCGGCGAAGATCAATGAAATCGGAGAAGCGCTGTCTTTGGAATATCAGGTGGCATTTTTGCCCTCGGATTTTAAGAAAAAGGATGGGTATCGCAGGTCGGTGGAACTTTCCAAAGAGTATGATCTGTACCGGCAGGATTATTGCGGCTGTGTTTTTTCAAAGGCAGAAAGAGACAGGAGAATCGGCGGGGCGGAGAGAGAAGAAAATGCCGGGGAGCTGCTTTCCCATTTGGGGCAATTGCATACCACCGAGATGGGACAGGAGAGGATTAAGAAAAATTTGTCCTTGCAGGGAAAAGATGCGGTTGCGTGGTGTGTGGAAAAAATTGCTTCGCCCCATGCGTTGATTACGCGGAAAGGAAAAAACTGGTATGTGGAGACGGATGGGTGCCTTTTTACGATAAATGCCTACAGCTATACGATTATTACGGCACATAGGATGAAACAATGTCATTAAGTTAATAACGAACTGCTTGAAATGGTTGGATTCTTTTTATGAGATCTAACCATTTTTATGTTAAAAAAAAGGGTTGACGGCCGCTCTCGCTGCTGATTGAATTTAAGAGGCAGCGAGAGCGGCCCTTGGATTAGGACATATCAACATTCTTTATCCAAGGAGGTACCTTCCATATGCCGCACAACAAAATCAAAAATGCCTTTTTTGACCTTGATGTTCACATCTATACGGATGCCATTCTCCAGCCCGTGCATCCGCCTTTGATTTTATCCGGCGGTGATTCCTACGAAATGTATCGTGACAAATCTCAAAAGGAACTGATTCCCATACGGAATAAACGCCAATACCCAAGACTACGGACAGCCCATTTCGGTAAGCCACGCTGTTTTGAGGCATGGAAAAATCAGGAGAGTTGGATAAAGGGGCCGAAAGGCCCCTTTTATTCCCGCGAGCAATGAGTCAAGTTGGCTTGTAAAATTGGGATTAAGACAGCCCGGCTTCTAAGTAGAGCTGTTCCCTGCAACTCTGGTCAGACAGGGCTTTTCTTAATTCTTCATTTCTTCCACTGTCCATGAGAAACTGGCTTTCGTCTCTTCTTTACCCTGGTATAAAAGCACGTTGATCACGTCTGCCGCAATGTCCGGAAACGCTAAAAACTCCTTTTCCACAAGGTCTTTTGTTTCTTCTGACTTTCCCATCTGTCCTCCTCTCATGGGGCAGGCAACATGTCCCTCCGCCGGGCGGTTCGTTCCCTGCTTTATTTGGTTGAATTGGTGATAAAAAGCATGGAACTGAAACAGATGTTATATCCCGAGATGGGATACCTCTTAGAACTGCAGATAGTAGGAAAGATTTCCGTTAGAATTTCTATGCTTTGCTGTTCCTTACAAAACCCTTGAAAAAGCCAACCTGAAATGATAGGATATAACGGTGAAAGAATCAGAACGGCTATGCTTTTCAGGAGAGGAAAAGGAAAATGAAAAAATTTTTGGATTTGATTTCAGAGGAAATGCAGAGCGCATTTGGGGCGGCAGGGTATGACGAGACACTTGGGAAGGTGACCCTTTCCAACCGGCCGGATTTGTGTGAATATCAGTGTAACGGCGCCATGTCGGGGGCAAAAATTTATAAAAAAGCACCTGTTATGATTGCGAATGATGTGGCGGAAAAGTGTAAAGACAGTGAGATTTTCTCCAGCGTGGAGGCTGTGGCCCCGGGCTTTTTGAATTTGAAGGTACGGGAGAGCTTCGTGAAAGACTATCTGGCCGGAATGCGCCGGGAAGAAAAGTTTGGCCTGGAAATGCCGGAGAATCCTGCCAGAATTATTGTGGATTACGGCGGGCCTAATGTGGCCAAGCCTCTCCATGTGGGACATTTGCGTCCAGCCATTATCGGCGAGAGCATCAAGAGGATTGCCAGGTATGCGGGGCATGATGTGATCGGGGATATCCATATGGGAGAGTGGGGGCTGCAGATGGGACTGATCATTACGGAGCTTAAGGAGCGGGAGCCGGAGCTTGTCTATTTCGACGAAAACTATATGGGGGAATATCCCAAGGAGCCGCCCTTTACGCTTTCGGAGCTGGAAGAGCTTTATCCCACAGCCAGCGCCAAATCAAAGGAAGATGCACAGTACAAAAAGAATGCCATGGATGCCACTTATGCGCTTCAGAGCGGCAGGCGGGGTTATCATGCGCTCTGGCAGCACATTATGGATGTATCTGTGCCGGATTTGAAGGAAAACTACAAAAAGCTTGATGTACACTTTGACCTCTGGAAAGGGGAAGCGGATGTACAAGATCTGATACCGGATATGGTGGAGTACATGAAAAAGGAGGGCTATGCTTATATCAGCGAAGGGGCCCTGGTGGTGGATGTGAAAGAGGAGACGGATACAAAGGAGATACCGCCTTGCATGATTTTGAAGTCGGATGGAGCCTCTCTTTATAATACTACGGATCTTGCCACGATCATTGACAGGATGAGGCAATACCATCCGGACAGGATGATTTATGTCGCTGATAAACGGCAGAATCTGTACTTTGAGCAGGTCTTCCGCTGTGCAAGAAAAACCGCTCTGGCAGGGCCGGAGACGGAGCTTTTGCATATTGGCTTTGGAACCATGAACGGAAAGGACGGCAAGCCTTTTAAGACCAGAGAAGGCGGCGTCATGCGCCTTGAAAATCTGATCAAAGAAATTAACGAGGAAATGTACCGTAAAATTGCGGACAACCGACAGGTGGAGGAGGAAGAGGCGAGAAAGACGGCCGAGGTGGTGGCTCTTTCCGCCATCAAATACGGGGATCTGTCCAATCAGGCCGCCAAGGATTATATTTTTGATATTGACAAGTTCACCTCCTTTGAGGGAGATACCGGGCCGTATATTCTTTATACAATTGTCAGGATCAAATCTATTTTAAATAAAATCAAAGAGCAGGGAGGTTCGCTGGATGAGGGCTTCATCAGGGAGGCGGGCAGTGAATCGGAGAAGTCCCTGATGCTGGAGATCACCGGCTTTAACGCCATGATGGAGACGGCCTATGGTGAGAGCGCCCCTCATAAGGTGTGCGCCTATATTTACAATCTTGCCAATGCCTTTAACCGTTTTTATCATGAGACAAAGATTGTGACCGAAGAGAATGAGGAAAAGAGGGCCGGATGGATTGCCCTTCTTGTACTGACCAGAGATATTTTGGAAGCTTGTATCGGAGTGCTTGGATTTTCCGCTCCGGAAAGGATGTAAGATATGCAGTCATCAACAGAACTCAGGAATAAATTGAGAAGTATTGACCACCGGAGCTATCCGGCCTACAAGGAGCTGCGGGGGCAGTATGATTTTACGGATTATGTGTTGTCCATTGACCATGTGCAGGGGGATCCTTTTGCGGCGCCCTCCCGGCTTTCCGTGCTGGTGAAGGCCCAAAGGGCGGCTTTCCCAACGGCCTTTTATAACACCTTTGAAAAGCGGGTGACTTTGCAGGATCATCTCACCAGACTTTTTGCCAGGGAGGTAAGCGGCGGCAGCTTTCAGGCCAAAGGCTCCGGGAAGAGCGGGCTCCTTAGTGTTTCCAGGTGTGGACAGCAGGTGTTAGAGAGAACTGCCCTTAAGGTAAAGGAGGGCAATCTCACCCTCCGGTTTGAGGCGGGATTTCCGGCAAACGGCAGAACCATCAACGCCAGGGAACTGGAAAAGATGCTCTTTGACATTCTGCCGGATTGTGTGAGAAAGAGCCTTTACTATGCAAGAATCGATCAGAATAAATTGAAACAGGCAATCTGCCTTTGCGAGGATCAGCAGTATATCCGGAAAAAGCTGCCGGAGCTGTCGTTATGCGCCTTTGTAGCAGACGGTTCCATACTTCCGAGAGAGAGTGGCGTCTCCGAGCGGCCTATGAAGGATGCGGTTCCCTTTCAGAGCCCGCAGTCCCTTAAGGTGACCTTGGAGCTGCCGAATAAGGGAAAGATAACGGGCATGGGGATTCCCAGAGGCATCACTCTTTTTGTGGGAGGGGGCTATCACGGGAAGTCTACCATTTTGCAGGCCCTGCAAAACGGCGTATACAATCACATCAAAGGGGATGGCAGAGAGCTTGTCATCACCGACAATACAGCAGTAAAGCTTCGGGCGGAGGATGGCCGCAGCATTGCCAACGTGGATATTTCCCCCTTTATCGGGAACCTTCCTAATAAAAGGGATACCGCCCATTTCTCCACAGAGGATGCCAGCGGCAGTACCTCCCAGGCGGCGAATCTGATGGAGGCGGTGGAAGCAGGAAGTTCCCTCCTTTTGATTGATGAGGATACCTCGGCCACGAATTTTATGATCCGGGATCAACTGATGCAGGAGGTAATCTCTGCCGGGGAAGAACCCATCACCCCTTTTATCTGTCGGGTAAACTGCCTTTATCGGGATTTGGGGATTTCTTCCATTATCGTGGCGGGAAGCTCCGGCTCCTATTTCCATGTGGCGGACACAGTGATTCAGATGAAGGAATATGTTCCTTATGATATTACCCAAAAGGCCAAAAAGGCGGCGGAGGGCTATCCGGCCATGACTGGCGGTAAGGAGAGTTTCCCCGACTATCTGGATAAGAGATGCCCCAAGCCGGATATGGGGCTTAAAAAGGACGATCGGATTAAGATCAAGACCATGGGAACCAGCGAGCTTTTGCTTTCTAAGGAAAGTGTGGAGCTCAGGTATTTGGAGCAGCTAAAGGATCAGGAGCAGACGGCGGCTCTGGCCTGGGTTTTGAAGTTCGCAGAGCTTAAGCTGATGGACGGGCGAAAGACCTTAAAGCAGATCGGCGATTTCCTGGAAAAACAGCTCGACAGGGACGGTCTGGAGAGCCTTTTTGACCATGGGGAGGTATCCTCCTCTCTGGCAAGACCCAGGAAGCAGGAGATTATGGCATGTATTAATCGTTATCGGAAATTGAGGTTTTAAACTTTTCTGTAAGGGCAAGGGCAGTTCGCAGGTCGGACTGCCTGTCTGTCGATTTACGGCAGACAGGCAGTCTTTCGTGCGGGGCTAATTATTTCCAGTTGGCGATTCCAATTTGTTTTGGTTTTTGGCGCGTTTCCTTTGAGCTAAGGCTAAAGTCTCATCATATTCTTTTGCTTCAAGCAGGGCAATCAAATCGTCCCAATCTTCAATATTATCTAACAAAAGCCCATCATACTGTTTATCGCTATAAGTTTCGCGCAATGTAACCTTGTGGCAAACGGGGCAGGCGAATAACTCATATTTATAAGAAAAACCGAAATTTTCATACTCAATATCGCGGGAGCCCCAACAATATTCACCTTTCTGGGCCATCAGGGTTTCGTTTCCACAATGAAAGCATTTGATAATTTCTTCTTTCGGCAAGTCCCGGCTTTGCATATGTGAACACGCATCAGAATTCATGAAATTTTTAGTTTTAGCTTGATTAATCCTTTTCATTATGTATAGTATTGTCAGCCTATATTTTTACTACTTTACGGGTCGGCATCCTTCAGTCCTTAAAGGATGACTGGGAGAATGGTCTGTAATGGGCCGAAGGAGGGCAAAGCCTGTGGCCTGTAAAAAAGGGCTTTACAATATAGAACGTATTGTGCTATCATAATTTCAAACATATCTGGGAATCTACAGTTCTGATATCTCATCTGTGACAAATCATCTATTTCTCAAAGAATCCCTTATATGGAAAGCAATGGACGTCAGGTTTCGCAGACATTTTCAAGTATCAATAAAATAAGGGAGGAATGACAAATGGGAAAATTGGATGAATATCACTTTGATTATCTGGACGATAACAGCAGATTTGCCGACCAGATAAACGGCGCTCTTTTTAGGGGCAGACAGATAGTAAGGCAAGAGGAATTGGAGCCTGCTGAAGTGATGGAAAATGAAGAAAAGAAATATGATATGTGCAAGGCATTTGTGGATATGAAGCTGGAAGGAGTAATGGAGGGGCAAATAAACTACTTAATAAAACCTGTTTGTAAAAAGCTTCAGAAAAATAAACCTGCGGCAGTCATAGCCGATGAACTGGAGGAGGAGCTTGTGGAGATCGAGAGAGTGATAGCCGCCCAGCAGCAGGTCGGCAGCTACGATGCGGAGCAGATTTATAAGGTTTATTCAGCGGGCGGATGTTGAGAGCACACAAATAGTGAACTATGATATAGGATATCATAATTCACTAAAGGAGTGCGAGAGTTGTAATGAGATGGGCGAGGCGATCTGCGGAACGAAGACCTGGAGGAAATACGGGGAAGGGCCTGCGAGGATCGTGGAAGGGCAATTCTCTGACGGCATCAAAAAGAACTTTACCTCCGGGGATTTCCGTTTTACCATGAAAGCGGGGTATCTCTATGCCACTGCCTTGAAGTGCAGTGAAAGCGGGGAATACTGTATCGTGTCCCTGGGAGAGCAGGACGCTTCCAAACAGGCAAACTTCCATGGACATCAGAAGTATTGCGGTTCTTGGAGATGGCGATGCGCCGGATTGGAGCCGGGATGAAAAGGGACTGCACATAAAGACCGGGTTCAGGAGCGCGCATTCCGTTGTGTATAAAATTAAGGTGGATTAGAGGGGCAGCATCATTACGGTTCAGGGCTCTGGGGGGGGGTAAAAGTCTGTTTTTGTTCCCTCAGAAGCCATTGTCTGGGGCTGACGCCGAATTTGGAACGGAAAATTTTATGAAAATAGGAGGCGGAGTGATAGCCGGTTCTGGCGCTTACACTTTCCAGTGACAGGCCTGGATCTGAGAGCATCAGTTCGCAGGCCTTTTGTAGCCGGATATTGGTAAGGTACTGCAAAAAGGTGGCGCCTGTTTCCTTCTTAAAGATATAGCTTAAATAACTGGGATTGATGGAAACAAATTCCGCTGTCTGTTCCAGGGAGATATCTTCCGTATAGTGGGCATTCATATATTCGCAGGCAGTGGCGATCTTAGAGGAATAAGCGGCGTGTTCTGTGGGCGTGAAGGAATCGTACCAGAAATTTAAGGTTTTTTCCAGAAAAGAGGCCATAGAACGCCTGTCGTTGGCAGTTTCGGACTGGGAGTGGTAGAGCTGCAAGATAGTGTCAGTGGGCAGGCAGATTCCTGCGGTCAGAGTGTAAGCCGCCAGGGATTCCGTAAATATGAGAAGAAAGTTCCCAAAGGAATCTTTGCAGGGATCGCAGGCATTGCTGATATAGTCTGAGATATCGCACTCAAACATTAACACCCGGATGGCAGGCTTTAAGGTGCGCAGGGCGATCCGGGAGGCCGTATTTTCCTTAAGCCCGGTATTTACAGGCAGGAGGGAAAGAATCAGATTGCAGAGAGATTCCTGTAAATAGAGGGAGAAGTACGGAAGAGAGAAAGGGGCTTTTTCCTCATTGGTAAAGAGAGAAATTCCGCAGTCCATGCCAGGAAAAATTTCCCCGAAAATGGCGCGGATTTCTTTTTCCTGGATTCGGGCACAGTAGTTGAGCAAAAAGACGCTCCAGTTATTCTGGGGAAAAATATGGCAGGAGCCAAAATAGGCGGAAACCTGCTCTTTTTTTGACTCTGCGTCACGGGATGAGAGGGGAAGACAGCAGAGGGCGAAAAAAGGGTCGGGAAAAAGCAGGTTTACCTTTTCTATTGCATGTGATGGACAGACGGAAGAAGTGTCCCGGCTTTGGAAAAGCATCATCTGGATTTTCAGGAGCGTATTGCGTCGCTGGTTCAGCAGCTCTTCATAGATTTCATTCAGACGCCGGATCAGATAGCCTTTATCCACCGGTTTGGTCAGGTAATCCGCCACATGGAGCTTTAAGGCGCGCATCAGATAAGCCTGATCCTCATAGCCGCTGACAATGATAAAACGGCACAGGGGATGGCTTTGGGCGATCTGTTCCAGCATGGACAGGCCGTCGATCTCCGGCATATTGATATCTGCAATGATCACATCAGGATACCAGCGGTCGATCTTGTCCATAGCGTCTATGGCGTCCATGGCGGTTACAATCTCCAGGGGCGTTTCTTTTTGATTTTGGAGCATAATCTCCAGTCCTTTTAGGACAATGTATTCATCATCGACTAACAATACTTTTAATTTCATACTCACATTCCCTCTTCCATGAAATGAATAAACTGTTTGTGGATACGCACGCTACAGGTAGTGAGCATATTTTCCGTGCTCTCTATGGTAAAGCGGTAATCTTCCCCGTAAAAAAGCTTTAACCGGTCACTGATATTGAAAATGCTGCGTCCGTTGTTTTCACTTGTAAAAGAGCCTCTCTTTTCCGGGTGTTCCAAAAGGTCGTGCAATTCTTCCAGACGATCTGGGGCAACGCCGGGGCCTGTATTTGTCACCGTAAAGGTCAGGTCATCCTTTTCTTCCCTGATGCTGACGGTGATATGGATAAAGCTTCTGCATTTGCTCACATTGTGGGAGAACACATTTTCCACCATGCTGAACAGTACAAATTTCGGACATCGCCATTTCTCATCCGGCATACATACGTCCCAGCGGATGTCAAAGCGGTTTCCAAGCCTCTTCTCCTGAATGGACACGTACTGTCTTGTCATCTCAATTTCTTTGCTCACAGGGGTCAGATATTCCCGGGAGAGACAGTAGCGCATCAGATTTCCGAAGGAATAGGCGATATCCGCAATCAGCTCCTGCCCGTCGGCCTCTGCGATCATGCGGATGCTCTCTAAGGTTCCGTAAAAGAAATGGGGATTGAGCTGAGTCTGGAGGGTTTCTATCTGGGCGTTTTTAAGCTGAATTTCATTATTTAAAAGATTTAATGAGAGCTCGTTGATTCTCTCAGCCATCTGGTTAAAGGACAGAATCAGGTCTCCGGTTTCATCCCTGGTGAGCTTGCCCGTATAAGGGGAAAGGGTGTGACGCTGTTGGCTGTTCATATGCTCCGAGAGACGGACGATGTTCTGGAAAGGCAGCAGGATCAGCACAAACATAAGGATACTGGCGACAGACATGATCAAAACGGTGACAAGAAGACTGATGTGAAACGGGCGGTAAGAAAAAATAGAGCCTCTCTCCGGTGTGATTTTGATCACCTGGAAAGTCCCCTCTTCCAGGGCAATACTGCTGATTACACACCGATTATCCGCATCGGGAATGATCAGAGGAGTGCCAGTCTTGTTTGCCGTGAAAATACGCTCTTTGTACTGTGCCAGGTAGGCGGAATCGGAGGAGGCGGTGTTGTATTCGTATAAAGGCTCCTGATTCAGATAAACATAGACGGCGCAGTCCGGATTTCCCTCAGCATAGGTATCAAAAATGCTGCTGTTGTAGGTAAGACAGACAATGCCGGGGAAAACTGTCATGGGAGGATTGGAAAAGCCAACATAAAAAGAAAAGGTCGCATTTCCTGTCTTTTCATCCTGGCACCAGAAGCCGTCAACAAGATAGGTAAAAGTTTCCTCAGATAAGGGAAAATCGGACATGGGGGCAAAGAAACGCAAGATCTCAGAGGCTCTCTGCTGGCCGGTATAAATGGTTATATCGTGCAGGTTATGATCGTAAAGATAGATTCCAGAGATCAGGCTATAAATCTGACTGTTGTAGGCGTAGACAATTTCCCGCTCGGAGGAATAAAAACCTTTCAGGAGTTTTAAAAGCTCATAGTTGGATTTTAGCTGGTTGAAGTAATTCCGGGCGCTCTCTAACTGGTGATTTAAGTAATTCTGCTCGACGATCAGGGAATTTTCTTTTTCATTCAAATATTCCTTGGTGCGCTGGTCATAGTGATAGTGGTAGATAATGCCGCTCAGGAGCAGAATAGGAATGAAGATTGCCAGAAAATAACATATAAAAAAGCGGGTTTGGAGCTTGGTAATATGGATGGACATAGCGGGCTCCTTTTTACAGGGTTTGGGTAAGGCACAATGCTCTACAGCCAGCGGAAAGGCTGCTCGTCAGCCAAGCTGTTTGTCAGCCAAGCTGCTTGCCAGCTTTATTATCGTTGATGAGAAGAAAAAAGGCAAGAAAGAATAGAGGAAAAAGGAGTGTAAATTTTTTGGGGGAATGTGTACTATTTTTGGATTACAGAAAGACAGGCAGAGGAAAGACGTCCCGAAATGGACGAAAGAATAAGAGAAAAACCAAAGAAAGCGCATAAAAAGAGGAAAAATAAGAATTTGTGTATATTTTGCACAAAAAACCTGCTGTATTCCGGAGAGAAAATGTAATGTTATAATAAACAAAACAATCACTTGATCCAGGGGGTACGGCAGATGACAGAAAAAAAGGTTGCGATGAGAAAGGGATTTCGGAAATTTGGAAGGCAGATAGAGCTCCAGGCATTTGCCCTCACCGGAGTGATCTATCTTCTTGTTTTTTCCATTCTTCCCATGTTTGGTATCATTATCGCGTTTAAATCCTACAAGCTCACGTCGGGCGTGGCGGGGATTTTCAGCAGCGATTGGGTGGGGCTTAAATACTTCAAGGAGTTTTTTACGGATTACCGGTTTGGCGAATTACTGCGCAACACCATCGCGCTCAGTACGCTTAAGATGATATTTGCCTTTCCGGTTCCCATTTTGCTGGCGATTCTCATATCGGAATGCCGCTGCAATCCTTTCAAGAGGCTGATACAGACGGCCAGCTATCTTCCTAATTTTGTATCCTGGGTATTGGTTTACGGAATCAGCAATGCTCTGCTTGCTCAGAACAGCGGTGCGCTCAATCAGTTGATGGTGAAGCTGGGAATTTTGGAAAAGGGAATCCCGTTTCTGACGGATCCGGATCTTTTCTGGGGGTTGTCGGTGGCGCTTTCCATCTGGAAGAGCTCCGGCTGGTGGGCCATCATCTTCCTTGCGGCGATCTCTGGGATAGACAGTACCTTATATGAGGCGGCCAGTATAGACGGCGCAGGGAGGCTGAAACGGATCTGGCATATTACGTTGCCGGGGATTAAGGGCTCCATAGTCACCGTGTTGATTCTCTCTATTGGGAGTTTTCTCGGCGGCGGTATGGTAGGGTCAAACTTTGAGCAGTCGTTTTTGATGGGAAATACGGTCAACAATGCCACCTCGGAAATCATTCAGACCTATGCTTTCAAGATGGGAATGGCTCAGGGACGTTTCTCCTACGCCACGGCGGTGGATCTGGTGCAGTCCATGATCTCCATTCTGCTTGTGATTATCAGCAATAAGGTAGCCAAAAAAGTATCCGGCGAAGGCCTGTTTTAGGAAGGGGGACTGAACATGAAAAGAAAATTCAGCGAAGACAAAGCGGTGGATGTGGCAGTCTATCTTCTTCTGGGATTGGTAGGGATTGTCACTCTGTATCCCTTTTATTATACCATTATCTGTTCCTTTAACGATGGGCTGGATCTGATGAAAGGCGGGGTTTATCTCTGGCCCAGGAAGTTTTCTTTGGCAAATTATGAGCTGTTTTTGAAGGACGGAGACTGGCGGCATGCTTTTTTGGTCTCCCTGTCAAGGACGATCGCAGGGACGGCATTGCGTGTGAGCTTTACCAGTATGTTCAGCTATGCCCTGTCCAGAAATAACCTGATGTTTAAAAAAGGCTATCGCTTTCTGGTGGTATTTACCATGTATTTTTCGGGCGGATTGATCCCTTTTTATATTCTGTTGAGGAACCTGGGCCTGTTAAACAGCTTTTGGGTGTATGTGATTCCGGGAATGGTGGACGCCTTTTTCGTGATGACCGGTATCAATTTCTTTGGCGCCATACCGGAGTCCATGATTGAGGCGGCAAGAATAGACGGGGCCAGGGAGATCAAGGTTCTGACAAAGGTGGTGCTTCCGGTTTCCAAGCCTTTTCTGGCAACCCTCGCCCTGTTCTCCGCAGTGGGACAGTGGAATAGCTGGCTGGATTCCGCCTACTATGTGAGGGATGCGAATCTGCATACCATGGCCTTTAAGATGATGACCGTGATCAATCAGAATCTTGCGACGGCCAACACGGAAGCCGCGGGCCAGCTCTCACAGGCAAACACTGCCACATCCTTTACGGTGCAGGCCACAGCTATGGCGGTTTCCATGCTTCCCATCATGTGTGTCTATCCTTTCCTGCAAAAATACTTCGTGCAGGGCATGATGATCGGGGCAGTGAAAGAATAGATTGTTTTTTGGTAGTTCGCCGGATAGTGTTCCGGTTTGTAATTATAAAACGATAAGTAGGAGGAAGAAGTATGAAAATGAAGAAAGTAACGGCAATTTTGCTGGTGCTGGCAATGACGGTTTCCACAGCGGCCTGTGGCGGGGGACAGGGCGCGAATCAGAAAGAGGGAGGAAGCGACGCCCTGGCAGAGACATCTAAGGATACTTCCGCAGATACCACAGAGCAGGCCCGGGAAAATCAGGAAGCAGATGCAGGAGAGAGCGCGGAGACAGATTTGAGCGATGCCCCCACATTGACCATCTTTGTGGATGAGACATGGTGGCCCTACGACAAATGGGAGGGAGCCGTGCCGGAGGAATTTTCAAAGAGGCTTGGCGTAAACATCGAGGTGATCCGGGCGGCGGACGATAATCAGCTTGCGCTGATGGTGGCCTCCGGGGATATGACGGACATCGTCTGCTCCTACAGATATCAGTACATGGCGGATTCCCAGGTGAGCTATCCATTAGATGAGCTCCATGAGACCTATCCGGATGTGGATTTTGAGGTTGACCCGGTATTGCAGTTTGTAAATCAGGCTCCGGACGGGCATTATTACACCATTGGCTGCGGATTTTCTCCCGCCTATGATTATGAGAAATATGACAAGATCCTGACAGAGGGTCCCGGTTTTATGTATCGGGCAGACATTGCGCAGGAACTGGGAATCACCTTTAACACCCTGGAGGATCTGGATGCGGCGTTTGAGAAGGTAGCGCAGGCTTATCCGGACTATACAGTATGCTCCTTCAACTCTGCTCATAAGTTCAGTTGGTTGTTGCAACAGATGGGATTGAAAAACGGTGGATATTATGAGGCGGAGGACGGAACTCTGAAATGGTGGCTGCGCCAGGACGGGCTGCTGGATTATTACAAAAAGGTCAACGAGTGGTATAGAAAGGGTTATGTGACCGCAGAAAACTTTGCTTACCAGTCAGAGGATGATACCAAGGAAATCTGTGTGGGCGGAACCGTGTTTGCCAACTTTGGATATGACAACCATGCGGACAATTATAACCTGAATTCCGCAAAAAAATTATAACGAGGCTAATGATTTTAGGCTTAACCTCCCATAAACACTAAAT